>DASXVK010000661.1:0-23898 GCA_036504295.1 Polyangia bacterium
GATGGTGCCGAGGACCGCCCCGAGGCAGCGCGCCGCGGACCCGCGGATGGTCAGCACCTCCGCGCCACCGCCGATGACGGTGTCGCAGGTGATGACCAGCGTGCCCTGCGCCGACGCCCGCGCCGGCGCGACGAGGGCCGCGCCGCACAGGGCGGCGAGCAACAGGCGCGTCACGCGGGGGGCACCCGCGTGGGGCATGCCACCTGTTGCGACGGAGCCCCCGGTTGCACAGCGACCGCGCTCAACGAACCCCTCAGCGGGCGTTCAGCGCCCACAGTTCACCATGCCCGAACGAGCAGGACCAGTAAACAAGCGCAAGTTCATTTTTAGCGGCAAGTCTTACGTGAGCGAGCGTACCCCAGTACCCCGTGGGGTTGGCGCACATCGTCGCCGGGGGGCCCGAAGCCCGGCCGGGCCGACCCGCCCGCCAGGGCAACGCGCTGCTGGCTCCGACGCGCCCCGGGCTCAATTCGCGAGCCGCGCGCAGATGGCGTATGCGGTGGTTCGACCGTCGTCCCGAGTTGTTGACGCGCACCTTCCAGGTCCCGTCGGGCGACAGGAGGCCGAAGTTCGCGCCGTCGGCGTGGAGGTAGCCGCGAATGGCGCCCTCGTGGCCATTGCGGAGCTGGATGCCGTTGGGCGCCGAGTGTGGCTACGACGAGGTCAAGGCGCGGGCCCCGAGCAAGCTCGTCCTCGAGATCAGCACCGGCGAGGAGCGCAGCCCCACCCGGCTGCAAGGGCGACCTCCCCGTCGCGCTCGCGCACCATCAGCGCGCACGAGCGGGCGCCGCGCCGGCAGCCGCGCGACCAGCCGGTGGCAGCGCCCCTAGAACGGCACGTCGTCGTCCGACGGCAGCGGCGCGTCGTCGTCGGAGAGCGGCGGGGCGTCGTCGCGGGACGACGCGGGCGGCGCCTCGCCGCTCTGGCGCGCCAGCTCGCCCTCGATCGCGGCCAGGAGCACGCGCTCCTTGTCGTGCCAGCGCGACTTCGACGGATCGTTCAGGGTCCGCCGGCACCCGTTGGCGTAGAACTCCAGGTCCTGGGTGGACGCGCCGGCGACCGGCACGCCCTTGCTGCGGCCGTAGTTGGGGAACACGATGCCCCCGCCGCTCGCGGGCGCGGCGCGCGGCGCGGGGGCCGGCCGGTCGACCGCGGCCCCGAGGCTCAGCTCGCCGAGCTCCAGCGTGAAGCCGTCGCCCTCGCGCCGGGCGGTGCCCACCCGGACCAGCTCCGCGCGCCCATCGGCGCGGACGACCCTCACGTTCACGGGATATTCTTGATCGCTCACCCCTCTCGCATGCCACCTTCGGGGGTCCGCTGTCAACGGGACCGCGGCAGCGGTCACTTCAGCGCTTCACTGTCACCGAAGCTCCGGTTGGGATCGAGCTCCTGCAGCGTGTGCGCGTCGCCCTCCGTGAGCGCGCCGGTGACGATGCGGGCCACGAGGGCGCCGGTGCCCGGACCGAGCATGTAGCCCTGACCGCACATGCCGACCGCGTCGACGTAGCCGTGCAGGACCGGCGAGCGGCCCACGAGGGGCGAGCCGTCGGGCGTCATCGGGTAGAGGCCGCGCCAGGTGCGCCGGACCTTCAGCGCCGCCAGCCGCGGCATGAGCGTGACCATCCGCCGCGCGACCATCGGCAGGAAGGTCGAGGTCTCGCGCCGGTCCGAGCCGAGGATCAGCGGATCGGGGCTGATGCAGAAGATGACCTGGCCGCTGCGGTGCTGGCAGAAGTAGTAGTTGCGCGAGCCCGGCGCGGGCCGCAGGTCGACGACCATCGGGCGCAGGAAGCGCGCGACCGGCTCGGTGATGCCGGCCTCGTGGCAGTCCGGCTGCACGCGGGCGTCGAGACCGCCGGCCTGCGCGAGCGGCCGGGCCCAGGCGCCCGCGGCGTTGACCACCGTCGTGGTCGCGTACCCGCCCCGGTCGGTGCGGACGCCGACCACCTGCCCCTTGCGCCGGATGATCGAGGTGACGCGCTCGCCGAAGCGGAAATCGACGCCGAGCGCCGTCGCCCGCCGGTGGAAGGCGAGGCACGACAGCATCGGCGAGGCCGCGCCGTCCTCCGGCGAGTAGGTGCCGCCCCGGAGCCCCTCCGCGGTGAGGCCGGGGGCGTGCTCGAGCACCTGGGCCGCGTCGAGCCAGTCGATGTTGAGCCGCTCGCGCTTCTGCACGACGAGGAGCTCCTTCAGCATCCGCTCCTCCTCGGGCCGGTACACCGCGAAGAGGTAGCCGCCCTGCTGCCACTCGAGGTCGTCGCCGTGCTGCTCCTTCCAGGTGGAGAAGATCTTCAGCGAGTCGAGGCAGAGGCGGATCTTGCCCGCGCTGGAGTGGGTCGCGCGGATGCCGCCGATCGCGGCCTTGTTGCTCCCCTGCCCCGGGCTCTGGAACTGGTCGAGGCACAGGACCTTGAGCCCCGCCTCGGCCATGAACAGCGCCGACGGCAGGCCCACGCTCCCGGCGCCCACCACGATGGCGTCGTAGGTGGCGGTGCTCATCACAGCCCTCCCTGGAGCGCGCCGGGCTTCGCCTTCGGGGTCTCGGGGCCCGGCCCCTCGTCGCCCGCGACGCCGGCGAAGGCGCCGAGGGGCACCTCCATCAGGACGGGGCGGGTGGTCAGGTCGGTGATCGCGGCCGGGGCGACGCCCTCCTCGCGGAACAGCCGCCTGATCAGGCTCGGGCAGGTCTTGCCGCCGCACGCGCCCATGCCGCAGCGCGTGGCCGCCTTGAGCTGGTTCATGTCACGGACGCCGCCGCGGATGAGCGCGCGCAGCTCGCCGGCCGTCACCCGCTCGCAGCGACAGACGACCTCGTCATCGCCCGGGCGCGCGACGGTCGCGTCGAGGGGCTCGGTCACGCCCGGCTCCTGCACGCGGATGCCGGCGATCAGCTTCGCGATGTCGAGCGGCGCGCGCACCTTCACGAGCGCGGCGTGGTCGGCGAACTTCGGCGCCCGCACCCGCTCGACGCGCACGTTGCCGAGCACGGCGCCGAGCGTGTCCAGCACGGTCACGGCATCGCCGGGCTTGATCGCGGTCTGCATGAACTCGTGCGGGATGGTGACCGTCACCTGGCCATCGAGCGGCTTGCGGCAGTCGACGAGCGTGATCGCGAGGCCCGGGCAGACGGCCACGCACTTCTCGCACGCGTCGCACTCGATCCCGGGCGCCATCGTCGGCAGGCCGAGGATGTCGTCGCCCTCGATGAGCACCGCGTGCTTGGCGCAGACGCTCGTGCAGGGGTTGCACGGGATCTCCTGCGAGCAGTGGAACACCGGGAAGACGCCCTGCTCGTCCGGCGGGATCTCCTCGGTGACGACCGCGCCCGGGCGCGCCTTCAGCACCTCGGCGGTGCGGTGCCACTCGGGCGGGATGTCGCCCACGTCGCGCCCCAGGGCCTTGGCGATCTCCAGCCCCCGGATGCGCCCCGTGAACATCGCCGCGCTCGCCTCGGCGATCTCCTCGGCGTCGCCGGCGGCGAAGACCGGCAGCCCGTACTCCCGCCCCTTGCGCAGGAACTCGTCGACGGGCTCGAGGCCGACGGCGACCAGGACCGTGTCGCAGCCGAACGTGCGCTCGGTGCCCGGGACCGGGCGCCAGGCGGGGTCCAAGCGCCCGATGGTGACGCTCTCGACCTCCTCGGCGCCGTTCGCCGACAGGACGGTGTGCGAGGTGTAGATCGGCACCCCCATGCGCACGAGCTTGTCGCGGTGCACCTTGTAGCCGCCGCACTCCGGCAGCGCCTCGCACAGCCCGACCACCTGGATGCCCGCCTGCAGCGCGTGGTACGCGGCGATGAGCCCGACGTTGCCGCCGCCGATGACGAAGAGGCGCGCGGTCGGGCGCACGAGGTCGCGGTTGACGAGCGTCTGGAACGCGCCCGCCCCGTAGACGCCGGGCAGGGTGTTGCCCTTGAAGACCAGCGACCGCTCACGGGCGCCGGTCGCCACGAGGAGCGCGTGGGGCTGCACGAGCAGGTAGCGCCCGCGCCGCAGGACGCCGACCTTGCGGTCGGAGAAGACGGCGAGCGCGGTCGTCTCGGTCCACACCCGCACGCTCTCCAGGGCGCGCACCTCGTCCTCGAGCTTCCGGCCGATGTCCCGGCCGCGCGTGCCGGCGTGGCACGCCTCGATCGAGCCGAAGAACTTGTGCGTCTGCAGCACGAGCTTGCCGCCGAGCGCGTGCTTGTCGTCGACGAGGACGACGTTCACGCCCGCGCGGCCGAGCTCGATCGCCGCCGAGAGCCCGGCGGGGCCGCCGCCGAGGATGAGGCACTCGGTCTCGAGGGTCTCGATGTCGCGCAGCTGGGGCGCGCCGCTCGCCTCGGGCGGCGCGGCGAGGCCGTCGAGCGGCGCCACCTGCATCCCCTCGGCCACGGGCACCATGCAGCTCTTGACCGAGACGCCGTCGACGATCACCGAGCACTGCGCGCACTGGCCGTTCGCGCAGAAGATGCCCTGCGGGGCGCCGTCCTTGGGGTGGTGGCCGAAGACCCGCACCCCGTTCGCGAAGAGCGCGGAGGCGATGGTCTCGCCGCGGCGGGCGCGCAGCGGCTGCCCGTTGAACGTGAACGCGAGGTCCGGAGGCGCCTGCGGGACGGCGAGGATCGGGTGCTCGTGGATGCGGTAGTCCGCCATGGATGTACCTCGAGGACCTACGTTCCGGGGTCCGACTGCACGCTATCGCGCTGCGCGGGGGAAGCCAAGAGGGGCCGTGTGATCAGACGCCCTTCCGCTGGACGAGCGCCCAGAGGCCGAGCGCCACGATCGCGAACCCCATCAGGCGCCGGACGAGGCCGGGCGGGAGGCGGCGCAGGGTGAAGGCCGACAGGGGCGTCGAGAGGATCGCGCCGGCGACGAGCGGCAGCACCAGATAGAGCGGGATGCGCTGGCCGGCGGCGTAGTACGCGACGACGGCGGCGACGCAGACGAGGGCCTCCGCGATGGCGGTCGTGGCGACGGCCGCGCGCACCGGCATGCCGACCAGCACCTGGCCGCCGGCGACGAGCGGGCCGTAGCCGCCGCCGCTGAAGGCCTTGTTGAAGGCGGCGACGCCGGCGAGGGCGGCGATGCCGCCCATGCGGAAGCGCAGCTTGAAGTTCGCGGCGGCCAGCATGAAGAGGCCAATCCCGATCACCATGACGGTGATGCCGAGGCGCAGGAGCGACGCGTCGATCCGGATGGCGACGAGCATGGTGACGGCGGAGACGCCGAGGCCGACGCCGCCCATGATGAGCCCCGCGTTGCGCGCGCGGCGGTCACGCCAGAAGTCGTAGTTGCCGGCCTGGTGGTGGAAGAAGGCGACGGCGACGTTGGCGAGGAGCTGGCTGAGGAGCGCCGCGGCGACCACGGTCTTGACGGGGTAGCCGAGGATCAGCAGGACCGGCGTGAGCGTGGTGCCGTAGCCCATGCCGATGGTCGCGTCGACGAACTCGCAGCCGAAGGCGAGCCCGAGCAGCGCGAGCGAGCTCCAGACCAGCGGCGGCGTGACGCCGGAGAAGGTCCGGAGCGCGCCGGAGTGCGCGTCCCACGCGGCGGCGGCGGCGGCGGCGGCGGCGAGGCCCAGCCAGAGCGCGACGCGCGCGGGCCGCAGCGGCCGCGGCCGGTCTTCGGGCTCCTCCGGGACGGTGGCGGCCGCGGCGGCGGGGAGGGCGGCGGTCGTGGGCGACATTGTTGACCGATGTTATCAACAATGACGCCGGCCCGACAAGAGGGCCGCGCGGCTCGGCGCCTCAGACGAGGTCGGCGAAGCTCGTGCCCTCCATCAGGCGGGCGGTGTAGTCGCGGACGTCCTTGAGCAGGAGGCGCAGCTTGCGGCTGCGGGCGATGGGGGTGCGGGCGTAGAAGTACTTGCTCACCGAGGCGACCGGCGCGAGCGGCCCGTCCATGAGCCGCACGATCTCGGCCACGCTGATCGCCGCCGGCGCGCGCGCGAGGCGGTAGCCGCCCCGGGCGCCGCGCACCGCCGCGACGTAGCCGGCGGCCTTGAGCGCGTTCAGGATCTGGGCGAGGTACTCGCGCGGGATGCCCTGGCGGCGCGCGATGTCGGTCGTCTTCACGAGCCGCCGCCCGTGATGGGCCGCGAGCTCGAGGAGGGCGAGGCACGCGTACTCGCTCTTGCGGGACAGCCGCACGTCCCGAGCTTACCCCCGGGCGGGCCTGACGCCAATGTGGCCGCAGATTCGACACGCGGCCGCTCGCCCTGATATGCTGACAGTCGAGGTTTCCATGGCGGACAACGACAAGCGCGGCACCGATCGGACCCCCGCCGCGCTGCGCATCCGGTTGCGGTATCCCGACGTCGACACCTTCGTCGACCGCTACGCGACCAACGTGAGCAAGGGCGGGATCTTCATCGCGTCGCGCACCCCCAAGCCGGTGGGCGCGGCGGTCCGCTTCGAGTTCCAGCTCGCCGATGGCTCGCCGGTGGTGAAGGGCGAGGGCAAGGTCGTCTGGGTCAAGGAGTTCGATCCGGAGCACCCGCAGAAGCCTCACGGCATGGGGCTCAAGTTCACGCGCCTCGACACCGCCAGCAAGGCGCTGCTCGACCGCATGGTCGCCCACCGGCAAGAGCTGACGTCGCCGGACGCCGGCCAGCGGCCCGGCGAGGGCAGCGGCGTGCTCCCGGAGCCGCGGTACGGCAGCGGCGCCCTGCCGGTGGGCCTGGCGACCGCCATGCAGGCCGTGATCACCGAGGGCAGCGGCCCGGTCGGCGAGGGCAGCGGCATGCGGCCGCTCCCCCCCGAGGGCAGCGGCGCCACGGCCGCCCCGCCGCCACCCGCCGCCGCGACGCCGCCGCCGCCCGCCGCCACGGCCCCCCCGCGAGCCACCGCGACCGCGCCGCGGCCCCCCCGTCCGCGCGGCGCGAACGGACGCGCCCTGACCGCCGCGCGGATGCCGGCCGGCGTCGCCGAGCTGCCGGCCGTGCGGGACCTCGAGGCGCTCGCGGTCGAGCTCGGCTTCACCGACGCGATGCTCGCGCACGCGCTGGCGCGGGCGCGGGAGCTCAGCCACACCGCCGACGCGGAGCCGGCGCTGGCGGGGCTGTGGGGCGCGCCGCTCGAACCGGGGTCGGCCGACGCCGCGCGCCCGGGCACCGGTCGCCACCACCTGCCCGACGGCGACGAGAGCACCGACGTCGAGCGCGACGCCGCGCCGGAGCGGCGCGCGCCCGCCGCGGAGTTCGCCCTCTCCGACCCGCTCCACGCGGGGCCCATGCCTGTCGAGGAGCCCGCGGGCGAGCCGCCCCGCGGCGGCCTGCTCTCCTCGGTGAAGAAGCTCTTCGGCAAATAGCCGGCGCTGTGTTGACAGCCCCGGGGCCCGTTGATAGTGTCCCGAACCTACAAGGGTTTGCCTCACGCCGGCGCGGGGCCGCAGGCTCGCGCGGCGATTGAAGGAAGGAGCTTCCATGGCCGCAGGCGGACCGTGCATCATCGGCAAGCAGATCACCATCCGCGGCAACCTCAGCGGCAGCGAAGACCTCATCGTCGAGGGACGGATCGAGGGCACGGTGGCGCTGAAGAACCACCTCACGCTCGAGGAGAGCGGGGTGATGGAGGCCGACATCGACGTCGCCGACGTGACCATCAACGGTCAGATGCGGGGCGACATCGTGGCGGCCGGCAGCGTGTCCATCAACGCGAGCGCCAAGATGGCTGGCAACATCCGCGCGCCGCGCATCATCATCGAGGACGGCGCCCGGTTCAAGGGCAGCATCGAGATGGACGTCGAGCTCCCCGAGGACGTCAAGGCCGGCAGGTAGCACATGCACATGAACGTGGGGCCGCGAGAGGCCTCCGTGGTCAAGGAGATACCGCACATGGCGAACACGGTGATCGGCAGCTCCATCGTCATCGACGGTGAGATCAGTGGCGATGAGGACCTGGTGATCCAGGGCACCGTGAAGGGCAAGATCACCCTCAAGGAGAACCTGTTCGTCGAGAACGGCGGCACCGTCGAGGCGGACATCCAGACGCAGACGGTGACCATCAGCGGGCAGGTCACGGGCAACATCCACGCCGCCGACAAGGTCGAGATCCGCGCCGACGGCAAGATGGTCGGCGACATCAAGTCGCCCCGCATCCTCATCGCCGACGGCGCCACCTTCAAGGGCAACGTCGACATGGACGTGTAGCCGCCCTGGGCTGTTCAGGCGGAGGCCCGCGACGACCCCGCCCGGCCCACGGCCGGGCCGAGCGCCGCGGGCGACGCGAGAACCCGGACGGGAGACCGACGCATGAACAACGATGAGACGCAGAAGACGAGTGTCGGCGAGAACACCCGTATCAGCGGCAACCTCGAGGGCGACGAGGATCTGACGGTCAAGGGCCGCGTCGAGGGCAACATCCGCCTGACGCGCACGCTCATCGTCGAGCCGAACGGCGTGGTGGTGGCGGACGTGGACGTCAAGGACGCCATCGTCAGCGGCGTGCTCGTCGGCAACATCACGGCCTCGGACAGCGTGCACATCACCGAGGAGGGGCGCATGGTCGGCGACATCGCCGCGCCCCGGGTCATCATCGTCGCGGGCGCCTCGTTCCGCGGCCGCGTGGACATGGGTGACCTCGAGGCCGAGCGCGCCGAGGGCGCCCCCCGCCCGGCCGCGCCGGCCCGCCCGGAGCTGCGGCCCGGCGCGCGTCCCGGGACGCCGCCGCCCAAGCTCGCCCCGCGCTCCGCGCCGGCGCGCCTGACCCCGCCGCCGCGCCCCACGACGCCGGCCCGCCCCGCGCCGCCGCCGGTGCGCCCCGCAGCGCCCCCGGCCCGCTCGACGATGCCCGCGCCCGCGGCCCGGCCCGTGCCTCCACCGGCCCCGGCCGCCGCGCCCCGTCCGGCCGCGCCGGCCCCGGCGCCCACCCCGGCCCCGACGGGCGCCACCGCGGCGCCCGCCGCGCCGGCCGCCGCGCCGGCGCCCGCCCCGGCCGCCCCCGGCGCTCCGCCGGCGGAGAGCGACGCCCTCGGCGCGCCCGGCGCTCCGCCCGCGCCCGCGTTCCGCAAGAAGCTCAAGAAGAAGCCCTAGAGGAGGAGCCGTGCCCGCCATGAGCGACGCCCTGTTCGCGAGCCACCGCGCGCGGCTCCTCGACCTGCTGCGCCGCCTCTCGTACCAGGAGCGCGAGGTCGTCCTGGCGTCGGGGAAGAAGAGCAACTTCTACATCGACTGCCGGCAGACGGTGCTCACCGCGGAGGGGCACTTCCTCACCGGGTGGCTCCTCAACGCCCTGCTCGCGCGCGAGGCGCCCGAGGTCGCCGCCGTCGGCGGGCCGACCATGGGCGCCGACCCGCTCTGCTCGGCCACCTCGTTCGCGAGCTACCTCGCGGCGCGGCCGCTCAACGCCTTCTACATCCGCAAGGAGCCCAAGGGCCACGGCACCGGCCAGTACATCGAGGGGCTCAAGACGATCGCGCCCGGCACGAAGGTCGCCATCCTCGAGGACGTGGTCACGACCGGCGCCTCGACGCTGACCGCGATCACCCGGGCCCGCGACGCCGGGCTCGAGGTCGTGCGGGTCTGCGTCCTCGTCGACCGCCAGGAGGGCGGCCGCGAGGCCGTCGAGCAGCAGGTCCCGCTCTCGGCTCTCTACACCCGCGAGGATTTCCGGTGAGACCGGGCCTGCGCGCCCTGGTCGCGCTGTGCTGGGCGCTGAGCGCGACGGCCGGCTGCGGGCCCGGGGCGGCCACCTACGTCGACCTCGGCCAGACGCCGCGGACGTACCGCCCCAACGACTATCGCAGCGTGTACCAGCGGTGGACGCGCACCATCCTCATCACCAAGGACTACGACACCTCGCTCGACGCGGCCGCGACCTGGAAGTCCTACGACTTCCGGTGGGCGTACGCGGTGCGCTACTCGGCCACGTATCAGCTCACGGCCGCCGAGCAGGAGGCGCTGCTCAAGACCCAGCTCGACGAGCTCGCGACCGGGAACGTGTTCTACGTGTCGGCCGGGGCGTCCCGCTTCGAGTGGGTGGACTTCGAGAAGGCGAACACGATCTGGCGCATCAGCCTGCTGACCGACGAGGGGCACGAGGTGCGGCCGCTCGAGATCCGCAAGCTGAAGAAGGTGCCGGCGGCGGAGCTCGAGGCCTTCTATCCGGCCTCGCCGCGGATCCAGCCGGTGAGCTCGTTCTACTCGCCCTACCAGATCCGCTTCCCCGACAAGCTCCCCGACGGCACGCCGCTCATCGGGCCGCACACGAAGCGCGTGACGCTGCGGTTCGCGGGGGTGCTGGGGTCGGCGGAGATGAGCTGGAACATCCGGCAGGCGCCGTAGCGCGAACGGGGCGCTGACCGGGTCCAGCGCGTGGGCGCGGCGGCGGCCCGGCCGCTACTTGCGCTTGCCGTTGCCCTTCTTACCGCTGCCGCCCCCGCCCTTGCTCGGCGCAGGCGCCGCGCTCCCGGGCTTCCCCGTCCCCTTGCCCTTGCCGTTGCCATTGCCGTTGCCGCCGCCGAACCAGCGCGCGAGGCCGGCCGCCGCGTCGTCGGGCCCCTCGAGGTCCTCGAAGGTGTCCGGCTTCTCGGCTGCCTGGGCCAGGTGCTCGTGCTCGCGGGCGAAGAACTCCTCCTCGAGCGCCGAGAAGGCGCTGCTCGGGCCGAGCGCGGGGGTGAGCGCGACCGCACCGGGGAGCGAGGCCGCCGGCGGCGCCGGCGGCGCGGCGGGCGCGGCGAGCGGGGCGGCGGCCGGCGGCGGGGCGGCGGCGAGGGGGACCGCGGGCCGGAGCGAGAACGTGACCGACTGCGGCTCGGTGGGGGGCAGCGGCGCGACCACCACGGCCGGCGGCGGCGGCGGCGGCGCCACGACCACGGCGGGCGGCGGCGCGATCTCGACGCTCGGCGGCGCGACCACCACGCTCGGCGGCGCGATCACGACGGCGGGCGCGTCCGTGCGCATCGTCATCACGCCCGCGACTGCGACGGGCGGCGCGACCGCCACCGGGGGCGTCACGACCGGCGGCGGTGCGACCACCACCGGCGGCCGTGCGACCACGACCGGCGGCGGTGCGACCACCACCGGGGGCGCGGCCACCGGCTCGGCCGCGGGCGGCGGCGCGGCCACGACGGGCGCCGGCGCCGCCGCGACGACCGGCGGCGGCCCCACGAACGGCATCGGCAGGATCGGCAGCAGCGGCTGATCGAGCGGCACGAGCCCGGTCGGCGGCGCCGCGGCGGGGCCCGGCTCGAGGGCCGGCTTCGGCATCGCCAGCGGGATCGGCGCCTGGTCCGCGAGCATCGTCTCGAGCCGGTCCGCCAGGCTCGCCGGATCCACCACGACCTTCGCCGCCGGGGCCGCCGGCGCCGTGGCCGGCTGCGGCGCGAGCATCTCGCCGCGCACCACCTCCGAGGCGCGCGCCGGCCCCTCGACCGGGCGGATCGCGCCCAGCTCGAAGAGGCGGCCCGCGATGCGCAGCGAGTCGAAGGCGGCGAACGGGCTGTCCGCGGCGACCTCCGCGAGCGTACGCCGCCCGTCGAAGAGCCGCAGCACCGGCGCGACCTGCGCCGGGATCTGCCCGATCTGCGCGGCGACGAGCGTGAGGTCCTGGGTGAGCACGGTCTCGGGCTCGCCGAGCGGCGCCGCCGCGGCGCGGAAGTCGCGCAGGAAGCGCTCGCACTCCGCCAGCGTCTCTTCGGACCGCTGCGAGATCCGGCGCACGCGGGCGACCTCGGTCAGGCGCAGCGAGAGCGCCGCGTCGCCCCACAGCAGCATCGCGTGGATCGCCGACGGTCCCGTCACGCCGGCGAGCTGCGCCGCGGTGATCTCGCCGCCGGAGAAGTGGATCTCGCCACGGCGCCCCTGCCGCCCGAGGGTGAGGACCGCGGTGATGCCGGCCGCGGCCAGCGCGCGGACCAGGAAGTACAGGCCGAAGTCGGCGAGCCGGCCCTCGTAACCCAGCCGGTTGCCGGCATCGCGGGCGGGCGCGAGCCCCGCGAGCACGCGGGCGAGGGTGACGACATCGCGTAGGTAGACCGGCCGCGCCAGGTACGCCGAGGCGCCCGCGCCGAGCAGCACATCGCGCCCGATCCCCTCGGCGACCACGAGCAGCGGCACACCCTCGAACTCCGGCCGCCGCCGCACCGTGGCGCAGAGCGCGGCCGCGTCGGTGTCCTCGGGCCCGACGTTGTAGATGAGGAGCTGGGGGCCCTCGTGGCGGGCGAGCTCCGCGGCCAGCTCCAGCTCGTGCGCACGGAAGACGTGATAGCCGTCCCGCTCGAACGCGAAGGCCAGCACGTCGAGCGTACGGAAGTGGCTATCGAGCAGCAGGACTGAGCGGAGCACAGGCACGCAGCCAGTCTGGTGTCTGCCTACTATAGGCAACGGCGTACGGCGATGGAAAGGACTTTCTCGGTCGCGGGCGGCGACCGGGGAGTACACGCTGACCCGCCGGACCGGCCGTGAACGTTCATTCACGGCGGCGCCAAGCTGGCTTTTTCGTTGACACTATCGGGGACCTTCCCCTAGACTTGTGCCACTCCGGGGAGCCATCCGGCCCCGATCACGGCAGCGCCGGATGTCGCAGCGCGCCGGCGGCTCAGCGATGATCCAGCTCCACGTTCAGGCAGGCGAGCAGAGCGGCCGGACCTTCGAGTCCGACAACCCCGGCGTCGTCGGCATCGGCCGCAACCCCGGCAACGCCCTCACCCTGCCCGACTACCACCTCTCCGGCGAGCACGGCCAGGTCTTCCGCGAGGACGACCAGTACATCTACCGCGACCTGCGGTCGACCAACGGCTCGCGGGTGAAGCGGGGCGAGCGGCTCATCGAGCTCGACGCGAACCACCGCGAGGTCGTGCTCCGCGACGGCGACGTGCTGCTCCTCGGCGATCCGGCGGCTCCGGTCGCCATCGAGTGCCACGTCCCCGCCGACGAGACCGACGGCGCCGAGCGCGTCATCGCGCTGCGCTCGCTCTCGGAGCTGCGCGAGGTCGAGGGCAAGGTCGAGCGGGACCCGACCGAGGCCCTGGCGATCTACCAGGCCCTGAAGAAGCTCGGCCGGCGGCGCCTCGAGCTCGGCGACGTCCTCGACGCCGTCACCGAGGCCGTCTTCGACCTCCTGCCCCGCGCCACCCACGTCGCCATCCTGCTCTCGAACGAGGGCGACGACCGCTTCGTGCCGGTGCTGGCGAAGGCCCGCCCCGGCCGCGAGTCGCGGGACGAGGGGCCGGTGAAGACGAGCCGCGCCGTGCTCCGGCGGGTGCTGCGCGACCGCGCGGCGGTGCTCGTCGCCAACGCGCCCGAGGAGCTCGGCGGCACCGAGAGCATCATGGGCGCGCGCATCCTCTCGTCGCTGGGCGTGCCGCTGTGGGACGGCGACGTCATCCGCGGCGTCCTGCAGTGCGACAACCGCGCCTCGGCCGGGATCTTCAAGGAGCGCGACCTCGAGCTGCTGTCCGTGCTGGCGACCCAGGCGGTGCTCGCCATCGAGAACGCCCGGCTGCTGTCGCGCCTGCGCATCGCGGAGGAGCAGCTGCGCGGCGAGAACCGCTACCTGCGCGGGCGCGAGGAGAAGCGGCAGACCGGCATCATCGGCGAGAGCGCCGCGATGAAGACGATCTTCCACCAGCTCGAGAAGGTCATCGACACGCGCGCCGCCGTCTGCATCGAGGGCGAGACCGGCACCGGCAAGGAGCTGGTGGCGCGGGCGATCCACTACCAGTCCCGGCGCCGCGACAAGCTCTTCGTGGCGCAGAACTGCGCGGCGCTGCCGGAGAACCTGCTCGAGAGCGAGCTCTTCGGCTACAAGAAGGGCGCGTTCACCGGCGCCGATCACGATCACAAGGGCCTCTTCGAGATCGCGAGCGGCGGCACCATCTTCCTCGACGAGATCACCGAGCTGCCGCTCGGGCTCCAGGCGAAGCTGCTGCGGGTGCTGCAGGAGAGCGAGGTCCGCCCCGTGGGCGCCAGCGCCTCCCGCCAGGTCGACCTGCGCGTCATCTCGGCCACCAACCGCGCGCTCGAGGCCGAGGTCGAGGGCGGCCGCTTCCGCCAGGACCTCTACTACCGGCTCAAGGTCTTCCCCATCCGGCTGCCCGCGCTGCGCGAGCGGCGCGAGGACATCCCGCTCCTGGCCGAGCACTTCCTCGCCAAGTACTCGGCCGACATGAAGAAGCCCGTGGCGGGGATCTCGCCGGCCGCGCTCGAGCTGCTCTGCCAGTACCACTGGCCGGGCAACGTGCGCGAGCTGGAGAACGAGGTCCAGCGCCTCGTCATCCAGTGCGATCCCGGCGCCTTCATCGAGCCCGAGCACCTCTCGCCGCAGCTGCGCAAGGTCGAGAGCCTCGTCGGCCGCATCGCGCCGCAGAAGGGCACGCTGAAGGATCAGATGGAGGAGGTCGAGCGCTGGCTCCTCACCGAGGCGCTGCGCGAGCGCGGCGGCAACAAGACGCGCACCGCCGAGGCCCTCGGCATCACCCGCGAGGGGCTGCACAAGAAGCTCGCGAAGTACGGGATGTAGCTACTGCGCGGCGCGCTGCGCCGCGAAGGCGGGAGCGGCGTCGGGCCGCCGCGCGCCGGGCGCGCCGAGGGGCACGACGTCGGGCTCGCGCTCGACCTGCTCGCCGGGGAGCCAGGAGTCGAGGGTGACGGCGACGTCGCGGCCGTCGAACGCGCACACCACGAAGTTGCGGTAGCCCGGCGCCAGCCGCCGGTCGTCGGTCTTCCGCATGATCGGCGCCCAGGTGCCCGAGTTGACGAACACCACGCCGCGCGCGAGCGGCACGAGCTGCGGGATGTGGGTGTGACCGAAGCTCACCACCTTCACGCCGAGCCGGCTCGCGATGGCCTCCGCGTAGCGCGGGACCTCCTTCTCGACGGTGTAGAGGGTGTCGCCCCGCACGGCCCAGTCATAGATGAAGTAGAGCAGCGGGAAGGCGGACAGCGGCACCATCAGCTTCGCCCACAGCGGGACGCCGGTGAGCGCGAGGACGATGGTGAGCGCGACCATCCCGGCCGCCACGCCGAGCCGGTCGATCCAGAACTCGTGGATCACGCGGAAGAGCTTCGTCGCCATCGGCGGCCGCTGCAGCCGATCGAGCGCCTGCAGGGTCGCGAGCGGCACGCCGAGCCGCGCGGCGCGCTCGGCGAGGGCGGCGGCGTGGCTCTCGCTCTGCCGGTGCGCCTTGCCCTTGGTCTCGAGCAGCTTCGCGAGGACCAGCAGGCTGCCGACGAACCAGCGGCCGATGAGGCTGCGGCGCGTGAAGGCGTAGTACTTGAGCCAGTGCGCCAGGTAGCCGAAGAGGCCGAGGATGAAGTCGCCGGAGTGCGGGTTGAAGAAGCCCATGCCGCTCGCGAGGTAGCGGTTGGTGAGGTTCCCCATCGGCACGGCGATCTCGTCCTCACCCTGGCTGCGCACGACCGGCGCGAGGATGTGGCGGTAGGAGCTGTAGTGGTCGTACTGGTTGCCGTGCTCGACGTAGATCTCGCCCGGCACCCAGTAGAACCACTCCTCGAACTGCACGCCCGCGGCCACGAGCGCGCGGCCGGCCTCGGGGGCGCGGGCCGCGATCGCGGCGATGAACGCCGCCTGCGCGGCCGGGAAGTGCAGCTCCCGGTCGTGGTTGCCGAGCACGTACACCACCCGATGGCCGGCGGCGAGGAAGCGCGCGAGGGTGGCGACGAAGCGCGGGTGGTGCTTGAGGATCAGCCCGAGCTTCCAGACCGACTTCTCCTCGGTCGGCTGCAGCACCCCCCGCCCGCGCTCGCGCGCGCTCACCGGAAACGGGGCGGGATCCGGGATGGCCGTGACGATGTCGAAGTCGAAGATGTCGCCGTTGAGCACCAGGATGAGGTCCTCGCCGGCGCGGGCCTGCGCCTCGAGGCTGGCGACGAGCTCGTCGAGCTGCTCGTCGAACACATAGCGCGACGCCTTGTGGGCCTTCCACCCGTCGGCGTGATCCTCCACGTCGGCGAGGTGCAGGTCCGAGATGATGAGATACCGCTTCCCCATGAGTGCGCCTGTGCCTGGGCGGACGGCTCGGCGAAGCTCTGCCAATCCTTGATTGATGAGATCACTCCCGGCCCGGTTTTCGTTGCAGCGCAAACGTCCCGGCGGCCGGTTTTCTCGACGGAGACTCGCGGCGCAATGCGTCAATCGCATTGACCGGCTCCCCGCCCGAGGCTACGCTTTGAGCGACCGGAGGGCCCCGTGCCGGATGACGACCGCGACCGACCGCGCAAGAGCTGGCGCGAGATCGACGCCAAGCGAGATCGCAGCAGCCAGACCAGCTCCCGCGACCGCGACGGGGCGAAGCCGGGCAAGGGGCAGCAGCGCGCCCAGAAGAGCTACCGCGCGGCGCTCGACCGCCTCTTCGAGACCGGCGGCGTCGCCAAGCTGCTCGAGGGCGCCGCGGGCAAGCCCGCCGCCCCGGACGAGGCCACCGAGACGCGGGCCAAGCTCGTCGCCAAGGTGGTGGCGGCCCTCGGGCCGGACGAGGTGACCAGGGCCGTCGATGGCTACCTCGCGAAGTACCCGGCGCCCCCCGAGGACTTCGAGTTCCTCGGCGCCATGCTCCAGCACCGCGAGGAGCCGCGGGTGGCCGAGGCGATGCAGGCGCTCACCGCCCTGCTCGACGCGGGGCTCAAGCCGAAGCGGCCCCGCGCCATCGCCGCCCACCTCCGGATGATCGAGGAGGTCGGCGACGAGCCCGCGTTGCGGCGGTCCGCGGCCGAGCTGCGGCGCCGCATCGGGTAACGTGCCGGCCGCGCCCAGCGCCGCGGGCATGGACCTCATCGCCCGCGCGGTCGAGGACGCCCTCGCCGGGCGCCCGCACCCGGTCGGCCTCGAGCGCGACGACGGCCTGATCGTCGAGCTGCCCGCCGCGGCGTTCCTCGACGCGAGCGCGGGCCCCCACGAGGAGGCGCTGCTCGCCCACGCGCGCGGCGAGGTGCTCGACGCCGGGTGCGGCGCCGGCCGCCTGGCGCTGCCGCTGCAAGCCGCCGGCTTGCACGTGGTCGGCCTCGACCTCTCCCCGGGCCTCTGCGACGTGTGCCGCCGGCGCGGCCTGCGCGAGGTGCGGGAGGGCGACGTCTGGCGCGACCTCGGCGGCCCGTGGGACACGATCCTCCTCGGCAACAACAACCTCGGCATCGGCGGCGACGTCACCGGCGCCGGCCGCCTCGTCGCGCACCTCGCGGCGGCGCTGCGCCCCGGCGGCGCCATCCTCGCCACGTCGCTCGACGTGACGATGACGACCGAGCCGCAGCACCTCGCCTATCACGCGCGCAACCGCCGCGCCGGCCGCGACGTCGGCGCCGTCCGCCTCCGCGTCCTCTACCGCGCCGTGCGCGGCCCGTGGTTCGACTGGGTGCACGTGGCGCCGGCGGAGCTCGCCGAGCTCGCGGCCGGCGCCGGCCTCACCGCGGCGCTGGGGCCGCTGCAGCCGTCGGGCAACTACGGCGCCGTGCTGCGGCGGCCCTGACCTACAA
Organism: Polyangia bacterium; assembly: GCA_036504295.1. Taxonomy (GTDB): domain Bacteria; phylum Myxococcota_A; class Polyangia; order JACRCY01; family JACRCY01; genus DASXVK01. The sequence goes on from DASXVK010000661.1 coordinate 17,413, forward strand.
CCGTGGCGCCCTCACCGCGCGCGCAGCCGGTCGAGGGACTCCCCGAGTGAGAGCCCCCCGCCCGCCTCGAGCTCGTCCCAGCCGCGATCGAGAGCCTCCTCGAGCCGGGCACGGGTGTCCGCGTCGAGCTCGTCGAACGACTCGATGTGCTCGAAGGGATCCGCCTCGAAGAGCGGGACCTCCGAGTTCTCGGGGAGGTCGGTCGGCTCGTCGAGGCGAAGGCGTCCGTCCCTCACCACGGCCTTGTGCACGGTCATGCTTTGAATCTTAATCCCGCGAGCGTGATGGCGCCACGGCTCCGGTCGCTGGTCCGAACCGTTGTATTCGCCGGGGCTTGCGTGGTATTACCGCCTCGTGAGCGCACCCACACCGGCCATGTCCACAGAGGGCGCCCCGGCGCCGAAACCCCACGCCCCGGGCTTCCCCTCCCGCCGCTTCCTCAACTGGTTCCCGCTCGGCCTGATGTACGCCGGCTACTACATGAGCCGCTACAACATGACCGTCGCGAACCCCTACATCACGTCCGAGCTCGGCTGGACCAAGGCCGAGATCGGCGTGGTCATCTCGGCCTGCCTGATCGTCTACGGCCTGTCCGTGTTCCTGAACGGGCCGCTCGCCGATCGCATCGGCGGCCGCAAGGCGATCCTCATCGGCGGCGTCGGGGCGTTCGCCTTCAACATCATCTTCGGCGCCGGCATCTTCACCCGCTTCCTCACGTTCTTCGTCGTCGTCGGGATGGCGAACTTCTTCTTCCAGACCTTCGGCGCGCTCTCGGTGGTGAAGGTGAACGCGGCCTGGTTCCGCATGAACGAGCGCGGCGTCTTCGCCGGGCTCTTCGGCATGATGATCCAGCTCGGCCGCCTGCTCGCGATCGGCGTCGGCGGCTTCATCGTGGCGGTGCTCCCGTGGCAGTGGGTCTTCTGGATCCCGGCGGGCGTGGTCGCCGTGTTCTGGCTCTTCACGTTCGCCCTCGTGCGCAACACGCCCGAGGAGCTGGGCTTCCCCCGCGTCGACGAGAAGCTCGCGAACGAGACCGACACCGGGGAGAAGCCGACCATCGGCGCGCTGCTCCGGACCCTCTTCGCCTCGCCGACGCTGGTCATCATCGCGATGGCGATGATGTGCACCGGGACGGTGCGCCACTCGCTCGAGCAGTGGGGGCCGGCGTACTTCCTCGAGGTCCAGCGGGTCGGGCCCGACTCGATCGTGTTCCAGTTCGCGTTCGTCGGCCAGATCGTGGCCGCCATCCTGGGCTCGCTCGTCCTCGGCTACGTCTCGGACAAGTACTTCCAGTCGCGGCGCGGCCCCGTGACGGCCATCGCCTATGCCGTGCAGGCGCTGCTGCTCCTCGTCTTCGGCCTCGTCCACCCCGGCCCGTGGGTCGCGGCGATCATCCTCATCATCACCTACTTCTTCCTCAACGGCTGCCACGGCCTGCTCGCGGGCACCGCCTCGATGGACTTCGGCGGGCGCAAGGCCGCGGCCAGCGCCGCCGGCATGCTCGACGGGTCCCAGTACCTCGCCGGGTCGACGGTGGGCCTCGGTATGGGCGCCCTGCTGGGCACCTACGGCTGGGGCATCTGGGCCTACTGCGTCGTGCCGCTCGCGATCATCGGCGGCGTGCTGATGGCGACGCGGTGGCGCACGCTGCCGAAGCGCGCCGGCCAGGCCGCCGACGACAAGGGCGACGACCTGGGCGTGCTCTTCGCGAGCATGTTCATCTGGCCGCTCGCGCTCCCGATGGTGCTCCTCGCCGCCCCCGAGCGGCGCGCGGCGGTCAAGCGCAGCGCGCTCAAGGGCGTGGGCGCCGGCCTCGTGCTCGGGGCCGCGATCTTCGCCACCGTGACCTGGGTGGTGCCGGCCGTCATGCCGAAGCAGGTGAAGGCGACCGCGAAGGTCGCCTACGCGGCCCAGGACCTCGCGACGCTCAGGGCCAAGGCCCGCGCGGGCGCCGTCTCGCTCGCGCCCAAGTTCGCCGGCGACCCCATGCTGGTCGCCGAGGCGACCGCGGGCGGTCCCGCGGCGATCAAGGAGCTCGCGCCGGTGAAGACGGGCAAGGTCGCGGACCAGTACCGGCGCTGCAAGGGCTTCGGCGCCGGCGCCCGCCCCGACGCGCTCGTCGAGATCCGCGAGAAGTTCGACGCGCTGCGCCTCTACGTCACCGCGGCCGAGGACACGACGCTGCTCGTCCGCGGCCCGCTCGGCAGCGACAAGGCCATCGTCCGCTGTGTTGACGACACCGGCGTCGCGGGCAAGAATCCAATCGTGGGTGGGGCCTTCGAGCCGGGCCTCTACGAGGTCTTCGTCGGCGCGCACGGGGCCGACCACAAGGTGAGCTACAAGCTGAACGTCACGGCGCGCAAGGAGACCGTCATCCCGCGCCTCTGACGCGGGGCGACAGGGGGAGAGGACGAGCCGGTGCAGGAGCGTGAGCCCAAGCCCGAGCCGCGGCCCACGCGCGGCCGGCGTCCCCGTCCGGTCGCGGCGCCGCCCCGGCTCCTCGCCGCCATCGACGTCGGCTCCGACGCGATCCGGATGGCGATCAGCGAGCTCGTCTCCGGCAGCCCGGACCTGCGCCACGTCGAGCACCTGAGCGTCCCTATCTCGATCGGCGCGGATACGTTCCAGACCGGCCGCATCTCGAGCGCGACCACCCGCAAGGTGGGCCAGACCCTCAAGGACTTCCGCGCCGTCCTCGACACCTACCAGGTGCCGGCCGCGCGCGCGGTGACGACCACCGCGGTGCGGGACGCGGCCAACCGCGACGTCTTCATCGACCGCGTCGAGCGGATCTCTGGCATCCGGCTCGAGGTGATCGAGGCCATCGAGGAGACGCGCCTCCTCTACCAGTACATCGACCACAGCATCGGGGCGCGCTTCGGGTTCCGGCGGGGCGTCTGCATGGTCCTCAGCCTGGGCGCGGGCTCGACCGAGATCATCATCCAGCGCGACGGGCTCATCGTCTTCGCCGAGACGCGGCAGATGGGCACGCTGCGCCTGGTGCAGACCACGCGGGTGCCGCAGCCCTCGCTCACCTCGGCGCTCGAGGCCTTCCTCGGCAAGGTCTCGCGCTCGATCACCCGCATCCACGACCTGCCGCCCGTCGGCCACCTCATCGTGCTGTCGGACCCGCTGCCGAAGCTGCTCGCCCGCGCCGGCCGCACCGAGACCGACCTCGGCGCCATGGTGATCGCGCGGGGCGAGTTCCTGCGCCTCTTCCACGCGCTCGAGCACGAGAGCCCCGACGACCTCGCGGAGCGCTACGGCCTGAGCCACGCCGAGGCCGAGCGCGGCCGCGTGGCGCTGCTCGAGCTCAACGCCTTCCTCGACATCACGCGCGCGCGGCGCGTCGCCTTCCCCGAGGCCTCGATGCTCGACGGCATGATCCTCGACGCCCGCAGCGCGACCGAGGCCGCCGCCCGCACCGGTGAGCCCCCGCTCTGGCGGCAGATCGACTCCGCCGCATGCGCCCTGGGCCAGAAGTACCGCTTCGACGAGCACCACTCGCGGCAGGTGCAGGCGCTCGCGCTCCAGCTCTTCGACGGCCTCACGGAGGTGTGCGGGCTCGACCCCGCGTCGCGGCTGTACCTGTCGGTGGCCGCGCTGCTGCACGACATCGGCACCTTCGTCAGCGACAAGGCGCACCACCGCCACGCCGCCTACCTCATCTCGGCGAGCGAGATCATCGGCCTCAGCCAGGCGGAGCTCGACGAGATCGCGCTCATCGCCCGTTTCCACCGCAAGGCCTTCCCCGGGCCGGGGAGCCCGGAGCTGGCCGCCCTGCCGCCGGCGCGCCGGGTCGAGGTGACGAAGCTCGCGGCGCTGCTGCGCCTCGCCGACGCCCTCGACCGCGACCACATGCAGCGGGTCGAGCGCGTACGCATCGAGGCGCAGGAGGACGTGGTGGTGCTCTACGCCCGCTCGCGCCACGCCGCGCGCGAGAGCTTCACCGTGAACGAGTACGCCGTACGCTCGAAGAGCGACCTCTTCGCGGAGACGTTCGGCCTGAGGATCGAGGTCCGCGAGGAGCTCGGGTGAAGGTCGGGAAGCCCGAACACTTCGTCAACCGCGAGCTCTCCTGGCTCGACTTCAACCTGCGGGTGCTCGAGGAGGCGGAGGACGCGCGCAACCCGCTGCTCGAGCGGCTCAAGTTCCTCAGCATCGTCAGCTCCAACCTCGACGAGTTCTTCATGGTGCGCGTCGCCGGGGTGCGGCACCAGATCGAGGCGGGGGTGACGGGCAGCGGGGCGTGCGGCCTGAGCCCGCCGGCGGTGATGCGCGGCATCGCCGAGCGGGCCCACCGGCTGACGCGCCGGCAGTACCGGCAGTGGCGCCGCGAGCTGCGCCCGGCGCTCGCCGCCGCGGGCATCCGCCTGGTCCCGCCGGCCGCGCTCGACGAGGACGACCAGCGGTACCTGCGCCGCTACCTCGAGGACATGGTGCTGCCGGTGCTGACGCCGCTCGCGGCCGCGGGCCCCGGCCACCCCTTCCCGAACCTGCTCTCCGGCCACCTCTACCTCGCGGTGCGGCTGGGCCGCGGGCGGCTGCGGGCGCTCGCGCCGCGCGACGCGGCGCGCCCCGACTCGAAGGCGGCCCGCCGCGGCGGCGCTCGCGTCGTCTTCGTCGAGGTGCCGCGCGTGCTGCCGCGCTTCACTCAGCTCAGCCGCCGAGACGGCAGCATCGACCTCGTGCCGCTCGAGTGGCTCATGACGGCCCACCTCGGCGCCGTGCTGCCCGGCTCGCAGGAGGCGACGGTAGCCGCGGTCCGGGTGACGCGGGACGCGGACCTCGACGTCACCGCCCCGGACAGCGGCGGCGGCGCGAGCGGCCCCGACCGGCTCCAGCTCCTGGACGAGGAGCCCGCCGAGGACCTCATCTCGACGATCCAGCGCGAGCTGCTGCAGCGCCGCCGCGGCGCCGCCGTGCGGCTCGAGTACGACGCGCGCATCCCGCTCAAGCTGCGGCGCCGGCTCGCGCGCGAGCTGGATCTCGAGCCGGCAGACCTCTACCCGCACGCCGAGCTGCTGCAGCTCTCCGACCTCATGGCGCTCGCCGAGTCCCTCGACCGGCCCGACCTCAAGTTCCGACCGCTCGAGCCGCTGTCGCTCGGCCCCGACCGCGGCGACCCCTTCACCCGCGTCGCGCGCCGCAGCCGCCTCCTCTACCACCCGTGCTCGGCCTTCGACCCGCTCGTGCAGCTCGTCGAGGCGGCCGCCGCCGACCCCGACGTCCTCGCCATCAAGCAGACGCTCTACCGCGTCGGCTCGGGCTCGCCGCTCGTCGCCGCCCTCGCCCGCGCCGCCGAGAGCGGCAAGCAGGTGACCGCGCTCGTCGAGCTGCGCGCCCGCTTCGACGAGGAGCGCAACATCGTCTGGGCCCAGCGGCTCGAGGAGGCCGGCGCGCACGTCATCTACGGCCTCACCGGCTTGAAGACCCACTGCAAGGCGCTCCTCATCGTGCGCCGCGAGGCGGGCGGCATCCGCCGCTACCTGCACCTCGGCACCGGGAACTACAACGCCCGCACCGCGCGCCTCTACTGCGACTTCGGGCTGCTCACCTGTGACGAGGCCCTCGGCCACGACGTCGGCGCGCTCTTCAACGTGATCACCGGCTACACCGAGCCGCCGGCGTGGGAGAAGATCGAGATCGCGCCGACGGGCCTGCGGCAGCGCTTCCTCGCGCTCATCGAGCGCGAGACCGAGCACGCCGCGGCCGGGGCCGGCGGCCACCTCATCGCCAAGGTCAACTCGCTCGTCGACCGCGAGATCATCGAGGCGCTCTACCGCGCCTCGCGCGCGGGCGTGCGCTGCGAGCTCATCGTGCGTGGCATCTGCTGCCTGCGGCCCGGCATCAAGAAGCTCTCCGAGACCATCGCGGTGCGCAGCATCGTCGGCCGCTTCCTCGAGCACGCGCGCGTGTTCTGGTTCGAGAACCGCGGGCGCCCCGAGCTGTACCTGTCCTCGGCGGACTGGATGCCCCGCAACCTCGACCGGCGCGTCGAGCTGCTGTTCCCCGTGGAGGAGCCCGAGCACGTCGCCACGGTGCTCGCGATCGTGCGGCTGCAGCTCGCCGACAACGTCAAGGCGCGCGTCCTCGGCCCCGACGGCCTCTGGACGCGGGCGCCGGCGGAGGGCCGCCGCGTGAGCTGCCAGGACGAGACCTACGACCTCATGCGCCGCGCGCTGCGGCCCCCGCGCCGCAGCCGCCTCCTCTTCGTCCCGGTGCAGGGCCGCGCCCGGGCGCGCCGGGGCGAGACGCCCGAAGGCGACGAGGGCTAGCCCATGGCGCGGAGCCCGCTGCGGTCGCTGGTCCGCCGGTCCCTCGCCCTGCCCGGCGCGGTGCTCGACGCGGTCCGCGCGCTCGGCGACCCGCGCCCGGCGCCGGCGCCGCCGATGCTCGAGCGGCTGCGGGCCCTCGTCGCCCGCGTGGCCGGCGACGATCCCACGCCGCCGCTCGCGGCCACCTACGCCGAGGTGCGCGTGTACC
>DASXVK010000662.1:0-3637 GCA_036504295.1 Polyangia bacterium
TCCGTCGAGCTGTGCTCGCTGACGCTGCAGAAGGAGGACCTCTCGGTCACGAACGTCGTCGCCACCGGCCTCTTCGGCGACGGCGCGGCGGCGGTGATCCTCGGCGGCGGCGCCCGGCCGCGCCGCGCGCCCGCGCCGCGCGTCCTCGCGACGCGCTCGTGCTTCTACCCGGACACCGAGTGGGTGATGGGCTGGGACGTCGTCGACACCGGCTTCAAGGTGGTCCTCTCGGCGCGCGTGCCGGAGGTGATCGAGGCCCACCTCGGCGCCGACGTCGACGCCTTCCTCGCCGCCGTGGGGCTCGACCGGTCGCGCATCCGACACTGGGTGGCCCACACCGGCGGCCCGAAGGTGCTCGAGGCGTTCCGCGCCTCGCTCGGGTTGCCGCGGGCCGCGCTGGAGCGGAGCTACCGGTCGCTGCGCGACGTCGGGAACCTCTCGTCGGCCTCGGTCCTCTTCGTCCTGGCCGATCACCTCGCGGCGGGCGAGGCGCGGGAAGGAGACCTCGGCCTCCTCGCCGCGATGGGGCCGGGCTTCGGCGCCGAGCTGCTGCTGCTCCAATGGTGACGCCGCCCGCCCTCCTCCACGGCTACCTCGTCGCGCTCGTGGCCGAGCGGGCGATCGAGCTGGGCGTCTCGCGGCGCAACGCGCGGCGCGCGCTGGCGGCCGGCGGCCGCGAGGCGGGCCGCGGCCACTACCCGGCGCTGGTGCTCTTCCACGCCGCCTTCCTCGCCGGCTGCGCCGCCGAGCCGCTCCTCTGGCCGCGCGCCTGGCCGCGCGCCGCCGCGCTCGCCGCGCTCGGGGCCGCGCTCCTGGCCCAGGCGCTCCGCTGGTGGGCCGTCGCCGCGCTCGGCGGGCGGTGGTCGACGCGGATCATCGTGCTCCCGGGGGCGCCGCCCGTGACCGGCGGGCCCTACCGTGCGCTGCGCCACCCCAACTACCTGGCGGTCGCCGTCGAGATGCTCGCCGTGCCGCTGATCGGCGGCGCGCTCGTGACGGCGCTCCTCGCCACCGCCGCGAACGCCGCGCTGCTCGCGGTGCGCATCCCGGCCGAGGAGCGGGCGCTCGGCCCGGCGTGGCAGGCCGCCTTCCGCGGCCGGCCGCGGGTGGGCCCGGGAGGCGCGCCGTGAGCGACCGGGAGCAGGCGGTCGCCCGCGAGATCGTCCGCCTCGCCCGCGTCCACCTCGCGCAGGGCGAGGAGCCGCTCGCGGCCGGCGAGCCGCTCGCGGCGCACCTCGACTCCGTCATGCTCCTCACGCTCGTGGTGGCGGTGGAGGACCGGTTTCGCGTCAAGCTGACGGACGACGACGCCGCCGCGGCCAGCACGCTCGAGGACCTCGCGCGCCTCGTCGTCGCGCGCGCGGATCCGTCGCGCCTGCCCGCCGTGGAGCCCGGGCCGTGACCTTGCACGGTCCGCCGGCGCCGCCCGCGCGCTACCCGACGCTCGCCGCCGCGCTCGCGGCCGCGGCGGCCCACCCGAGCGGCGTCACGTTCGTCGACCTGCACGAGCACGAGACGCGGCTCTCCTTCGCCGAGGTCCGCGAGCGCGCGCGCCGCGCCGCGGCCGCGCTGGCGTCCTGGGGTGTGCGGCCCGGCGATGCGGTCGCCATCGTGCTGCGGACCGAGCCGGCCTTCCTCGACGCGTTCTTCGGCGCCTGGCTGGCGGGCGCCGTGCCGGTGCCGCTCTACCCGCCGGTCCGCCTCGGGCGGATGGCTGAATGGGTCGCGTCCACCGCGCGGATGCTCGAGGTGTCGCGGGCCGTCGTGGTCGTCTCCGGCGGCGGCACCCGGCGGCTGCTCGGCGAGGCGGTGGCGCGCGCGCACCCGGCGCTCGGCTGCCGCGACGCCACCGAGCTGCTCCGCGCCCCGGGGACGCGGCCGCGGCCGGTCTCACCCGACGAGCTCGGGCTCATCCAGTTCTCCTCGGGCTCGACGGTCGATCCGAAGCCGGTCGCGCTCACCCACGTGGCGCTCCAGGCGCAGGCCGACGCGCTCGTCGCGCTCGTCCGGCCGACCGCGCGGGACGTGCTGGTGTCGTGGCTGCCGCTCTATCACGACATGGGCCTCATCGGCTGCCTGCTCGGGGCGGTGAGCTACCCGGGGCCGCTGGTCCTCCTCGCGCCGGAATGTTTCCTCGCGCGGCCCGCGCTCTGGTTGCGCGCCATCGCGCGGCACGGCGGCACCATCTCCGCGGCGCCGAGCTTCGCCTACGCGTACTGCGCCGAGCGCGTGGCCGACGCCGACCTCGCCGGCTGCGATCTCTCCACCTGGCGGCTCGCGCTCGACGGCGCCGAGCCGGTGTCGGCGGCGGCCATGCGGCGCTTCGGGGCGCGGTTCGCCGGCCGGGGTTTCGACCCGGCCGCGCTCGTCCCGGTCTACGGCCTGTCCGAGGCGGCGCTCGCGGTGACGTTCGCCGCGCCGGGGCGGCCGCGCGCCGGCGCGGCCGTGGACGCGCGGCGGCTGGCCCGCGACGGGATCGTCGCCCCGGGCACGCGCGAGATCGCGAGCGTGGGCGCGCCGATCCCGGGGGTCGCGGTGCAGATCCGGGGGGGACGCCGGTCGCTGCCGGAGGGGCGGCTCGGGCGGATCTGGGTGCGTGGGCCGTCGCTGATGCGCGAGTACCTGGGCGACCCGGCCGCGACCGCGCGCGCCCTCGTCGACGGGTGGCTCGACACGGGCGACCTCGGCTTCGTGCAGGGCGGCGAGCTCTTCGTCCACGGGCGGGCGAAGGACCTCGTCATCGTCGGCGGCGCCAACCACGCGCCCGAGGAGTACGAGAGCGCGCTCGCGGCCGTGCCGGGCCTGCGGCCGGGCGGCGCCGTCGCGCTCGGCTTCACCCCCGAGGCGGGCGGCGGCGAGGCGCTGCTCATCCTGGCGGAGCGGGCGCCCGCGACGGCCCTCGCCGACGCGGAGCTGGAGGCCGGCGTGCGCCGCGCGGTGCGCGAGCGCAGCGGCCTCGCGCCCCACACCGTGCGGATCCTCGCCCCCGGGACGCTGCCGCGGACGAGCTCGGGGAAGCTGCGCCGGCAGGAGGCCCTGCGGCGCTTCACGGCCGGGGCGCTCCACCCGCCCGCCCGCGTGGGTCCCGTCCGGCTGGCGCTCGCGGCGGCGCGCTCGCAGCTCGGGTACGCGCGCGCGCGCGTCCGGCGCCTGCGGCGCCTCCAGTGGACGGCGTGAGCGTGCGCGACGTCGCGGTCGTCGGCGGCGGGCCGGCGGGCCTGGCCTTCGCCGCGGCGGCGGCCACGCGCGGGCTCGACGTCGTCGTGCTCGAGGCCCGGCCCTTCCCGGTGGACAAGGCGTGCGGCGAGGGCGTGCTGCCCGCCGGCGTGCGGGCGCTCGAGGCCCTCGGCGTGCGCCACCGGCTCGGCGCGGCGGACGCCTCGCCCCTGCGGGCGATCCGCTGGATCGACGCGGCGGGCCCGGCGCTCGAGGTGGCGCTGCCCGCGCCGGGCGGCCTCGGCGTGCGGCGGACGGCGCTCTCCGCGGCGCTCCTCGACCGGGCGCGCGCGGCCGGGGCCGAGGTGCTGCAGGCCGTCGTCCTCGGCCATGATCGCGACGCCGGCGGCGTCACGGTGCAGGTCGCCGGCGCGGCGCCGCTCCGGGCGCGGCTCCTCGTCGCCGCCGACGGCCTCGCCTC
>DASXVK010000663.1:0-3222 GCA_036504295.1 Polyangia bacterium
GCCGCCCCCGCCCCGACGCCGATGCGCGCCGACCTCACCTTCGGCGGCCGCGCCACCCTCGGCGGGGTGGCCGCGCGCTACGGTTACGACACCCTGAGCTGCACCGCGTACTGCCACGGCGTCACGCTCAGCGGCGGCAGCAACACGGCGCCGGTGTGGAACCGCGTCGGCGCCGGCGAGGCCGCCTGCGGCACGTGCCACGGCCTGCCGCCGGCCGCGCCCCACCCGCAGTCGACGGCCTGCCAGAGCTGCCACCCGACCGTCCTCGGCGACGGCACCCTCGACAAGGACCTGCACATCAACGGCGTCGTCGATCTCAGGGGCGGCACCGGCACCTGCACCTCGTGTCACGGCTCGGCCGCGAACCCCGCGCCTCCCGTCGACACCCAGGGCCGGGCCGACACGACGCTCGTGTCGGTCGGCGCGCACCAGACGCACCTCACCGAGGGCCCGCTCACCCGGGCGCTGCCGTGCGAGAGCTGCCACGTGGTGCCGACCGACGTCGGCCACAGCAACGGCGTCGTCGACCTCGCCTGGAGCGCGCTCGCCTCCGCCGACGGCGCCACGCCCGCGTGGGACCGCGCGAGCGGGACCTGCACCACCTACTGCCACGGCCAGACGCTCGCGGGCGGGGCCAACACGACCCCCGAGTGGACGAAGGTCGACGGCACCCAGGCGGCCTGCGGGGCGTGCCACGGCCTGCCGCCGGCGGCGCCGCACCCGCAGTCGAGCGCCTGCGCGACGTGCCACCCGACCGTCGACGCGAGCATGGCGATCATCGACAAGGACCTGCACGTCAACGGCCAGGTGGACGTCAGCGTGGCCTGCAACTCGTGCCACGGCTCGGCCGCGAACCCCGCGCCGCCCGTCGACACGCATGGGCGCAGCGACGTCGCGCTGCGCTCGGTGGGCGCGCACCAGGCCCACCTCACGGCCGGCCCGGTGGCGCGGGCGCTGCCGTGCGCGGAGTGCCACCTCGTGCCCACGACCACCGCGCACATCGACGGCACGCCGCAGGTCACCTTCGGCCCGCTCAGCCGCGCGGATGGCGCCACGCCGACCTGGAACGGCACGAGCTGCAACGCGTACTGCCACGGCCAGACGATCACCGGCGGCAGCCTCAAGCAGCCGCAGTGGACCACCGTCGACGGGTCGCAGGCGGCCTGTGGCACCTGCCACAGCCTGCCCCCGGGCGGCGGGCACCCGGCCCAGGCGACCACGGCGAACTGCTACGGCTGCCACGGCGCGGTTGTCGCGGCCGGGCTCGCGTGGGTCAACAAGGACCTGCACGTCGACGGGCAGGTGCAGAACACCCACACCGCCAAGCGCGGGGCCTACTGGCACCTGCCGGGCGCGCCGTCCGCGTGCAAGGCGTGCCACGGCGCGACGCTGCACGGCGGCATCGGCCGCTCGTGCTACCTCTGCCACGGCGCGCCCGACCACACCAGCAGCCGCAGCGGCGTGCTGCACAAGTCGTCGGGCACCTGCAGCGCCTGCCACGACGGCAGCTTCGCCCCCGCCTGCAGCAGCTGCCACTAGAAAATCGGAGGGGAAACAGGGAGACGGGGAGGCGGGGAGACAGATCTGGGTTGGGTGTCGTTGAACGCGCGGGGACAGCGCTCGAGCACGTCGCCGCGCACTACCGCAACCAACCCCAATCCGACTCCCCGACTCCTCGCCTCCCTGTTCAATTCCTCTGGCTGAGCGCAGACGCCTTGGCGTCATGGCGGTTCACCTTCTTCCTGGTCGGCGTCACGCCTCGTCGAGCACCGGCCCGGCGCGCCACGGCGGCGGCAGGCCGCGCTCGAGCGCGTGCTCGAGGCGGGCGCGGACGTGCGCCGGGGTCGTGCCGGGGCCGGAGTCGAGGGTGGGCATGACGCCGTCGAGCCAGGCGAGGAGCGGGGCGAGCACCACCGGGTCGGGCGGCTCGCACTCGGTGACGTAGGCGACGCCGTAGCCGCGGGTGCGGCGGTAGTAGCGGCTGCCCGGCCGCAGCGGCTCGAAGTGCAGCCGGACCCGCGCGGCCGCGGCGCTCGCCTCGCAGCTGAAGCGAGCGCCGGGGAAGGCGGCGCCGGCGGCGGCGGCGGCCGAGCCCGCGTCGCCGGCGGCGGTCGCCGGGCGGCGGCCGGCGAGGCCCGTGAGGTAATAGAGCGTCACGCGGGGCGCGCCCGCGCGCGTGCGCGTCAGGCTCACGTAGCAGGTCTGGCGCAGCGGCGGCCGCAGGAAGGCGCGCTTGACCGCGGCGGCGTGCGCCTGCAGGCCGACCGCGCCGAGGAAGCGGTCGACGAACGCGGCGTCCTCGTCGGGCCAGCCGTCCAGGGCGCGCAGGCCGAGGTAGGCGGCGCGCGGGGCGACGCGGGCGCCGACGTCGTACGAGACGACGACCTCGTCGAGGCGCGGCGCGACGAAGCGGTCCTCGGCGAGCCGGGCGACGTCGGCCGCGCTGAACGGGCCGAGGCCGCCCGCCCCGCCGTCGAGGGCGGCGGCGCGCTCGGCGTCGGCGTAGCGCAGGTAGAGCTTCAGCTCGGGCGCAGCGCCCGGGCTGAAGTCGAAGCCGAGCACGCTCGCGCGCTCGAGCTCGAGGCGGCGCAGCGCCGGGGCCGCCGCGCCGACGAGCGCGGCGGCGCGCGCGACCACGCGCGGGCGGCGCGCGGGCTCGAGCTCCCACAGGAAGACGTACACCTTGCGCCGGGCCTCGCGCGCCGCGGGCGGCAGGTCGAGCCCCAGGCCGAGCCGCGCGCCGGCGTCGGCGCCGAGGGCGAGAGCGGCGTCGATCGCCGCCGCGTGCGCCCGGCCGCCGACGGCGCGCAGGGCCGCCCGCAGCGCCGGCGGGTCGAGGTCGTAGCAGTTCGCGCGGCAGAGCGAGCGGCCCGCGGGCGAGAGCGTGGCCGACAGCTCCAGGAGATCGTCGACGTGGGTGAGGCCGTAGAGGCGCACGAAGGGGCTGCCGAGGAAGACCTCGAGGGACCGCCGCAGGGCCGGCAGACGGGCGCTGACGCCGCCGGCGCGGGCCAGGCGGGCGACGAGCGCCTGCAGGCCGTCCACGATGCGGGCGCACTCCCGGCCGACGTCGCCGACGGCGCGGCCGCGGCCGCGGCCGGCGCGGGCCACGCGCGGCGGCCGGGCGGTCACCGCGGGCGCCCCCGCCCGCGGGCGCGCGGGGCGGCGGGACGGCGCCGCTTGGTCGGCGGCGCGGCGGCGGCGGGTGACGCGGGGGCGGGC
>DASXVK010000664.1:0-12712 GCA_036504295.1 Polyangia bacterium
GAAGTCGGCGGGGCCCGTCCACTTGATCGTCGGCTTCCCCGTCCATCGAGCCACCTGCTCAGCCGTCTTCCCCTTCGACACGAGCAGCCCGACAGGCACCGCCGCCAGCTGCCAGTACATGACCGCCGCGACGACAAGAGCTGCGGCCATGATCGCCACCTTCAAGAGCCGTCGGAGGCGCCTTGGCGCAGCGCAGCCCATGTCTCGTTGGCTCATCGGTTGCCGAGGTGCACGCGCTCGATGTGCGTGGCTCACTTCCTGCGACGGAGGCCAACGCGAGCGCCAGCTGGATTCGCACGGTCGTGCCCCTGTTCACTTTCCATGGATGATGTCGTGGAAGAAGGAGCTGATGCGGTTCCGCAGTGGCGGCTTGCAGCTCCTGGCCTTGTAGACCACCTCGCCATCCCCACACGGAACATGCCCTTCGAGCATGCGCCGCGCATCGCGAATCGAGGAGCAGCGTTGCCTGTACACTCCGCATCCAGCCCAGTAATCGAAGCTGTGGTCCATGATCACGACGACGTCGCACGAGCCACCAGGGAGGCTCGGCCTCACGAAGCAGTCGCCAAATGCTGGCTGCCCTTCGACCGTGAACTGCGCCAAGTGAAGCCGCGCGGGAACGCATCCCGAGGCCCCCGCCTGTTCCAGGCAGCCGAAGTCGTGACACTCTTTGAAATCGCTGCCCGCCGCCCCCACATATTCATTGACGATCTTCTGACCGGGAGACCCGCCTGGCCGTGTCGGCGGCCTGGCAGCGCCGTCGCAGGCGATGCCTGGTGCCACGAGGAGAAACACAACAGTGGCGCCCAACGCGATCCGTCTCAGTCGCTCGGCCCAGGCGCGAACGTGCCGCACTGGCGAGCCAGCGACCACCACTCCGGACAACCCCGCCATCACTTGCATCCCGGGTAGTAACCGAACCCGCCCGGGACGTTCCCTGTCCCGCCATGAATCCAGCCGCAACGGTGCGCGAACTCGTGAACGAGCAACTCCGCGCCGCAGGACCTCGGCCCGCACTGGCCCTTCGGCGGGTTACACCAGGTGATCGAGCCCCCGACGGTACTCTGCGAGCCGATAGATGATGCCTCTGCTAGCGTCTTCCCACCGCAAGACCACAATTGAGACAACCAATTGCACTTGATGTAGGCCAGATCGATTTGGCGGTAGACGCATCGTTTAAGATACACATTCGTCAGCTGGTCGGCTGCCGCAAACACATCTCCAGTTGAGGGCAACCCTCGGCACGACGGTTCCGCATACCAGAGGCCATCGGGGTCGATGTTCACCATCGGGTTGTTGCCGGCGTAGGTGAACGGGTGCTCGCGAGTGCTGCCCTGCGCAATCAGCGGATCCACCTGCGTATACCGCCCGGTCGCCGGATCGTAGTACCGACGGTAGTTGTACGCGTGCAGCCCGGTTCCCTTGCGCGCGTCGTCGTACTGTCCCGGGAACCGCAGCGGGTTGTCGACAATCGGCGCTTGGCAGTCGACCGCCGCGTTGAGATCCCCGGCGCCCGGCTCGCCGAACGGCCCCCGGCGCATCGCCCACTTCACGGTCCCGTTCGCCTGCGTCATCCGCTGCGGCGTGCCGAGGAAGTCGTTGTGGTAGTAGAGCACCGCCCCGCCGGTGCCGAGGCGCTCCTGCGCGAGCGGCTCGCCGCCGAGGTAGTAGTAGTTGTGCTCCGGCACCTCCGTGCCGCCCCCGACGGCGACCTCGCTCATGAGCCGGTCGCTGCCATCGTAGTAGAACAGGTACTGCCGGGCCGCGAACGCGCCCTCGCCGAGCGCGGCGACGCGGCGGCCCTTCCAGTCGTAGCGGTAGCGCCAGAGCGCCTGGCACGCGCCGCCAGATGCCGGCACCCCGGCGAGCTTTAGCCGGCCCCAGTCGTCGTAGGCGAAGCAGGTCTCCGGCGTCGGGGACGCGCACGCTGTAGCGGGCTCCGTCGTGTCCGCGCCGTAGCCGCGCGCCACGAGGTTGCCCGCGTCGTCGTAAGTCGAGCACCACGGCGTGATGTTGCTGGCGCCCGCCACGCGCCGCAGCCGTAGCCGCTCGTCAGTGCCGACCTGGCCCACGAGGTACCCCGCGTCGGTGGCCAGGCTGCTGCCCGCGCCGACGGCGTAGGCCTCGGTCGACTGGACGACGCCGCTCAGCCGGTGCTCCGCCTGCGTGCGGTCGCCGAGCGTCGCGTACGTGCCGCCCGGTCCGGTGTAGCGGTAGCGGTACTCGTCAACGGCGGCGCCTTCGAGCGGCGGGGTCATGGTCGCGCGTGTGAGCCGCCCGAAGCCATCGTACTCATAGCCTTCCGTCGAGTCTGGCTGACCCGGCCCCTGCCGTACGACCGCCACCGGTCGCCCGAGCCGGTCCACGGTGTTATACGCCACGCGCGAGAGCGCCACGGTCGGGTTGCCCGGCGCAGTCACCTTCAGCTCGGCCGGGGCGCCGTCAAGCGTGAGCTGGCGCGTCAGAACCGCGTTGTTGCCGTACGTGAGCCCCGCAATGACGCCGCCGCCGGCGTAGGCCACGCTCGAGGCCACTGTCGTGGGCGACCCTCCGGCCGGCCGGCGCGAAACCGTGCCCACACGGTCCGGGTCGCTCGTCGATGGCGTGAAGAGGAGCTGTGACGCGTCCGGGTACCCAATGCCCGTAAGCCGACCGCTGCCGTCGTAGCTGTACCCGACCGTGCGCGCCGTCCAGCCCGTGTTCGTGCGCGTCTCCAAGGTGACGCGGCCGCTCGTGTCGTACGCCAACGTGCTCGCCCCGGCGCTGTCCGTCACCCCGGTGAGGCGCCCCAGCGCGCCGCTCGCGTCGTAGGCGTACGTCACCGTAGAGGTGCCCGCCGTCTCGCCGAGGATGCGCCCGAGCGCGTCGTACGAGTAGCTCACCGTGCGCGCACTCGCGTCGCGGCGGCCGGCGAGGTCGCCGCGCTGCGTATGCCAGAAGCTCGTCGCCCCCGCGCTCGGCAACGCGGAGAGCACGAGCCGCCCGAGGTCATCATAGGTGTAGCTCGAAATGCGGCCGCGCTCGTCGGTCACCGTGGTGAGATTGCCGGCCACGTCGTAATCGTACTGGGTCTCGTCCGCGCTGACCAGCCGGCCCCATGAGTAGGTGTAGTCGGTCGTGCGGCTCGCACTCCCGCTCGGCCGCTCCGTCCGCGAAACCACCGCGCCGCTCGCGGGATCGAGCGTCATCTCGATCGCGGTGTCGCCACCCGCGGTGAGCACCTTGGACAGGCGTCCCTGGTAATACTCCCGCTGGACCCGCCGATCGCGCAACTCCGACGTGAGCGCGCCTGCGGCCACGTTGCGGTAGGTCTCTTCGACCGTGACATTGCCCTGGCCGTCGTGGGTGTAGACCAAGCGCTCGGTGCCCACCGGCAGGGTGTTGCCAAGCCCCGCCGCGGACCCGGTCGTGCGCGTCACCGCGCGCAGCCGCTCGATGCCGTAGGAGTCGACCGCATAGTAGTAGTGAATGCCGTTGCCCGTCGGCAGCGTGACCCCCCGGATCCGGCCGGTCGCATCGTACTCGGTCGTGGTCGTGCCGCCGGCGTTCGATACCGACGTGACGCGGCCGCGCACATCGTACGTCGTCGCGGTCTCGTCGCCGGTCGCATTGCGCGTGAGCGTCGGACGGCCGAAATCGTCGTAGCCGAGGTACTCGATCTCGAGGAACTCCGCGGCGCAAGTCGCCCCGGTCGGACACAGCGGTCGCCGCGCGATCTGCTTGAGCCGATAGCCACGCCGCGCGTCGTCGTCGCCGCTGGCCGGGTAATAGCGATACTCGGTGTGCCAGTCGTGGTTCTGGCCTTGAGCGTAGGCGACCGGCCCGCTGATCCGCCACGGCCGGAGCACGCCGTTGCCGACGTCGGTGTGGTCCGTGTACGTCACGTAATGATAGGGCTCGATCACGCCCGCGGAGGTGCGCGTCCAGCCGGTCTCGTGCCGCTCGATCGCGTTCCCCGCCGCGTCGTACGCGTACTCGGTCGTGGCCTCGCCCGTCCCGAGCACGCTCGGCCGCCCGATGCGCGTCGGGCGGCGCGGGAACCGGTTGTCGCCGTAGGCGTAGGTCGTCGTGCGTGAGACCCCCGCGGGAGGATCGCTGCCGAACCCCGACGCGTGCTCCACCTCCGCCGTAACCCGGTGCTGGCTGTCGTAGGTCCACGACGTCCAGGTGAGCAGCGCCTTCCCGCTCTCGTCTACGCCGCCACGGGGGCTCGCGGACGCGCTCGGGTCGCGGCCCGCCGTGGGCCAGCGCAGCTCGCGGACGTCACTGTTGCAGCCCGCCGGTGACGTCGACGTACTGAGGCGGTTGCGCGTGGTGAACGTCGCGCACGACGAGCGTGTGGGATCGCCGACGGGGATCCGGCTGTCCTCGATCTTGGTGCCACCCTGGCAGCCCGTGTCCGCGTAGCTGAACGAGAGCTGCCGCGTCCGGGTCGTGGAGAATCGCACCGAGTCCTTGCGCGCGATCGCGCAGCCGCCGGCCTGGGCGCAATACTCGTGGCGCTCGACCAGCGCGTTGCCGTGCCGGATCTCCGTCAGCAGGCGCAGCACCGAGCCGCCACCGTAGAGGTAGCTGAAGGTCTCGCCGGAGCAATCGGGGCCGTAGCACACGCCCGTGAGCTGACGGACGAGCTTCGGCTGGCTCGGGTTCGGCCAGCCAAGAGACTGGGAGGTGTAGCCGTAGGTGACCAGCACGGGGCCATTGGAGGCGCCGAGCCGGATCTGGTACAGCCGCGGCGCAAACGCGGGATTGGCCTCGTCCTGGTACGTGAACCAGATCGACTGTCCCGACTCGTTCTGCACCCGCTCGAGTCGGCCGCCGGCATCGTAGCAGGACGTGACGGGGCGTCCAGTGGGGGCGCGGCGGGAGACGAGGCGGAGCGTGCTGTCGAAGCGGTATTCCGCCCCGTCGTTCTTCGTGAGCACGTAGCCCGACGACGTCACGCCCCCGCAGTTGGTCACCTGGGCAGTCGCCGCCGTCCACCCCTCGCCGGTGCTGTCGCTCAAGTTCGCGTGGAAGCGGTAGCCCTGCCCGTCCTCGCCCGTGAAGGCGAGGACCTGCGCCTGATACGTGCGTAGGTCGATGAGGCGCGCCTGGAAGTTGTGCACCCACCCGGTCGCGAAGAACAGTTGCTGCCCGGGCACGTCGACGCTGCGCAGGGCGGAGCCGTACGCGCTCCCGGACGCGTAGTTCCGCCGGAACACGATGTCGTCGTCAAACGCGCCCCTCAAGCGCACGTCGACGACAGGCTGCAGCCACAGAACGCCGGTGCTGCCATCGACGGGTCCGCCTTCCCCGCCGGACTCATCGTCACCGAGCGCGGGCCCCCCTGGTCCACCAGGCGCCCCGTTCGCGCCTGTAGGCGCGCCGCCGAAGCCGCCAGGGCAGCACCGTTCGTGACAGCGACAACCCGGATCGTCGCTGCCCTCCTCGCAGGGCGGCGGCTGCGGCGTGCAGTCGACGCCGGTGGAGGTGATCCCGCCGCAGGAGTTGCACGGCTCGTAGTCCGGCAGGCCGTTGCCGGGGCAGAACCCGATGGGCTGGGCCTCGCCGTAGCCGCTGCCGTCACAGTAGTATATCGGTCGCAGCAGCGCGTCGGACTTGGTCGGCGGCGGATCGCAGGGTGCAGACCACCAAGTCTGGTCGGTGAAGTCGCTAAACAACCGGGTCCGCTCGTAGACACATAGCCCGCACGGGTCCGCGTACGCGGCGGCGCTCGCCAGCAGGAGGAGTACTGCGGCGAGTGGTACCGCGCTCCGGACGAGGGCCCGCCTCTGCATTGTCCTTCTCGGGAGCGTCGTGAGACTCGGCGATGCGCCGCGAGCCGGCCGCGCCAAGGTTGAGTGCCCGGAACGCGAAGTGCAGCGTGACGAAGTCGCGAGGTCACGCATCGGTTACCCTCCACAGCTCGGCGGCAGTCCGCACGCGCAGAGCAGCACGCCCCCGCAGCCGTCGGGCACCGTGCCGCAGTCAGACAACGCGCAGGTCCGCGGCACGCAGCCGCAGACGTTCGCTACGCCCCCGCCCCCGCACCGCGGCGGCGCGACACACGAGCCGCAGTTCAGGGTCCCACCGCAGCCGTCAGGCATGACGCCGCAGTTCTTCCCCTCGGCCGCGCAGGTCGTGCAGCACGCGCACACGCCGGCCGCGCATCCAGCCCCGTAAGCACAGCCCGTTCCGGCGCAGGGTGTGCGCTCGGCCTTCGCGGTCCAGCCGACCTCGCTCTGCGCGATGTCGCACCTCTCGCACTCGTTGACCGGGTTCACGGTGCCGTCGGGGTAGCAAACGCCCGCGATCGCGCAGCCCGGGTTGGTCGTGTGCGTGCAGGTGCCGGCGGTGCAACTGTCGGTGGAGCAAGGATTGGCGTCGGTGCATGAGGCGCACACGCCGCCGCCGAGGCCGCAATGGTCCAGGGTGTTGCCAGCCAGACACGCGCCCGCGGATACGCACCCCTGGCAGCACTGGCCCCCGGCGAGGCAGGTCCCGAGACCTCCTGCGCAGCCCGCACCAGGCGCGGCGAACGAGCACGTGGCCGTGCAGCACGCCGTGCCGTCGCACTGCTCGCCCGGATCGACGACGCCGTTGCCGCACGTGCCCGAGTACAGCTGTGCGCTGGCGAGCACGGTCGTCCCATCCGTGCCGCCGGCCACCAGCACGCGGCCGTCGTTGAGCAGCGCGGCGGCGTGATAGATGCGGGCCGCGCTCATCTGGCCCGCCGCGGCCCACGTCTGGGTGTACGAGTCGAAGACCTCGGCGGAATCGACCGCGACCTGTCCCGGCTCCAGGCAAGGGTACGGATCGCAGTCAACCCAGCAGCCACAGCACGAGTCCCAGCACGTGTGAGCGTAGCAGGTGCCCCAGACCATCCCCGGCCCGTAGCCGCCGGCGAGGAGCACCCGGTCGCCGGTGAGCGAGGCCGCGGTGTGACCTTGGCGCGGGGTACCCGGAAGCGCGACCGTGCTCCAGGTCCCGGTGCCAAGATCGTACAGCTCGGCGGTGGTGACGAGGCCGTTCCGGTTCTCGCCGCCAGCGATCATGACCTTGCCGTTCGCCAGCAACGTCGCCGTGTGGCCGGCGCGGGCGGTGGCCATCGAGCCGGTGGTGGCCCACGTGCCGTAGGTGGCATCGTAGAGCGCGGCGGTGGCGGCGTACTCGTTGACCGCCGCCGACCAGCCGCCGGTCACCAGCACCTTGCCGCTCTGGGGGAGGAGCGTCGCCGTGTGACGGTCGCGCCGGCCCGGCTCGGTCCCGGTGAGGCTCCAACCACCCCCCTGAGGATTGTACAGCTCGCAACTGCCATTGGCAGTGATGCCCCCGACGACGAGGACTTTGCCGTTGGCGAGCAACGTGGCCGTGTGGTTGACGCGGCTGACCGCCAGGTTGCCCGTCCCCGTCCATGACGTGTCGGACGGCGGTCGCCACAGGTTCGCCGTCTTGAGGTTTGTACCGCCGTTCTGCCCGCCGACGACGAGCACGCGGCCGTCGCCGAGGAGCGTCGTGGTGTGCCACGAGCGCGGGGTGGGCATTGGCGGTGTCGTACCCCCCCAGACCCCGGTCGCCGGGTCGTACTGGCTGGCGGCGCTGAGATACGCGGATGGGCCGGAGATCCCGCCGAGCGCGAGCACCTTGCCGTCGTCGAGGCGGGTGAGCGTGTGCCCGTAGCGAGCCGGCGTCAGCGACCCGGTCAGCGCCCACAGCGGGTCGACGAGCACTTCCCCGCGCGCGGCCACCGCGAGCTGGATGCGGTCGCCGGTCGCGGTGACCTGCGCCGCCACCTGCGTGCCCGCTGCATCGTAGGCCTCGGGCGCGCTCACGGTCAGGCGCGACCGTCCCGTTCCGTCCAGGAGGGAGACGACCTCGCCATCCTGTCGCAGCGTGCCGCCTTCGACGTGCCACTCGGCCACGGGGCGACCTTCGGTCGCCTGCACGAGGAGCCATTCCTCGACGCCCGCACCCGCCGTGGCCGTCCAGTAGACGTTGCCGGTGGTCGCGCCGAACCCGACGGCGCGGCCGGAGAAGCCTCCTTCCCCGTGCCCGCCGATCTCGCGCACGCGGACGCTGAAACCCTCGGGCGTCGTGAGCTCGATGGCCTTGTGCCCCAGTCGTGGCAGCCGGACTCGAAGCTCGGGCGGCCCTTGGACGAGGCGCGCCTGGGGCAAAGGCCGCCCGAGCGCATCGCGCAATACCGGTGGCGGGCCGGGCTCGCGCTCGAGCGTGAAGCCGTCGGCGTCGGCGACGAAGCGCAGCCCCGGCGCACCGTCCATGATCCGGGCCATCTGGGCCGGGAAGCGGTCGCCGAGCCGCTGGCGTGCGACGGCGACGTCATCGCCGCCTTTGCGACAGCCGGGCCCGCCGGGGAGCGCCGCGGCCAGGAGCAGGACCGCGAAGGTGAGGCTGCCTCGAGATGACGCGACTGGTCGCATGCCGGGCCTCCTGATCCTCGACCCTCGCACGCGGCCGGGAAGCCAGGCCATGGGGGAAACCCTAAATGTGACGGAAGCCACCGGCAGCCGGTTCCGTTCTGCCGCCCATCTTCCCTTCCCTCCGGCGCTGCGATATGGTCGAGGCGCCTTCCGAGGAGCCTCGCCATGCTGCTGCCACGGTTCGAGTACTGCTCCGCCGCCACGGTGCTGGAGGCCACGGCGCTGGTCGCGGAGCAGCCGGGCGCGCGTTACTTCGCCGGCGGGACCGATCTCCTGCCGCAGATGCGCACCCGGCGCCAGGTGCCGCGGGTCGTCGACATCAAGCGGATCCCCGAGCTCGGCGAGATCCGCGACGGCCAGGGCGGCAACCTCGCCATCGGCGCGGCGGTGCCGCTCGCGGCCATCGCGGCGCACCCGCGCGTCGTGCGCGACTACCCGCTCCTGCGCGACTGCTGCGACGTCGTCGGCGCCTACCCGCTGCGCCACCGCGCGACGATGGCCGGCAACGTGTGCAACGCCTCGCCCGCCGCCGACACCGCGGTCGCCCTGCTGGCCCTCGACGCCACCGTCATCGCGCGCGGCGCCCAGGGCACCCGGGCGGTGCCGATCGGGCAGTTCTTCGCCGGGCCGGGCAAGACCGCGCTCGCCGACGGCGAGCTCGTGATCGAGATCGTGCTGCCGGCGCACAGCGCGGGGATGCGCGGCTCGTACCTGCGCCTCTCGCGCCGCCGCGGCATGGACCTCGCGACCCTCGGCGTGCTCGTCGCGCGCGCGGCCAGCGGCGGGGCGCCGGCCCACCGCGTCGCGCTCGCCGCGGTCGCGCCGACGCCGCTGCGCGTCCCGGCCGCCGAGCAGCTCCTCGACGCCGAGCGCGGGCCGGCCGCGCTGCGCGGCGCGAGCGAGCTCGCCCGCGCCGCGGCCCAGCCCATCACCGACATCCGGGCCACCGCCGAGTACCGCCGCGAGATGGTCGGCGTGCTCGCGCTGCGGGGCCTGCAGGCCCTCGCGTAAGGACGGAGCCCATGCGCCACCCGATCACCGTCACGGTCAACGGCCTCGTCGAGACCTGCGAGGTCGACGCCAACCAGACCCTGCTCGCGTTTCTGCGCGAGACCCTGTGCCTCACCGGCGCCAAGGAGGGCTGCAACGAGGGCGAGTGCGGGGCCTGCATCGTGCTCGTCGACGGCCGCGCCGTGAACTCCTGCCTCATGCTCGCGGTCGAGGCGAACGGCGCCGTGATCACGACCATCGAGGGGCTCGGCCAGGGCGGGGTGCTGCACCCGGTGCAGCAGGCCTTCCTCGAGCACCACGCGGTGCAGTGCGGCTTCTGCACCCCCGGCATGATCCTGAGCGCCGTCGGCCTGCTGCACGACAACCCGGCGCCGACCGAGGCTGAGGTGCGCACGGCCCTGTCGGGCAGCCTGTGCCGCTGCACCGGCTACCGCCAGATCATCGACGCCGTGCTCGAGGCGGCCGCGAGCCTGCGGCAGCGCGCCCAGACGGTGCGGCTGGAGAGGACGCGATGACCACCTACGTCGGGCAGAGCATCCCGCGCGTCGACGGCCTCGAGAAGGTGACCGGGGCCGCCCGCTACACCGCCGACCTCGCGTTCCCGCGCCTGCTCTACGGGCACGTGGTGCGCTCGCCGCACCCGCACGCGCGCATCCTCGCGGTGCGCCTCGACAAGGCGCGCCAGGTGCCCGGCGTGCGCGCGGCCGTCTGCGGCGCGGACTTCCCGCTGCACACCGGGATCTATCTCAAGGATCAGACGGTCTTCGCCACGGACCGCGTGCGCATGGTGGGCGATCCCGTGGCCGCCGTCGCCGCCGAGACCCCCGCCGCCGCGGCCGAGGCCGCGGCCCTCGTCGAGGTCGACTACGAGCCGCTCGAGCCGATCTTCGACGCGACCGCCGGCATCGCGCCCGGCGCGCCGCTCGTGCACCCCGACCTCGGCCGCTACGAGTGCGTGCCCTTCATCCAGCCGCGCGGCGGCACGAACATCTGCAACCACCTCAAGGTGCGCAAGGGCGACTACGAGGGCGTGCTCAAGACCTGCGCCCACGTCTTCGAGAACAGCTTCGACGTGCCGCAGGTGCAGCACGTGCCGATGGAGCCGCACGTCTCGGTCGCGCGCGTCGACCCGGCCGGGCGGGTGCAGGTGCACACCTCGGCCCAGAGCCCCTTCACCGTGCGCCACCTGCTGTGCGCCTGCTTCAAGCTCGATCACGGCCACGTCCAGGTGATCGTGCCGAACGTCGGCGGCGGCTTCGGCGGCAAGGCGGGCATCAACCTCGAGCCCATCGCCGTGGCGCTCGCGATGCGCACGGCCGGCCGGCCGGTGCGCGTCATGGTCGACCGCAGCGAGGAGTTCTACGCGACGGTGGTGCGGCAGGGGCTACACGCGACGCTCGTCTCGGGCGTCGACCGCAGCGGCAAGATCCTCGCGCAGAAGATGCACTACCTGTGGAACTGCGGCGCCTACGGCGGCTACGGCGTCAACGTCGTGCGCGCGGCCGGCTACACCTGCGGCGGCGCCTACGAGTTCCCGAACGTGTGGGCCGACAGCATCGGCGTCTACACGAACCGCCCGGTCGGCAGCGCGTATCGCGGCTTCGGCATGCAGGAGATCCACTGGGCCCTCGAGCAGCACATCGACATGGTGGCGCGGGCGATCGGCCAGGACCCGGTCGAGCTCCGCCTGCGCAACTGCCTCGGCCCGGGGAAGTCCACGGTCACCGGCCAGGTGCTGGGCGAGTACTGCGGCCGCGTGGACAAGTGCATCGAGAAGGTCGCCGAGCGGCTCGAGCTGGGCGCGGGCGCGCCGCGCGCGCCGTTCACCGGCAAGGGCCTCGCCTGCGCGGTCAAGGCGCCGGCCATGCCGAACAACGCGGCCTCGTCGGTGGTGCTGAAGTTCGCCGAGGACGCCACGCTCGAGATCCTCATCTCCGGCATCGACTACGGCCAGGGGCTCATGACCGTCGCGGCGCAGTTCGCGGCCGAGGCGCTCGACCTGCCGCCTTCGATGGTGCGCGTCCACGGCCAGCCCGACACCGATCTCTCGCCCTACGACTGGCAGACGGTCGCGTCGCGCCAGACCTGGGCGACGGGCAACGCGGTGCTGCGCGCGGCGGCGAAGTGCAAGGCGCAGCTCCTGGCGATGGCCGCCGAGGCGCTCGGCGCGCCCGCGGCCGAGCTCGAGCTGCGGGCCGCCGCGGTGTGGCACGGCGCGCGCAGCGTGCCGCTCGCCGAGCTCGTGATGGGCTACCAGTTCCCCGACGGGCACACCATCGGCGGGCCGGTGGCCGCGGCCGAGAGCTACGTGCCCGAGGGGCTGCTCTACCTGCACCCCGAGACCGGGCAGAGCGCGAAGCCGGTCGCGAAGTGGACCTTCGGCTGCCAGGGCGTCGCGATCGCGGTCGACGGCGAGACCGGCCAGATCGACATCAAGCGCGTCGTCGCCTGCTACGACGTCGGCAAGGTCGTGCACCCGGCCCTCATCCGCGGCCAGACCTACGGCGGCATCATGCAGGGCATCGGCACCGGCACCATGGAGGAGCTGGTCCTCGACACGAAGACCGGCAAGGTGCGCAACGCCTCGCTCATGGACTACAAGATCCCGAGCGCCGAGGACCTGCCGGCGCAGGTCGAGGCGCACTTCGTCGAGACGCCCCAGGAGGACGGCCCGCTCGGGGCGCGCGGCATCGGCGAGCACACGATGATCCCGACGCCGGCCGCGATCGCGAACGCGCTCTACGACGCGTGCGGCATCCGCATCCACGACCTGCCGATCACCGCCGAGAAGGTGCTCGCCGCGCTGAAGGAGAAGGACCGGACGAAGTGACGCGCGGGGTGGCGCGGGGCTGGCGCTCACGGTACGATCGTTTGCGGAAGCGATGCGGCACCGATTCACCATCGAGTACGGTGACGAGGTCCTGGCGAGCCTGGGGCTGTCGCCGGACGAGTTTTCGGACGAGGCCCGGTTCCTGCTCGCCGCCAAGCTGTACGAGCTCGGCAAGCTGACATCCGGGCAGGCGGCGCACCTCTGCGGCCGGAGCCGGATCGCGTTCCTGCTCGCCTTGCCCGCCGCGGGCGTCCCGGCCAGCAACCTGCGTCCCGAGGACGCGGAGGCGGAGCTGGGGTTCGCGCGGGATGGCTGACAGGAGAAGGACCGGCAGAAGTGACGCGCGGGGGCGCTGAGCCGGAGCGGCCGCGCCAGCGCCGGGCGCTGGCGGGCGATGGGCGACCAGATTCGCGAAAATCGCGAGTTCAGCCGTCCATCGCCGTCGATG
>DASXVK010000665.1:0-2861 GCA_036504295.1 Polyangia bacterium
CCCCGCCCCCCCGCCTCCCTGTTGCACGGCCGATCCCGTCAGCCGACGGCGATGCGGCCCGAGGCGTCGTTGCCGAGGTCGCGGCCGACCCCGCGCACGATCTCGCCGATGCGCGCGCGCATCTCGCGCTCGGCCTCGGCCGGGAGGTCGTCGCCGGCGGTGAAGACGGCGAAGCGCACGAGCTCGTCGAGCGACTGGAGCAGCGCGAGCAGCGGATCGTCCTTCGTCGCCGCCGTGATCTTGTCGATGACCGTGCCGACGGGCAGGGTGCCGTCGGGCTCGCAGGCGAGCGACGAGAAGAGCACGAGCGTCTGCAGGTAGGCCGTGAGGTCCTCGCGGTACCGCTCGGCGTAGCCGCGCGCCGCGATCATCTCGTGGGCGCTGCGCAGGAGCCAGTTCACGGTGCCGACGACCTTCTCGAGATCGGCGCGGCTGGCGACGGGGGCGTCCTTCTGCCGCTGCGCGGCCTCCTGCACCTCGACGAGGTTCGCCTGCAGCAGCCCGAAGGCGGCGTGGGTGGCGTCGAACTCGCCGAGGTGAGTCTGGCGCGCCAGGTCCTCGAGCGTGCGCCGGCCGTCGACGAGGTCGAGGAGCTCGTGCTGCGCGTGCGTCAGGTCGGGGGGCACGGTGATGCCCTTGCGGCGGCCGAGGACCACGCCCGACGAGGTGAGCTTGGCGCGGAAGTAGCTGAGCTCGTCCATCCGGCGGCAGCCCTCGAGCAGCAGGTTCTGCGTCGGCAGCGACAGGTTGGCGCCCGGGGGCTCCTTGCCGTCGCGCTCGAAGTAGAACTCGCCCTCGCGCGTGAGGAGCAGCGCGTAGAAGATCTCCTCGACCTGCCGCTTCACCCAGCGGTACAGGTCGGGCGCCGTGATCGCGCCCATGCCGACGAGGACCTGGCCCATCTTCGCGCCCGCGCCCATCGCGTGCAGCGCCTGCTCGAGCTGCTCGCGCGTGATGATGCCGAAGCGGTAGAGGATCTGACCGAGACGGTCCTCGGGCAGGTTGCTCGAGGCGGTGCGCACCTCGCCCTTGCGGAAGTAGATCGTGCGGCGGGTGCTCCGGTGCATGGCCGAGAGGGCGCCCGACCAGGAGCAGTTCTTGACGAGGTTGATGACGTCGAGGAGACCGCCGCAGGCGGCGACGTCCCCGGCGAGCGCGACGCGCCCCGGATCGCCGCCGGGCTCGTAGTCGCGCTGGAGCATGATGATCGTCGGCGGCGCCGGGATCATGTGCCAGCGGCCGGCCCGGCTCGCGAGCCGACGCGCGGCCGCGAGGTCCTCGGCCGTGACGTAGCCGTCCTCGTGGATGACGACAGTGGCCTCGTCCTCCCGCATCGGACGAACATTGTAACACGGCTTGCACTTCGATGGGGGCGCGACGATGCAGGCCCGGCCGAACGCGGGCGCGGGCGTGGTCAGTCGATGATCGTGGTGCAGCCGAGCACGATGTCGACCTGGCCGCTCGCGTCGCCGCCGACCACGTCGCAGGTCGCCTTGCAGAGGAGGATCTTCGTCGGGGCCGCGGGATCGTCGTAGTACCAGGCGTCGCCGGAGAGCGGGCAGGCCGCCTGGTTCGGCACCTGGGGGATGAGCCGCGCCGCGCCGCCGCTGCCGGGCGTGTACTGGACGTTGATCTTGTGCACGTCGGCGCTGCCGCCGTCGGGCGACGGGATCGTGTAGCTGCAGCCGAGGGCGGCGCCGCGGATCGTGTTGAGGGCCGCGAGGAACTGCTGGTTGACGTTGGCGGTCGTGTCGACGAGGAAGGCCGACTGCGTGCCGCCCGCGGCGGCGACGCCGTTGAGGTTCGCGAGGGAGTCGCCGACGCCGATGACGAAGGTGAGGACCTTGGGCGTGCCGCTCACGCCGGCGGCGGCGATCGCGTCGATGGCGCCCTGGTCCTCGTTGCACTCGGTGGGCACGCCATCGGTGGCGAAGATGACGATGGTCACGTGGCCGGGGTGGAAGCCCGCCCACGACTTGGCGTGGTCGATCGCGCCCTGCAGCGCCGCCGAGGTCGGCGTCAGCGTCGTGGGGCTGTGCGCGGCGATCGACGTCTCGAGCTGGCCGATGACGGTCGCGTCGAGCGGCGCGATCTCGACGTCGGGGTGGGCGTAGTCGGCGGCGTTGCAGGAGTCCTCGCCCGAGGCGCCCGAGCAGTAGCCGTATCCGTAGTAATAATCGTAGTAGCAGGGGCCGCAGGCCGCGGGGCCGCAGTCCGAGTCCTGGGTGCAGTCCATGACGGTGCACTGCGGCGCGCCGCTCGCCGGCAGGCCGAAGTACTGGATGCCGACGGAGATGCCGGTGAGCCCGGGCTGGTGGAGGAAGGTCTTGAGCGCGCTCGTGACGGCGGACCACTTCGTGCCGCCGGTGACGCTGTTGTCCATCGACGCCGACTGGTCGAGCATGACGTAGATGTCGAGGGGGAGCTGCTGCGCCTTGGTCGTCTCGAAGGCGCAGGGACCCGCGTCGGGCGTGAAGTCCGGGTCGCCCGGGTTGCCGTCGCCGCCGGTGTAGGCGGAGGCGTCGCGCTGCTGATCGTCGGGGCCGGGGCCGCCGCCGGGATCGCTCGTCGGGCCGCACGCGACGAGGGCGGCGGCGAGCAGCGCGAGGGCGGGAGACGTGCGGGGCACGGAGTGTAGGGCGTGTCGCATGTGATCTCCTCCGACGAACGGTTTCCCCGACCGATTGGGGCGAGCCTACACCCCGCGTGCGGCTGGCACAACGGCCTCCCGTCCCCCGGGGGCGCGGCGGAGGACTACGGGGCGGCGGGGTCGAGCTTGATCTGCTTGATGAGGACGGCGAGGCGGTCGCGCAGCTCGCTGCGCTCGACGTTGAGGGAGACGGTGCGGCGGTTGACGTCGT
>DASXVK010000666.1:0-14178 GCA_036504295.1 Polyangia bacterium
AATCATCCTCCGTGCCTCCGCGTCTCCGTGTTGCATTTTTCCGCAGCCCACTAGGCCGTGTGCTCGCCCAGCCAAAGCCTGGGGCGGAGCCGGGTCAGCGCTCCTCGGCCGCCGCGACCAGCCGGCGGCAGACGCCGAGCAGCTCCTCGGCGATCTCGTCGTCGGGGGCGCGCAGCTCCGTCCGGCCGTGGCGCCAGCGGAGGAACTCGGCGTAGCCGCGGGCGAAGTAGTCCGCGAGCGGCACCGCCCGGGCGCGCGGCGCCGCCGCCGCGCGCGCGTGCAGCGCCTCGACCTCGGCGCGGACCGGCGCCGGCACGTGGGGGAAGACCAGGCGGCCCACGGCCTGGGCGACGGACCACCCCGCCGGCGTCTCGACATCGAGCAGGTCCTCGACGCGGACCGTGGCCGCGCCGGGCTCGAGGTCGGCGGGGCGCACGTCGATGGGCAGGACGCGCACGCGCGCGCCCGCCCTGGCCGCCGTGGCGACGAGCGCCCCCAGCGGCTGGGCCGAGGCGGCGGCGACGTCCCGCTCGAGCTCCGTGAGCGCCGCCCAGTCCGGCATCAGCTCCTTCAGGCCCTCGACGTCGCTCGAGGCCGCGAGGCCGGCGGCGACCCGCGGCAGGTCGTGCCGCTCCCACGCGAGCACCGCGCCCAGGCCGAGGTAGGCGGCGAAGCAGTGGCCGTCGGCGGCCCGGGCGCGCTCGAACACGTCGCGCGCGCGCCCGGGCTTGTTGCGGCGCAGCCAGGCGCTGCCGAGGAGGCAGAGCGCGTCGGGGTCGTCCGGGGTGTCGGCGAGCGTCGCCTCGGCGCGGGCGGCGGTCTCGTCGGGCGTCGCCACCGCGAGCTCGCGGGCGAGCGGGGGGGACTCGGCCATCAGCTTCAGCCCGACGCCGGTGAAGGTGAGCGCCTCGTGCTCCTGGCGCGCCTCGGGCCCCTCGGCGTCGCCGCCCTCGGCGTCGTCGGCCGGAGCCTCGCCGCCCTCGCCGGCGGCCTGCAGCTCGGCCTCGATCGCGTCGTGGAGCCGGGCGGCCTCGGCCATCTGCTGGCGGGTGTCGGCGGAGTCGCCCGCCATGCCGCCGTGCTGCAGTCGATAGCCGTAGAGCTCGCGCACCTTGCTCAGCCCCGTCAGCGCCTCCTCGAGCTTGCCGGCCGCGACGAGCGCCTCGCCGAGCCGCAGCGCCACCCCGGGGTGCTGGTCGGGCTCGAGGGCGCGCAGCATCGTCACCGCCCGGTCGAGCTGGCCGTCGACGATGAGCACCTGGGCGAGGTCCGCGCTCACGTCGGGGTTGCCGGGGTCGGCGGCGAGCATGCGCTCGTAGGCGGCGATGGCCTCCGGGCGGCGGTCGCTCTCGCGCTCGAGCTGCGCGAGCACGCCGAGCGCCTCCCACGACTCGGGCGCGATGGCGAGGGCGCGCTCGAGCGCCCCCCGCGCGTCGGCCAGGCGCTCGCCCGCGAGCAGCTCGTCGGCGACCCGGGTGAGGGCCGCGATCTGCTCCGACTCCTCGAGAGAGTCGAGCTCGGCGAACGGCTCGGCCTTGCCGGCCTCGAGGGCCGCGTGGGCGCGCCGCACGGCCCGCTCGATGCGTCGATCGCTGAAGTACCCCATGGCGCGCAGTATGCCAGAGGCGCCGTCGGTTGTGTCATACTCCGCGGCGTCTCGGTTACTAGAAAGGGACCCTGGGAGGGTCCCTTTGACCCCCCGCGAAGAGTGCTGGCAGGCAGAGCCCGCCAGCACTCACGCGAACTACGAGGTAACCATGCGTAGCGTCTGGCTGACCCTCCTGTCGCTCTCGTTCGCGCTCCCCCTCGGCGTGCTGCTCCGCGGACCGGCCACGGCCGAGCCGCGCCCGGCCCCGAAGGAGCTCAAGGCCGCCGCGGCCCGCGCGCAGGCGGCGCTGCTCAAGCGCCACGGCGCCGCGGAGCGGCCGCGCGTCGAGCGCGGCGTGGCCCAGGTGCTCGCGCTGTGGCTGCCGGCGGACGGCGACGGCGCCGCGCTCGAGCAGTTCCTGACCGCGCAGTTCGCGCCCCAGGGGCCGGCCCTCGACGCGGTGCTCCAGCGCTTCGAGGAGAGCCTCGAGCAGGTCGACGGCCTCTTCAACGAGATGACCCGCGAGCTGCGGCGCCGCAGCGATCTCGACCTCGGCCCGATGACCGAGGTGGACAAGCTGACGGCCGGCCTCGACCCCGGGGCGCACCTGGGCGAGGACCTCTTCCAGTCCAAGCTCGCCTTCGTCGCGCTCCTGAACTTCCCGCTCACCACGCTCGACGAGCGGCTCGCGCGCGGCCCGTCGTGGTCGCGGCGCGAGTGGGCCGAGGCGCGCCTGGCCCAGCGCTTCTACCGCCGGGTGCCCGGCGCCGTGCAGCAGAAGCTGGCCGAGGCCGGCAGCCGCGCCGAGCTGTACATCGCCGAGTACAACATCTACATGCACCACGTCGTCGACCGCTTCGACGTGACGCCGGCGGCGCGGCCGTTCCCCCGCGGGCTGCGCCTCATCAGCCACTGGAACCTGCGCGACGAGCTGAAGTCGCGCTACGCCGACCGCGAGGGGCTGCGGCGGCAGCGGCTCATCCTGCGCGTGATGGAGCGCATCGTCGACCAGTCGATCCCCCGGGCGGTCATCGACAGCCCGCGCGTCGACTGGAACCCGATCACGAACGAGGTCCGCCCGGCGCCCGCCGCCACCATCGAGGAGGCCGGCGCCCGGCCGGCCCCGGCGGTCGACCCCGCCCGCGAGCCCGACACGCGCTACGCGCGCCTGCTCGACTGCTACCGCGCCGCCCGCCTCGCCGACCCGTTCTCGCCGTCGGAGCCCACGCTCATCGCCCGCCGCTTCAACGTGGAGCGCGAGCTGCCCGAGCCGCGCGTCGAGGCGCTGCTCAAGGACGTGCTGCAGTCGCCGCTCATCCCGCGCCTGGCGCGGCTGATCCAGGCGCGCCTCGGCCGGCCGCTCGAGCCCTTCGACATCTGGTACAGCGGCCTGCGCGCCCCGTCCCGCTACTCCGAGGCGGAGCTCGACGCGATGGTACGAAAGCGCTACCCGAGCCCGGCCGCGTTCCAGAAGGACCTGCCGCGCCTGCTCGTGAAGCTCGGCTTCACGCCGGCGCGCGCGCGGTACCTCGCCGAGCGCATCGCCGTCGACCCGGCCCGCGGCGCCGGCCACGCGATGGGCGCCTACCGCCGCCAGGACAAGCCCCACCTGCGGACCCGCATCCTCAAGGACGGGATGAACTACAAGGGCTTCAACATCGCCGTCCACGAGCTGGGCCACAACGTCGAGCAGGTCTTCTCGCTCTACGACGTCGACCGCACGCTGCTCATGGGCGTGCCGAACACCGGCTTCACCGAGGCGCTCGCGTTCGTCTTCCAGGCCCGCGACCTGGAGCTCCTGGGCCTGCCGGGCCGCGACGCCGCCGCCGCGCGCCTGAAGACCCTCAACGACCTCTGGATGACCTACGAGATCGCCGGCGTCGGCCTCGTCGACATGGCGGTGTGGCACTGGATGTACGACCACCCGAAGGCCACACCGGCCCAGCTGCGCGACGCGACGATGGCCATCGCGAAGGACGTATGGAACCGCTACTACGCGCCGGTGTTCGGCCTGAAGGACTCGACGATCCTGGGCATCTATTCGCACATGATCTCGAACTTCCTGTACCTGCCCGACTACGCGATCGGCCACCTCATCGCGCACCAGATCGAGGCCCACCTCAAGACCGGCGCCAAGCTCGGGCCGGAGTTCGAGCGCATGGCGCGCTACGGCTCGGTCGCGCCCGACGTCTGGATGCGGCACGCGACCGGCAAACCGGTGACCGCGGAGCCGATGCTGACGGCGGCGGCGGCGGCCCTCGCCGAGATGGAGCGGGCGGCGGCGCCCGCGCCGAAGCCGGCCCAGGGGGCGCGGCGGAAGTAGCCGATGCGCCTGGTCTGCAGCGCCTGCGGGGAGGAGTGGCCCGACGGGCGGCACTGCCCCCGCGACGGCGCGCCGCTCGGCGACGCGGGCGACGACCCGCTGCCCGGCACCGTCGTCGGGAGCTACCGGATCGCCGCCCTCATCGGCGCCGGGGGCATGGGGCGGGTGTACCGCGCGGTGCAGCCGGCCATCGGCGCGCGGGTGGCGGTGAAGGTGCTAGGCCGCGACTGCACCGACGACCCCGCGCTCGTCGAGCGCTTCTTCGCCGAGGCGCGGGCGGTCAACCTCATCCGGCACGAGAACATCGTCAAGGTGCTCGACCTGGCGCGCCTCCCCGACGGGCGCCCCTACCTGGTCATGGAGTTCCTCGACGGTGCGCCGCTCTCGGCGGTGATCCGCCGCCGCGGCCCGCTGCCGCTCGGGTTCCTCGCGCGGCTCGTCGGCGAGGTGCTGGCCGCCCTCGGCGCCGCGCACGCGGCCGGCATCGTGCACCGCGACATCAAGCCGGACAACCTCTTCGTCACGCCCGAGGGGCACGCGCGCGTCCTCGACTTTGGCATCGCCAAGCTGGCCGAGCCGCTCCTCGGCGGGGCGGCGCCGACGCGCACCGGCGCGCTCCTCGGGACGCCGGCGTACATGTCGCCCGAGCAGGCCGCCGGGCGCAAGGCCGACGTCCGGTCCGATCTGTACAGCCTCGGGATCGTGCTGTACGAGGGCGCGACGGGCCGCGTGCCCTTCGACGCGACCTCGGTGTACGAGCTCATCGTGGCGCACCTGCAGCAGGCGCCGGCGCCGCCGCGCGCGCTGCGCGGCGACCTGCCCGCGGCGTTCGAGACCGTCATCCTGCGGGCGCTGGCCAAGGCGCCGGACGAGCGCTTCCCCGACGCCGTGGCGATGGCGCGGGCGCTCGCGGCCGCGGCGCGGGGGCTGCCCGAGGGGGACGGGCGCCTGGCCGACGCAGCGACGGACCCAGGCGGGGCCGCGGTGGCGCCGACCGAGACGGCGCCGGGGGACGCGGCCGCGCCGCCGCTGCGGGCGGCGCGCAGCCTCGCGGCGCCCACCGGGGCGCGGCCGGGCGGACGCCGGGCGTGGGTGGCGGCCGTGGCCGCGGTCGCGGTGCTCGGCACCGCCGGCGTCCTCGCCGCCGTGCGACCGTGGCGCGCTCCGGGCGCCGCGCCCGCGCGGGACGGCGGCGCCGCGCCCGCGGCCGCCGCGCCCGCAGCGCCGGCGGCGCCCGCGTCTGCAGCGCCGGCCGCGCCCGCGCGCGCCCCGCTCGGCGGCGCGCCCGCGCCCGGGGCGGCCCTCGACGTGCACGCGTTCCTGCCCCAGGCCGACGCCCGGGCCCGCGCCGTGCACCCCGACGCGCGCCTCTACTCCATCATCGCCGCGCCGGTGCGCCCCGACGGCACCGTCGTGCTGCGCGAGATGGGCACGGTCCAGTACGCCTACCGCTCCCCGGCGCGCTCGGCCACCCCGCCGGCGCTGTGCATGATGACCGTCATCGCCTCGCGCGACGGCGTCCGGGCCTACGAGGGCGACAACGCCACCTGCGACGTGCCGCTCGTCGAGCCCCGGTGCCGACTCGCGGAGGTGTGGCAGCGCGCGCTCGCCCGGCAGGCGTCGCCCTCCGTGCCGGCGCACCTGGAGCTCGCCGCGTCCGGCCGCGCCGCGCGGGCGGCGGGCATCCGCAGCGCCGGGGTGTGGCGCTTCTCGCAGCGCGGCGGGTTCAACGGCCTGATCGCCGACGACTGCCGGTAGCGCTCACCGGGACTACGGAACGGTGATCACGACCTTGCCCCAACGTCGCGCCGATCGGGCGCAACCCCGGGCGCCGGCCGCCGATACCCCCCCCGCGCAAGTTCAGGAGGGTGTCATGTCCGACCTCGGCGTTTTCAGCTCCGATCCCTGGCGCCAGCCGCGCCTCAACGACCCGTCACTCACCGCGCCTGGCGCGCTCCCGTCGGCGACCGCGACGCAATCCCGTGGCCGCCCCCGGCCCGCGCTCGTCGGCGATAGCGTCGTGCACGGGCCCTGCCCTCGGTGCGCGGTCGCGCCGGATCGCCCGGCCCGCTCGGCGGACGTCCTCCTTGCGGCCATGAAGCGCAGCGCCCGCTCGGTAATGCCGCCTGCGCCCCCGCCCAAGTCATCGGTCTGGCAGGGTCTCGAGACGGTGGGGGCACACGGGTTACTCTTCGCTGCCGAGCACGTCGCCGAGGCGGTCGCGCCGCTGTCGCCCCTCGTGACCTTCCTCGAGGCCGGGGCTGAGGTCATCGACCAGAACGTCCGGGGCGACACCAAGGGCCAGCGCAAGTCAGCCGCGGCCGGGTTCGCGCACGCTCTCGCAGTCGCGCTGAAGCGCGGCACGAGCTGTGCGGATGACGTGCGGGTGGACCGGCTGGTGACGAACGGCCGGGCGGCGGTCCCGAACGACCACCATCAACGGGAATTCTACGACTGGGGCGCGACGAACGCGCTGCGGTTTGCGAGCACCCTCTCGAAGACCGAGCGCATGACCCTGATGAGGACCCTCGGCCAGATGCCGCGTGATCCCGCTGAAGGACGCGGCCAGGAGGTGGCCTCTGCTCTGGCGAATCCCTTGCAGCGGGCGATCCTCGGCGCGGAGTACCACCGATGACGTTCCTCTGTGCACGGTGCGGCGCTGCCGCGCCGGATGAGGCGGGGTGCGGTGTCTGCGGCGGGCCGAGCTTCGCGGACACGGCCGGGGGCCGCGAGCAGATGCGCGGCTACCGGCAACTCGTGGCCGACCGGCAGACCTTCTTTCCGCTGCACCACCTCGGGCTGACCCTGACCGCGCTGTCGTACCCCTTGTGGGCCTTCATCACCATGACGTGGTTCTACGACCACCGGAACCCGCTCGCGCTGGCGCAGTTGCCCGCGCTCGCCACCGGAGGTGTCGGTGTCGTGATCCAGCTCTGGCTGAAGCGCCGGCGTCGCCTGCCGGCGGAGGCGGTCCTCGAGCAGAGACTGGGCACCGAGGCGCCGCCGCTCCTCGCCCTGCTCCGGAGGCCCAGCTTCTGGCTCATGCTCGCCTGCGCGCTGGTCGCCCTCCACCTGTGCGGATCGCCGTATCTACTCCATGACCTGGGCTGCCGCCCCGACGAGGTGCGCGCAGGCGTGCGCCTGCACACGTTGCTGACGAGCATGTTCACGCACGCGTCGCTGGAGCACGTCGCCGGCAACTGCATCGTGCTCGGGATCCTCGCAAGCGGCGTCGAGAAACGGGCGACCTGGCCCGCGTTCGTGGCGACATATCTCCTCGGCGGCGTGGCCGGCAAGCTCACGTACGTCGCGCTCGGTGGCGAGGCGGTGGTGCTCGTGGGCGCAAGCGGGGCCATCATGGCCATCGCCGGGGCGCACGTGGCCCTCGATCCTTGGCGGCAGTTCACGGTCCCGGACTGGCCCCGGCTCACGCTCCCGGCGCTCGTCGTCATCCCCGCCGTGGTCGTCCTCGGCACCGGCATCGACCTCGTGAACCACCCCGAGGTGGCCTGGACCGCGAACCTCGGCGGTTTCGTCACCGGGATCGCGCTCGGCGGCCTCCTGCGCCTCGGCCGGCGTCGCGCGCCCGTTCGGGGTGCGGCCATGAGCCCGACCTGACCTCGCAGGGTGCAGCTCCTCCCCGAGCTCGACGCGGACCTTGCGGCGCTGCCGGAGCTCGGCCCGCCGCCCGCGACTGGATTATGGCGATAGTTGTGCGATGAGCGTCCGTGACGCCCCTCTTGCGCTTCCACACGGTCAACCGTGTCCGTGGTTGCACACGGCCCGCAGGGCGCACGCCGCTGTGCGGGCAGGCCCGCGCGCACCCGGGGCCCGCCCGCAGGAATCGACTTCTCCGGCGGCGCCGGGCGGACTAGAATCACACCCGCGAATGAGCGAGTCTGGCTCCGACACTCAGGGCTCCGGGCCCAAGGGCTTTGGCCGCTTCCGGGTGGTCAAGCTCCTCGGCGCCGGCGGCATGGGCGAGGTCTTCCTCGCGCGCGACGACCTCCTCGGCCGCGAGGTGGCGATCAAGACGCTGTGCATCCCGGGCCTCGGCGCGGCGGCCGCCAAGGAGTTCGAGGCGCGGTTCCTCAACGAGGCGCGCGCCATCGCGGCGCTCTCGCACCCGAACGTCGTGCGCATGTTCGACCTCGGGTTCGACGGCGCGACGCCCTATCTCGTGATGGAGGTCGTCGGCGGCCCGTCGCTGCGCGAGCGCCTCAAGGGCGGGGGGCGGCTCACGGCGGGCGAGGTCCGCGCGCTCGGCATCCAGATCGGCGGCGCGCTCAAGGCCGCGCACGAGCAGGGGATCGTCCACCGCGACGTGAAGCCTGGCAACGTGCTCGCGGCCGAGCCCGGTATCTGGAAGCTGGCCGACTTCGGCGTGGCGCGGGTGCCGGACTCGTCCCTCACCATGACGGGACAGTTCCTGGGCTCGCCGGCGTACGCCGCGCCCGAGGCGCTCCTGCTGGGGCAGTTCGGCCCGGCGTCCGACGTCTACGGGCTCGGCGCCACGCTCTACGAGGCGCTCGCGGGGGAGTCGCCCTTCGGCGACCCGGGCCAGATCAGCCTGGCGGCCATCGCGAGCCAGGAGCCGCCGCCGCCGATCGCCGCGCGCTGCCCGGGCGTGCCCGCGGACGTCGCGCGGGTGATCACGGCCGCGCTCGCCCGCGAGCCGCGCGCGCGTCCCACCGCCACCGAGCTCGTCGACGAGCTGGCCGGGCTCGAGGGCGGCCCCCGGCCGGCGCCCCGGCCCGCCTTGGCCCTCGACCAGACGCGGGCCGCGGTGCCCAGCGCGCTGCAGGCGGCGCCGGTCGCGCCCGCGGCGCTCGCGACCGCCGCGCCGGTCGCGCCGGCCGCGCTCGCGACCGCGGCGACGGTGGCCGTGCCGTCGCTCGCCGCCGTGCCGCTGCCGCGCCCGGCGCCGGCCGCGGCCCCGGCCGGCTCGATTGTCATCGCGCCGGCCGTGGTCGCGGGGCCGCCGCCTGCGGGCGCGACGATGCCGGTCGCGGCCACGGCGCCGCCCGCGGCCCCGTTCGTCGCTGCCGCCACGCGGTTCCCCCCGGCCGCGGCGCCGCCGCCCGGTGCCGCCGCCGCGCGCCGGCCGATGAGCCTCCGCCTGGTGCTGCTCGGCGCCGGCGCCGTGCTCCTGCTCGGCGTCGGCCTCGGGCTCGGGATGACCTTCGGCAGCGGCCGGGAGCCGGCGCGGCCTGCCGCGGTCGTCCCGCAGCGCGACGCCGGCGCGGCCGCGCGCCCGGCGCCCCCGGACGCGGCCGCGGCCGCGGTCCAGCGCGACGCCGCGCCGTCCCCCGCCGACCTGCGCCGCGCGCGCGCCCAGCAGTGGACCCGCATCCACCGCAGCCTGGCCGAGGGCAACATCGAGCAGGGCCGCAAGGACCTCGAGGACTACGCGAAGCGCTACCCCGACGACGAGAACGCGGAGCAGCTCCTCGAGCACCTGCGCTCGTGGTCCCCCGGGCGGCCGGGCGGCTTCCAGGGCGCGCCCGACGAGGACTGAGCTGAGGGTGTGAGGCGGCGTCGATGCCGGCGTCCCCGGCGCGCCCGCCACGGGCGCCGCCGGTCGCGGCGCTTTTGACATCAGCAGTCGGCCGGCGTAGGTTGGGGCGGCAGGGTCGGGGTCGCGCGCCACGGCGCGCGGTGGGGCACCCACCCTGGGAACGGCGAACGCTGATCGCCATCGGAGGTCTCCCATGCCCACCGCGCTGGCGCCTCTGGGCTCGTCCTTCACCCGGTCGGGAGCTGCCTCGGCGCACGGCGCCGCCCGACCGCGCTGCGCGCTCCTGCTGCTGGCCGTCCTCGTGTCGGCCGCGACGGCGAGCGTGGGTGGCTGCGGCGGTCGATCGACGGCCATTCTCAGCGCGCAGCCCTGCGCCGATCGGCTGGCGCTGTGCGACGGTGCCTGTACCGACCTGTTGACGGACCCGTCCCACTGCGGGTCGTGCGGGGTGGCGTGCGCTGCCGGGCTCTGGTGCTCGCTGGGCGTCTGTGCGCTCACGTGTGCGGGCGGAACGACCGAGTGCGACGGACGGTGCGTGCAGACGTCAACGGACCCGTCCCACTGCGGGTCGTGCGGCGTGACCTGCGACGCCGGCCTCTGGTGCTCCGTGGGCCTCTGTGCGCTCACGTGCGCGGGTGGGACGGCCGAGTGCGACGGGCGGTGCGTACAGACGTCGGCGGACCCGTCCAACTGCGGGGCGTGCGGCGTGACGTGCGCGCCGGGCGAGGTCTGCGCGACGGGGCAGTGCGCCCAGAGCTGTGGGTCGGGCACCCGGGCCTGCGACGGACGGTGCGTGGACACCGCCGTCGATCCGGCCAACTGCGGCGAGTGCGGCGATGTGTGTCCCGCGGGCCTCGTGTGCTCGGGTGGCGGCTGCGCCGTCGAATGCGGCGGCGGGCTCATGCGGTGCGGCGACCGCTGCGTCGACGCGGAGCACGACCCGGCCAACTGCGGTGAGTGCGGCGCTCAGTGTTCACCGAGCTACGGGTGCGTGGCCGCAGCCTGCCGGTTGAGCTGCAGCGGCACGGACTGCGACGGGCACTGCGTTGACACCGCCGTCGATCCGGCCAACTGCGGCGGCTGCGGCGCCACCTGCCCCGCGGGCCTGGTGTGCGCGGGCGGGGGCTGCGCCCCGGAGTGCGGCGGCGGGCTCACCCGGTGTGGTGACCGCTGCGTCGACGCGCAGCACGACCCGGGCAACTGCGGCGGCTGCGGCGCCACCTGCCCCGCGGGCCTGGTGTGCGCGGGCGGGGGCTGCGCCCCGGAGTGCGGCGGCGGGCTCACCCGGTGCGGTGACCGCTGCGTCGACAGGGAACACGATCCCGCGAACTGCGGCGGCTGCGGGTCGGAGTGCCCGTCTGGCTACGCCTGCGCCGCTGGCGCGTGCCGGTTGGGCTGCAGCGGTACGGACTGCAGTGGGGAGTGCGTCGACACCAGCGTCGATCCGGCGCACTGCGGCAGCTGCGGCCAGCCGTGCCGGGTCGGAGAGAGCTGCGTCGCGGGGCAGTGCCGGGTGACCTGCGCCCCGGCGATGCAAGTCTGCGGCGGCACCTGCAAGGACACCTCGCTCGATCCCGCGCACTGCGGCGGCTGCGGCACGGCGTGTTCGCCCGGCACCGTGTGCTCCGCCGGCGTCTGTGCGCTCGAGTGCGGCGGCGGGACCACCCGGTGCGGTACGGTGTGCGCGAACACGGCCGTCGACCCAGCGCACTGCGGCTCGTGCAACGTCGCGTGCCCGTCCGGGCGGATCTGCGTGAACGGCGCGTGCACCGCGTGTTTTCCCGGGAAGACGCTTTGCGGCAGCGGCTGCGTCGATGTCCAGACGGACCCGGCGAACTGCGGCGCGTGCGGTCACTCCTGCCCGTATGTGTCCGGCGGCACAGCGGTGTGCTCGGGCGGGGTATGCGCCGGACAGTGCTACTCGGGTTACGCCGATTGCAACGGCGGCGCTCCGAGCTGCGAGGCGTACCTCTGGTCCGACCCGCTCAACTGTGGGGGCTGCGGCATTGCGTGCGCGGCGAACGCGTACTGCTCCTCGGGGGTCTGCCAGCCGTGTGCCGCGGGCAGCACGAGGTGCGGGAGCTACTGCGTCGCGACCGCCACGGATCGGTACAACTGCGGCGGCTGCGGCGTGAGCTGTCCTTACGGCGGCTCCAACACCCAGAGCACCTGCGCGGGGGGTGTGTGCGGCACCGCCTGCTACTCGGGCTACGTCGATTGCGATGGGGACCCGAGCAACGGCTGCGAGGTCGCGGTCTCCTCCGATCGGGCGAACTGTGGGACCTGCGGGAGGATCTGCGCTCGGGACCAGGTGTGCGCGAGCGGACTCTGCCAGGGCTGCCCGTCTGGCCAGACGGCGTGCGGCAATACGTGCGTCAGTCTCTCGTCCAGCACCTCGAACTGCGGCGCGTGCGGGCGGTCCTGCGCGACCGGGCTACCGCACGCGACGGCGGTGTGCACCGCGGGCGCGTGCACCTTCACCTGCGGCGCGGGGTACCTCGACTGCGACGGCGATGCGCTCACCGGCTGCGAGGCGCCGCTCGGGACGGACAACTGCGGTGCCTGCGGCGTCACGTGCGCCGCCCAGCAGTTCTGCACCAAGACCTTCTCCTGTGCGGCGTGCACGCCGATCGATCTCGGCAGCACCGTGCCTCGGACGGTCACCGGAACCACGGTCGGCAAGAGCGATCTCTTCAACTGCTCCTGCGGCTACGGCAACGCTCCCGACGTCCAGTACTCCTTCCGCGCTCCGGCGGCAGGGAGCTATACGTTCGACACCATCGGCTCCTCCTTCGACACGGTCCTCGAGATCCGGGATGGCGGCTGCGGCGGGTTGCCGCTCGCCTGCAACGACAATGGCGGGACCGGCGGCACGTCGAAGGTGGTGCTGACGCTGGCCGCGGATCAGGTCGTCGTCATCATCATTGATGGGAGGTCGAGCAGCCAGGGGAGCTACACGCTCCACGTGAAGTAGCGGCGCCTCGTTCGCGGCGCCCGAGGTTCCCGGCCGAGGGACGCGGCGCCGCGGCCGCTCCCCGGCGCCGCCGTTCGTCGCGCATCTGGTAAGATGGCAGCCATCGTGCGGCTCTTGCGGTGGCTCCGTGGCGGCAGCGACGAGCTCGGCTGGGACGACCTGGTGCGCCGCGTCGCGGATGAGGTCGCCCGGCTCGGCCGGTACGGCGCCCGCGGCCAGGTCAGCTTCCCACCCGAGGTGAACGTGCGCATCACCGTGGCCGAGGGCAGCCTCGAGGTGATCCGCGGCTTCGTCGGCCGGCCGGAGCTCGACCGGGAGGTCGAGGCCGCGCTCGCGAACCGCTGCGACTGTGCCCCGGCGGACCTGCCGCTGCGCGAGTACGCGGTCGCGGCCGGCGCGGCGACCGCGATCACGGTCACCGAGGGCGCGGCGCGCGCCTGGGAGCTGCTCATCGAGGGCGGCGACCTGGCCGGCCGCAGCGTGCGGCTGCCGCCGGGCCAGGCCGAGGCGCGCTTCGGCCGCGGCGAGTGGCACGGCCCCGACCAGCATGTCCGCAACGATCTCGTCGTGGCGCAGCGGACGGAGTACGTGAGCCGCCGCGCCGGCCGGCTGCTGCGCGCCGGGCACGTCCTCGAGGTGGAGCCGCTCGACCAGGGCGACGGGCTGGTCGTGCGCCGCGCCGCGGGCGAGGCGCTGCGCCCGGCGCGGACCGCCAGCGGGCGCGTCCCGGTGCGCGCCGGCGACGTCATCGAGCTCGGCGACGGTCACGGCCGGGCCGTGCGCCTCGTCCTGCGCCGCGCGGAGCCCTGACATGGCCGCCGTCACCCCCGAGAGCCCGACGCAGTACCACGTCCGCTTCGCCGACCTCGGCCGGCGCGGCCTGGGCCGGGTGCTCCGCGCCGGGGCGGTGCAGGTCGACCCGTACCTCATCGGCCGCGCGCTCGCCGAGGTGATGCGCGCCTGCACGGTGCGCGGCGCCAGCGGCCGCCGGCTGCTGTGGAACGAGTACCGCGTGGTCCTGGCGCGCGGCGACTTCGAGCCGCTCCGCGCCCTGGCGGGGCCCCTCGACCGGGACCTCACCGAGGTGCTCACCCGCGCGGTCAAGGAGCGTCACGCGGAGCTCGTCGGCCCGCTCCGCGTGCACCTCGTCGTCGAGGAGGGGCACGAGCTCGAGCCCGGCCACGCCGTCGTGCGCGTGGCGTTCTCGCCGGCCGAGCGGCTCGCCGCGCCCGCCGACGGCGAGCTGACGGTCGGCCTCGACGCCTGGGCCGCGGGGCGCCGCCCCGCGCCGCCGCCGCACGGAGGCGGCCGCGCCCAGGACGCGCGCGACGGGAGCACGGTCCACGTGGCCGAGGCCGCCGAGGCCGGGCGGCGCTGCCGCCTCGCGTGGGACGGCGGCGAGGCGATCCTGCCCGCCGGGGTCACGGTCGTCCTCGGCCGGCCGCACGCGGAGCCGCCGCCCCACTTCGTCGCGCTGCTGGGCGCCAGCACCCGCGTCAGCAAGCAGCACGCCTGGGTCGCGGTGGGGCCCGCCGCGGTGACGATCGGCCGCTTCTCGACGGCCAACCCGGTGCACGTGAACGGCGCGCCGGTACCGGCCGCGGGCGAGGTGACGACGGACGAGCCGCTGGTGGAGATCTCGCTCTCGCGCGGCGACCTGGTCCTGTCGCTGCACCGGGTGTAAGCCGTGCGTGACGGCGGCGCCGCGGCCGGTCGCCATCCCCTGCTGCTCGTGGCCGAGCTCGCGGCCCTCGCGGCCGCGGCCGGGGCGAGCT
>DASXVK010000667.1:0-4172 GCA_036504295.1 Polyangia bacterium
GGCCGAGCCCGAGCACGAGGCCGAGCGCGAGCGCCACGCCCACGCCGAGCGGACCCGCGCCGCCCGGGGCCGCGGCGCAGCCGCCCGACGAGGGCCGGCCGCACACGTGCGTCGCCCCCTGGTCGAGCGTGACGCAGCCGCCGCCGCCCGCGCACGCCTCGCCGCCGGGGACGCACGCCTGGGTGCAGTACCCGGCCTTGCCCTCGGCCGCGCCCGCGCACACGCCGTGCTGGCAGCTCTCGTTCGCGGTGCAGGTCGCGCCCAGGCCGCCCGGCGGGGTCCCGGCGATGCTGTGGCAGAAGTAGTCGGCGCCGCAGGCGAACCCGAACGGGCAGTAGATGCCCGCGTCCTCGCGGCAGCCCTGGCTGCAGTACTTCGACGACGCCGCGAAGCACGGGCCGGCGCCGCAGTCGACGTCGTCCGCGCACGCGGCCCCGAGGTCGCCGGCCGCCGGCGGCGGCGTCGGGTCGACGCACACGCCCTTCTGGCAGCGGAGCTGCTGGCCGCAGGCGGGGTCGCTCGTGCAGGTGGCCGGCGCCGGCTTGGGCACGATCACCGTGACGATGGGCGAGACCGCCGCGTTGGCGTACCAGTCGATCGCGCGCGCGCGCAGCGCGTACACGCCCGGGCTCATGGCGCGGAAGTAGAACGTGTACGGCGCCTCGGCGGCCATGTTCCAGAAGTCGCCGTTCGAGTACATCTCGACCCGCAGCACGCCGCTCTCGTCGGTCGCGTCGACCGCCGCCTCCCAGGTGTCCGCCATGGTCGCGCCGTGCGCCGGCGACGTGATGCTCACCGCCGGGGGCGTGGTCTCCTGGCGCGGCTGGTGGCCGCCGAGCGCGATCGAGAGGTACTCGAGGTCGTCCTGCGAGCCGTCGACGGAGCAGCTCTGCTCGCCGCTCCGCATCGGGCCCGCGCCCCAGCTCAGCTGCTCGTTGCCCGCGGTCGCCCAGAACATGATGTCGCCCTCGCGCTCGATGTGGCCGAGGCCGTAGGTGTGGGCGTTCTCGTGGGCGATGACGTAGATGAGGTCCTGCAGGTTCAGCCCCGACTCGGCGCAGCTCACGGCGAAGATGAAGTTGATGTCGAGCGGGTTCGGGTCGAGGCTGAACGGCGCGGGGCGGCAGTCGAGCGGCGAGACGCCGAGCGTGCCGTCGGCCTGGCCGATGACGTCCATGCGCCCGCCGACCATCGTCATCATGTAGCTGCCCGTCGTCGGCCGCGTGGTCGTGAAGCGCACGTCGAAGCCGGCGAAGAGGTCCTCCAGCCCGGCGACGATCTGCGCGATGACCTGGGCGCGGTCGGCGCCGTAGGGCGCGGCGTCGAAGGCCGGGTAGTCGAGGTCCGCGGGCACCAGGAACGACGTGTCGAGGCGCGCGTTCGAGTCCATGCCCGCCTTGAGCGCCCCGCCCTCGAAGTTCAGGTAGACGACGGTCGTGCGGATGCCGCGCTCGTCGGCGTGCGCCGCGGCGCGCGCGTCGATGACCGCCTCTAC
This sequence comes from Polyangia bacterium, assembly GCA_036504295.1. Taxonomy (GTDB): domain Bacteria; phylum Myxococcota_A; class Polyangia; order JACRCY01; family JACRCY01; genus DASXVK01. The sequence continues at coordinate 1,496 of DASXVK010000667.1, forward strand.
CTCCGCCGGCGGCCGCACCACGACGCACGGGGCGGGGCGCGCCGCCGCCACGGCGGCGGGCGTGCGGGGCGCGGCTGCGTCGCAGCCGGCGAGGGCGAGCACGAGGATGATGGCCGGCGACGCGAGCCGCCTCTGGGCACGACGCGACATGCAGTGGGTCCTCCCGACGCGCCCATCCTATGCCGGCCGAGCCGGCGCAAGCAAGGCAGGGGCGGTGGATCGTTCGGAGAGGTTGGCGCGACTGGTTATTCAGGTGTCGTTTGATTATCATTCTCTTCGTGAATGATTTGCATGGTCTTCGCCCCCGCCTCCTGGCCACGCCGCTGCGCCATGCGCTCGCCGGCTCGCCGGTGGTGGTCCTGACCGGCGCCCGCCAGACGGGCAAGTCGACCCTCACGCGGATGCTCCCCGACGCGTCGTCGCGGACCTACCAGACGCTCGACGACCTCGACCTCCTCGGTCTCGCCGAGCGCGATCCGGACGCGCTGATTGCGGCCAGCGATAGGCTCGCCATCGACGAGGTGCAGCGGGCACCGTCCCTGCTCCTCGCCGTGAAGCGGGCGGTCGACCGGGATCGACGCAAGGGCCAGTTCCTGCTCACGGGCTCGGCCAACCTGCTGCTCATGCGACGCATCGCCGAGACGCTGGCGGGGCGGGCCACGTATCTCACGCTCGGGCCCATGAGCGCAGCCGAGATCCGCGGCGCCGCGGAGCCCGGCCCCTGGGCCGGGCTGCTCGCCTGCGGCAGCGCCGCCGAGGCCGGCCGGCTGCTCGGCGCCCGGACGGTCCGCCCGCTCGCCTGGCGCGAGGCCATCAGCCGCGGCGGCCTGCCCCCGGCGGCGCTCGAGGACGATCGCGAGGCGCGCCGTCGCTGGTTCGACGGCTACGTGCGGACTTACCTCGAGCGCGATCTGCAGCAGCTCGCGAGCATCGACGCGCTCCCGGACTTCCGGCGGCTCCTGCGCGTGGCCGCGCTGCGCAGCGGGACGTTGCTGAACCAGTCCGAGCTCGCGCGCGAGGTCGGACTGAGCCAGCCGACCGTCCACCGCTACCTCAACCTCCTCGAGACCTCGTGCCTCATCCATCGGCTAGAGCCCTACGCGGTCAACCGGCGCAAGCGGATCGTGCGGACCCCGAAGCTCTACTTCGCGGACCCGGGGCTCGCGGCGTTCCTCGCGGGCTGGCAGTCCGGCCCGGCGTCCGAGGACGGCCTGACGGGTGCCCTGCTGGAGAATCTCGTCCTGGTGCAGCTCCTCGCGTGGCGCGAGACCGTGATCCCCCGCCCCGAGGTGCTCTTCTCGCGCACGGCCGCGGGCGAGGAGGTGGACCTCGTCATCGAGACGCCCGACCGCCTGCTCCCGATCGAGGTGAAGGCCGGCGGACGCCCCGGGGCCGAGGATCTACGCTGGCTGGGCGCCTTCCTCGAGGAGCACGAGCGGGTGGCGCCCTTCGGCTTGGTGCTCTGCAATGCCCCGGAGGTGCGGCCAGCGGCGAGCAACATCCTCGCGGTCCCCTTCGCCGCGGTCATGTGACACCGAAGACTTGCGGCGCGCCCGCCGGCGTTGGCCGGCCTCGCCGCTCGTGGTACCGTCACGCGAGCGGCGACGGCGCGGCCGCCCGGCCGCAGGAGGTCGAGCATGCAGCGCGCACGCGTCCCGGCGGCACTCCTCCTCGCGCTCACGGCGCTCGCCGCGTGCAGCAGCGAGACCGCGACGTCGCTGCGAGTGACGGTCGACTTCGACGCCGCGCTCGCCCTCGACCAGCTCCGCGTCGAGGTCGCGGCGGGCGGCGCCGGCGCCGGCCCGCAGCTCGTCCCCGCGGTCCCGGCCGCCGTCGCCCCCGGGCAGTGGCTGCTGGTGCTGCTGCCGGACGGCTGGGCCGGTCAGGCCGTCACGGTGCAGGTCGCCGGCCTCCGCGCCGGCGCCGAGGTCGTGCACGGTGAGGCCACGACCACCGCGCGGCTCGCCGCGGTCGTCGACGTGTGCGCGAGCGGCGCCTGCTGCACCCCGAGCTGCGCCGGACGCGGGTGCGGCCCGGACCCCGTCTGCGGCCAGCCGTGCGGCAGCTGCGGCGCCGCGGCCAGCGACTGCGAGCAGGCGCCGACGTGCAGCGAGGGCCAGTGCGTGAAGCACCCGCGCGCCGACGGCACCACCTGCGGCAGCGCCAGCATGATGTACTGCCACGGCGGCGTCTGCCAGCAGGCGCAGCTCTCCTGCCAGGACCGCGATCCCAACGGCTTCACCCTCTACTCGAAGGACGTCCTCTACGGCACCGGCACGGTCTACCCGTGCCCGACGCAGGGATCGGCCTACCAGTCCTCCTGCAAGTGCGTCGGCCAGGAGCTCCACGTCGTCGGCAGCGGCTACGAGTGCATGACGCTGACCCGCACCTGCGCGGCCTGCGTCACGGCGGGGACGTGGCGCTACTGCTGGTGAGCGTCGCCGGCTCCCGCCGGATCCTTCGCCTTCCGCTTCGTCGCTTTCTTCGTCGCCTTCTTCCGTCCCGGGCCGCGCGCCGCGGGCGCGGCCGGCTCGTCGCACAGCACGCCCTCGCCCGCGAGCACCTCGCGCGCGCCGGGCCGCAGGTCGGCGCGGCGGAAGCGGATGAGCTCGCCGTCCTTGTCGAACTCGTCGTCGCGCAGCGACAGCGCGCCGGCGCGCTCGAGCGCGTCGAGGAG
>DASXVK010000668.1:0-8220 GCA_036504295.1 Polyangia bacterium
CCGGCGGTAGCAGCGCCCGGAACGAGGCCTCGTCGCGGTACTCCACGCGCGCCACGGAGCGCGGCGGCCGCGCCTTGCGCACCACCTGCGCGAGGTACGCCGGGCGCCGGCTCGCGTCGGCGCGGGCCTCCTCGAAGGTGACCTCGGACGTCGGCGCGGGGCAGCCGCCGCCGGCGATCACGCCGAGGCTCGCCCCGGCGGCCACGAGCCGGAGCAGGAGGCGTGGCGGGATCACGGCGCGCCCGGCGGCGCGGGCCCCGGCCCCGGCCCCGGCGGCGCGGCGCGGGCGCGGGCGCGGGCCAGCGCGTCGCGCGCCTGCTGCACGGCCGGGTCGCGCGGGCTGATGCGCGCCGCCTTCTCGAGGTGGGCCTCGGCCTCGGCGAGGGCGCCCTGCCCGAGCCGCAGCGTCGCGAGCATGGCGTGGGCGCGGGCGTAGAGGGGGTTCTTGCGGATGGCCTCCTGGTAGGCCGCCGCCGCCCCCGCCGTGTCCCCCGAGCGCGCGAGCGTGATGCCGAGGTTGAGCCAGGTCTTCGCGTGCGGCGCGTCGTCGAGGGCCCGCCGCAGCATGCGCGCCGACTCGTCGAGGCGTCCCTGCATGCCGTAGACGATGCCGAGGTCGTTCACGATGAGGGCGCGCGCGCTCCGGGTCGGCCGGGAGCCGAGCGCCTGCTCGAGCTCCGCGGCCGCGCGGGCGAGCTCGCCGTGCTCCTTCAGCTCGACGCCGAGGCCGTGATGGGCGCCCCACGAGCGCGGGAAGTCGCGGGCGGTGCGGCTCCACAGCGCGTGGTTGTCGCGCCAGGCCGGGTGCCGCAGGTTGCTCGCGGTCGCGAGGGCGATGAGAGCGACGAGGCCGCCGAGCGTCGCCAGCGTGCGCGCCCGGCCCGCGACGCGCGGCGCCAGCGCGCCCGCGCCCGCGGCCGCGGCGAGCGCGATGCCCGCGAGCGGCAGGTAGAGGAAGCGCTCCGCCGCCGGCACCGGGATGGCGATGAGGTTCGAGACCGGACCGAGCGCGACGAGGAACCAGGCCAGGCCGAAGGCCGCCAGGCGGTGGCGGCGCCAGAGCCACACCGTGAGCGCGAGGTAGGCCGCGAGCGCGAGCACCGAGAGCACGAGCGGCAGCGCCCGCGGCGGGAAGTCGAAGACCCCGGAGTAGTCGGCGCACAGGGGCCACGGCAGCACGAGCAGCCGGAGGTAGCGGGCGAAGATCGGCGGCGTCCCGAGGAGCGTCGCGAAGAGCGTGCCGCCCGGGTGCTCGCCGTAGTCGGGGCCGCTGGTCATCACGACGAACCGGACCACGACGAACACGAGGCTCACGGCGACGAAGCCGCCGAGCTCGGCCCGCCGGTCCCAGCGGTCCCGCTCCTCGGCCGGCAGCGACCACCGCGCGCCGGCGAGCAGGAGCGGCATGACGAGGGCCGACTCCTTCGCGAAGAGCGCCACGAGGTAGCTCGCGAGGGCGCCCCAGAGCGCCGCCCGGGTGTTCCTCAGGGCCAGCAGCAGCGCCAGCAGGGTGAAGAAGGTCGCGAGCGGGTCCTCGCGGAACGAGGCGTTGTCGATGGCCTCGGTGAGCGCCGGGTGCACGGCGAAGAGCAGCCCGGCGACGAGCGCCACGCCGCGCCCGGCCCGGGGCAGGAGACGCCGCGCGAGCGCGTAGACGAGCAGCGCGCAGCCGAGGTGCCACAGGACGCTCTGCGCGTGGTAGCCCACCGGCGTGAGGCCGCCGAGGGCGTAGTCGAGGGCGTAGCTGAGGGTCACGACCGGGCGGTAGGTCGACTCGTGGCTCGTCAGGAAGTAGTCTCGCGAGAGGACCGTGCTCAGGAGCGGCAGATCGCGCAGCAGCGGCTCCGCCTCCTCGATGACCATGCGGTCGTCGTAGGTGAAGCGGTTCCCGAGCGCGCCCCCGAACGCGATGAGGCCGGCGAGGACGACGAAGACCCACGGGTGCCGGAGCAGCCAGGACCCGAGGCGGGGGCCGGCCGCGGCCGGCGCCGGCGCCGCCGCGCTGCGCCCGGGCGTGCGCTTGCGCTTCATGGGGCCGCCTCCGGCGCGAGGACCTCGACCCGCCACTGGCGGCGGAGCGCCGTCATGAGCGCGGCGAGGGCGCCGGCGCCGCGCTCGCGGCGCAGCCGCTGCCGCGCGGCCGCGAGGGCGGCCTCGTCGGGCGCCTTGGGCGCAGGTCCGGCCCCCCCGCCGCCCGGCGGGCGTGGCTGATCCGCGGCCGCGGCGAGCAGCTCGCGGCGACCGATCTCGATGCGATCGTAGACGAGGGCCTGCCTGGCCTTCGTCGCCAGCGCCTCGTCCTTGACCTCGCGGGCGAAGTCCTCGGCCTTGAGCCCCGCCGTGGTGAGCACCTGGTCGGCCTCCTCCCCCGGCGTCCGGAAACCGCCGCGGGTCGGGTCGGGATCCCCGAGCCCCGCGCCCGGGCCGCCGAAGCGAGCGGGGACGCCGGGGAGGCCGGCGCCGGGCGGGCCGAACCCCGGCGCGCCGGGCGGGCCGAACCCCGGCGCGCCGGGCGCCCCGATACCGTGGCCCGCCAGACCGCCGGCGCGCCCCGGGACGCCGCCGAACCCGGGGACGCCCGCCCGCGCCCCGAAGCCGCTCGGCTCGCCCATGCCCGACGCCGCCATCGCGCCCGCGATCAGCTTGCGCCGCGAGACCTCGACGGCGAGCTCCCGCTCGCTCAGCGTGAGCCCCCGCTCGCCGGCCGCGAGCACGAGCAGCGCGCGGTCGCACAGCTCGTCGAGCGGGCGGCGGCTCCCGCCCAGGCCGAAGGTGAGCTGCCGGAACGCCGCGTAGCGCGCGAGGTCGCCGGCCGTGATCGTGTGCGCGCCGACCCGCGCGACCGGCCGCGCCGCGTCGGCCGCGGCGCCGGGCTCGCGGCCCGGCGCGGGTGACGCGAGCGGCGACGAGGGCGGCATGGGCGCGGGCGGCGCGAGCGCGGGCGGCGGCGCCGGCGCCGGCGGCGCCGCCTCGCTGCGCCACACGGTGACGCCGGCGACCACGAGGACCGCGAGGACGCCGAGGATCCCCGCGGCGAGCGCCGCGCGCGCGGCCGCGGGGCCGGGCGCCGGACCGGGGAGGGGCTCGGCGGCGCTCGGTCGCTCGCCCGCGCCGGGGCCCCGTTCGCGTCGGGTCACGTCATCACCTCCCGGAGTTGCCATGCGTGCCTGGCCATGAGGCTCGATGATGCCATCATCCGCGTGGTTCGTCGCGGCCAAGATGCCGGCGCACTGCCCGCCGCCTACCGAAATGAACTTGCGCTTGTTTACCGCCTCCGGCGATCGCGGCAGAGTAGCGCCCCCGCCCTGGGGAGCGAGGTGCCCATGGGATTCGACGACACGCTGAGGGACGGCCCCACGGGTCGCGCGACCGCGCCCTTCGACCCCGACGCGACGCTCGTCGAGCCGGGCGTGCCCGCCCCGCGGTTCTTCGATCCGACGGCGCCGCAGGCCGGGGCGGGGCCGGGAGAGGAGCCGGGGGATCGCACCGCCGTCGCTCCGCCCCCCACCTGCGTCTCGGACGAGCGCGCGGGCGGGCGCCCCCGCCGGCTGCGCGCCCGTCGCGCCACGGCCGCGGCGAGCGCGGACCCGGCCGCCGGCGCGAAGCCACCGGCGCCCCAGGCGGCCTGCCCCCATTGCCGGCAGCTCATCGACGCCCGCGCCGTCCTCTGCCCCTGCTGCCTCAAGCCGACCGGCAAGCGCGCGCTCAACGCGAGCCTCGTCGCCGCCATCGCCAGCGCAGGCGTCGTCGCGCTGGCCCTGTACGCGCTCTGGGACTGGCTGGGCACGGCCGCGCCGGCGGCGCCGCCGTAGGCCGCGCGATCCCCGTCGCCGATCACCTCCCCCTCGGGCGGGTTGCAGCTGCGGTGCCTCCCGCCAATACTGAACCTCCGCTTGTTTACACCTGTCCACGGGTGGTCCACAATGTGCGACCGACGCGACCCGCGCCGGTCGGCGTCCCCGGACCGAGAGGCGTCACATGGCGAAGCGGAATCACGACGGAGGTCAAACCCCGGTGGCCGAGAAGCGGTTGCGGGCCATCCTCCGGTTCTCCCTGGGCCTCGCGGCCGCAGCCATGATCGCGGCCTGTGTGTGGCTGGTCCTGCAGGTGCGGCGCACCCCGGACCGGCCGCCGCCCCGCGAGCAGACGAGCGACGTGGTCGTGCCGCCGCCGCCCCCGCTCGAGCGGGCCTACCCGCGGCCCGGCCCCGCGGAGGCGGGGAGTCAGCCTGCGGTGGTCCCGATCCCGCCCGAGCGCCAGCTCAAGCCGGTCGTGCGCATCCTCCCCAAGGACCTGCGCGACCCCAGCCGGCCCCCGATGTACACGAAGCCGCTCGCGGCGCCGCCGGCGAATCCGACGCCGCCCAATCCCTTCAACCCGCCACCGCTCCAGATGAACCCGGAGCGCGACAAGCCGCCGTACTGAGCCTGTCCCAAGGTGTGCTGACACGATGTCGCCTCGCAGCTCGCTGAAGCGCGCCTCCGAGCCTGTTGTGACCTCCGCGACCGCGCCCGGGCGGGCGCGCGCGGGGCTCATCCGCCTGGGGCTCGTCCTGCTGTCGGCCGCGCTCATGGTGCTGGCGAACCCCAAGCCCCAGCTCTGGCCGCTCGCGCTCGTCGCGCTCGTACCCGCGCTCTTCGCGCTGCGCGAGCGCACCGGCTTCGCCGCGTTCGGCTGGGGCTGGCTGCTCGGGCTCCTGTGCAACATCGCCGGCCAGTCCTGGGCCACCACGGTCCTCATGCGCTTCGGCAAGCTGACCTTCGTGTCCGCGGCGCTCGTGCTCGTCGCCGTGTCCGCCTACCAGGGGCTCGTCTTTGCCCTGTGGGCCTGGGCGACCCAGACGCTCACGACGCGCACGCGGTTGCCGCTCCTCTTCTCGGCGGCCGCCGCGATGGTGGCCGCCGAGCTGGCGATCCCGTTCCTGATGCCCTGGACGCTGGCGTTGCTGGTGACGCCCTGCTGGCCGGCCATCCAGGTGGCCGAGCTCTGCGGCTCGTGGGCCGTCACCTTCCTGCTCGTGCTCTTCAACGCGGCCGTCTTCGTGATCCTCGACGCCCGGCTCGCCGGGCGGGCCCTGCCGCGCCGCGTGCTCGCGGCGGCGGGCGGCCTGATCGTCCTCGCGCTGGGCTTCGGCCTCATCCGGGGCGCCCAGGTCACCCGCGCGACCGCGCGCGCGCCCAAGCTGCGCGTAGGCCTCGTGCAGCCGAACTTCGGCATCACGACCCGCGGCGTCCGCTCCGCGCAGTGGCCGCAGATGGTCGACGTCCTGCGGCGCGAGTCGACCCTCGCCGAGGCGAAGGGCGCGCAGCTCGTGATCTGGCCCGAGTCCGCGTGGCCCCTGCCCGTCGACCGCAGCCTCGGCGCGGACTATCCCGCCGGCCATCCCTGGCAGCTGCGGCGCGGCCTCACCGTCCCGCTCCTCGCGGGCGTGCTCACGGCGGACTTCTCGTCGGAGCAGCAGCCCATGCACAACAGCGCCTGGCTCCTCGGCCAGGACGGCCGCGGGCTGGGACGCTACGACAAGAACTTCCTCATGCCCTTCGGCGAGTACGTGCCACTGGCAGCGCGGTACCCGGACTGGCGCGCCTCGGTGCGGGCGCGGATGACCGAGGCCGACGAGCTCATGCGCGGCCGCGAGCCCGCGGTCCTCACGGTCGGCCCGGCACGCCTCGGGCCGATGATCTGCTACGAGGACATCCTCGCGGGCTACGTGTGGCGCGTGGCGCGGCTGCAGCCGAACCTGCTCGTGACGCTCTCGAACGTGGCCTGGTTCGGCGACAGCGCCGAGCCGTATCAGCAGCTCCTCCTCGCGCAGCTCCGCGCGGTCGAGCACCGCCGCGAGTTCCTGCGGGCCACCAACACCGGCGTGTCGGCGCACGTCGACGCGCTCGGCCGGGTGCGCGCCCGGACGGTGGTGACCGATCCGCCGCCGACCAGGTTCGGCGTGGCGCCGGAGCTGCTCGTCGCCGACGCCGCGCTCCTCGACACCGGGCGGACGCTCTACGGCCGGATCGGCGATCTCTTCGCCTGGCTGTGCGCGGCCGTCGTGCTGCTCGGGCTGGCCCTCGCGCTGCTGGGACGGCCCGCCCGGCTCGCGCGCGCCCCGGAGTGAGACGATGGCACGGGCGACCGGACCGGTGCGGCACGAGCAACCCCACGCGCGGCGGCGGCCACGGCTGACGGCCGTGGGCGCGATGGCCCTGGTGCTCGCGCTCGCGTGCGTGGGGATCCTGATCTGGCGCGGGGTCGGCTCACGCCCGCTGGCGCCGGCCGCCGGGACGGTCGCCGAACGCCCCCCCGAGATCGAGACGGAGGTCGAGCCCAACGACACGCTCCTCACCTGCCAGCGCATCCCGCGCAGCGCGGACGTGATCGTGCAGGGCCAGGTGCGCGCCGGGAACGACGATTGGTACTGCCTGCCAGCGCCGTTCTTCGGGGCGCACGTCACGGTCGACCTGGCCGCCGTCCCGGGGTGCGAGCTCGAGCTCGGGCTCTACGACACGCGGGGGCGGCTCGTGCAGGCGCCGCCGCCGGCAGCGCCCCGCCGCCTCGCCACCGCCGCCGAGACGCCGGCGGCCCGCCTCCTCCTCGTGCGGCCCCGTCCCGGGTGCCAGCCCGCGCGCCCCGGCTACGAGCTGCGCGTGCGCAGCCTCAAGCGGCCGGACACCGACTGGGAGAAGGAGCCCAACGACACGGCCGCCACGGCGACGCCGCTGCGGCGCGGGGTGCCGCTGGTCGGCTACCTGACCGAGGCCAAGGACGTCGACTGGTACACCTTCCCGACCCAGCCCGCGCCGCCCGACTCGCGCCTGCGGTTCGACGCCTGGCCGGCCGCGCCGGTCGCCCTCTCGGTCCGCGTGCGCGGCGCCGACGGCGGGCTGCTCTACCACGCCGCGGGCCGCGCCGGCGAGCCGCTGACCATGCGCGGTATCGGCATCCGCTCGTGGGAGGGGTCGTGCGCGCTCGAGGTCAGGGCCACCGAGGGGGCCGGCCCGCGCCTGCCCTACGTCCTCAGGGCCGAGCTCGAGACCGTGCGCGGCCCGTTCGAGTTCGAGCCCAACGACGATGCCAAGGCGGCGACCCCGCTGCCCCTCGGGGCGCAGGACTGGTTCGACCTGCACGGCTACCTGAGCACGCCCGGCGACGTCGACATGTACGGGCTCAGCGTCATGCGCGACGCGCCGCTCGAGCTGATGGTCGACGGGGTCGCCGCGGAGCTGGGGCTCGAGGCCACCCTGCTCGACGCCAAGGGCCAGGCGCTGCTCACGTGCCGCACCGGCCAGCCGTGCGGCGGGCGGCCCGCGGCGGCGGAGCGGATCGCGCTCGTTCTCGCGCACCCGGCCCGCGGCCCGCTGACGCTGCGCCTCGCGGCCGCGCCCGGCCAGGCCGACGCCGAGCACCCCTACCGCGTGCGCGCGCGCTACGGGGCGGCGCCGGCCCGCTGAGCCGGCGCGCCGGCCCCTCGCCGGGGCGAGCTACGACCTGGCCTACACGCTGTCGTACCCCGATGGGCACGTCTACGACCTGCGGGACGGCGGGGCCGGGAACGTGGAGTTCACGTTCTACTCCCACACCGGGTACGAGAACCCCCTGGCCTTCGGGCGCCAGCACATCCGGGTGGGCGATGGCGGTGGGTTCTGGGAGCTGGGTTCCGGCTCGACCGGGTACTTCGGGCCGGGCGTAGGGCACGGTCGCCCCGTTGGACGCCGAGGCGGGCACCCGGCCCCGGTCGGGTGCCGTGATGGTCGCGTCGGCGCGCTGACCGGGTCCGCCGGCGCGCCGGCGGGCCGTCACGGCCGTCAGCCAACACGGGGTCGTTTTCCCGGTATCCGCGCCTACACGAACCGTCGCGCCCGAAATGAACTTTCGATTGTTTACGGGTCCGCGGTCTTCAGGCACCATCGACGATGGGACCACGTGCGGGAGAGGCTTCACCTGAGTCGAGGAACGGTCAACCGGGGGCCGTGCCGAGGCGCCGCTGGCGTCGATGACCACGCGCGGCGCCGCCATGCGCGCGACCTGGCGCGCACCGGGGCCCGGACGGCGCTGATGCGGTGCGCGCGGGCGGCGCTGTGCGCGGCGGCCCTCGTCGCGCCGGCGCGGGCGTCGGCGCAGGGCACGCTGGTCATCACCTGCGACACCGTCATCGGCGGTGGCGCGGAGGTGCTGACCATCCGCGGGTCCGCGGCGCGCTGCCTCGGGGCGGTCCTCGGCACCATC
>DASXVK010000669.1:0-4113 GCA_036504295.1 Polyangia bacterium
TTGAGCTTCTTGGGCTCGTCGGGCTTGGGCTCGGGCTTGGGCTCGGGCTTGGGCTCGGGCTTCGGCTTCGCGACGGGCTCGGGCTTGGGCTCGGGCTTCGGCTTCGCGACGGGCTCGGGCTTCGGCTTCGCGACGGGCTCGGGCTTGGCGACCGGCTCGGGCTTGGCGACGGGCTCGGGCTTGGCGACCGGCTCGGGCTTGGCGACCGGCTCGGGCTTGGGCTCGCGGACCGGCTTCGGCTCCTTCACCGTCGGCTCGGCCTTGGCGACCGGCGCGGGCTTCGCCTTGGCGGTGAGCGTGGCGGTGACCGTGAGCAGCCGCACCTTGCCCTGCGGCGTCCACGCGTCGCTCGGCTTGATGGTGGCCGAGTGCGGCTCGTGGCCGGCGAGGGTCAGCTCGAGGGTGTGCTCCTTGGTGGCGTCGATCTTCGGCAGCGTCAGCGGCGTCTTGCCGAGGCGCTTGCCGTCGATCCGGACGGTCGCGTTCGGCGGCGTGCTCTCGACCTTGAGGCTGCCGGGCAGCGCGACCAGCGTGAGCTTCACCGGGGCCGGCGCGTCCTTGCCGATGGCGATCTTCTTCGTGATCTCCTCGTAGCCGGCGAGCGACAGCTTGATCGTCACGGTCTTGCCCGCGACGAGGCCCGTGAGCTTGGTGGGCGTCGGCTGCGGGTGGTCCTTGCCGTCGACGCTCACCTTGGCGCCGGCCGGCTCGGTCTCGAGGCTCAGCTCGGGGCCGGCGGGCACCGGCACGGGCGCCGGGGCGGCGGCCGCGTCGGCCGGGGTGGCGGCGACCTTGGTGACGGGCGCGGGCGGCGGGATGGGCGCCGGGGCGGGCGGCGCGCCGGTCGGCGCGGGCGCGGCCATCTTGACCGGCTCGGCCGGGCCGCCCGTGGCGGGCGTGCCGCTGTAGGTCACGGCGAAGTAGATCGCGACGCCCGCGGCGAGCGCGATGACCGAGATGACGGCCCACGGCGGGCCCTTCTTCGTGGCCGACGGGATCGCCGCCCGCGCGACCGGCTCGTCGTCGGCGGGCTTCTTCGTGGCGGGCTGCTCCGCGGCGGCGGCGGCGGCGGCGGGCGCCTCCTCGGCCTTCTTCTCGGCGACGGCGTAGCCCTTCTTCTTCTTCTTCTCGTCCTTGGCCTTCTCGGCCGGCTTCTCGGCCGGCTTCTCGGCGGCCTTCTCGGCCGGCTTCTCGGCCGGCTTCTCGGCCGCCTTCGCCTCCACCTTCGTCTCGGCGGGCGCGGGCGCCGGGGCCGGCTCCGGCTTCTTCTCGGCCGGCTTCTCGGCCGCCTTGGCCTCGACCTTGGCGGGCTCGGGCGTCTTGTCCTTGTCCTTCGCCTTGAGGGCGGCCTCCTCCTCGACCGGCGCCTCGAGCGGCGGCGGCGCGGCGAGCGGCGGCGGCTCGGCGGTGCCCTTGGCGGCCGCCGTGGGCGCGGCCGACCCGGTCACCTCGGCGTCGGAGGGCATGGCGTCGCCGAACCAGTCCTCGCGCTGGGCCGTCTCGGCCGGCGCGGCGGCGGGCGCCGCGGCCTTCGGCGGCGCGGCCCTCGGATCGCGCGTCTCCTCGACGAGCGCGGCGGCGCGGTCCGCGGCCATCACGCGGGTGCTCTCGCTCGCGCCGAACTCGTCCTGGCCCGCGTTGGTGATCTCGCCGCCGAACGGCATCGGCTGCGGCAGCGGCGTGCGCTCGAGGATCGAGCCCAGCCGCAGCGCCGCCGGGATCGCGGCGCGGCTGTCGATCGCGCCCGAGGCCTGGGCCGCGGTCTCCGACGACACCGGCCGGCCCGACGGGGCCTTGGCCTCCGCGGCGGAGTCGAAGCTCGAGTCGGCCGAGGCCGTCTTGCTCTTCTCCGTGAGGATCTTGTCGAGCACCTGCTGGCTCTGGGGCGCGAGCTTGTCGAACCGCACGCCCATGCCCGGCGCGACGCCGGTGCGGGCGGGGTCGTACTCGCGGATCCACACCACCGTGCCCTCGCCGGAGATGAGCGGGGTCGCGTCCTGGAGCTGGAACTCGAACCGGAGCTGAGTCCCGACCGGGACCGGGTTCTTGGTGCGGATGAAGATCCCGCCCCGGCTCACGTCGACCGAGTACCGTTCGATGAACTGGTCGAGATTCTCGCTCTTGAACTTGATCTTGAGCGTGACCGGCGTGCGGATGTCTCGCCTCGAGTTGTCCACTGCGCTGCCTCATTGCCCGGCGACGGGCGTCAGCGAAAAAAGCTCGGCGATTCTACCGCGTGTCGCCCTGCAAATCAAAGACCTTGGCGCCGCCCCACGCGATGGCGCGCTCCGGGGGGCCCCGTGCTATGCTCGGTGCGACCGCGCCCGCGCGCGCGAGATCGCCATGCGCCGTCTGCCCCTCGTTGGACTCCTCGCCTGGTTGTCGGCTTGGCCCGCCGGGGCGGCGGCGGCGCCGCCCCCGCCGGTGGGCCCGAGCGGGGCGGCGCCCGCGCTGCCGAGCCAGCTCGGCGGCGATTTCGGCAGCGCCAAGGTGGGCGCCTGGGTCGAGTACCTGATCGCCGACCTCACCCGCCGCACCACGGTGCGCGTACGCCTGGCCGTGGTCGAGCGCAGCGAGGCCGGCACCTGGTTCGAGCTCGCGTTCAACATGCCGGGTATGGAGCGACTCATCATCAAGACCCTGACCAAGGGCGACGCGCGCAAGGCCGACGCGGTCAAGCGCGTCATCCTCCGCATCGGCAACATGCAGCCGCTCGAGATCGTCGGCGGGCCGCCGGCCGAGGCCGCGCCGCGCTTCCTGCCCGCCCCGGCGGGCACGGCGCGGCGGCTCGGCCAGACGACGGTGCGCGTGCCCGCCGGCAGCTTCGCCGCCGAGCACCACCGCGTCGAGAGCAAGCAAGGCCCGGTCGAGAGCTGGCTCTCGCCCAAGCTGCCGCTCTTCGGCGTGGTCAAGCTCAAGAGCCGCGAGCACATCTACGAGCTCGCCGGCATGGGCCAGGACGCGAAGACCCAGATCACCGGCCGCGTGGGCAAGCTCGACCTCGCCGCGCTCAAGGGCGCGGGCGGTGCCGGCAAGTAGCCGTGTGACGGTCAGGGAGAGTCTTGCGCCGACGGCGGCGCCTCATTAGCATCCCGCGCATGAGCCGCCGTTTCAGCAAGGTCCTCATCGCGAACCGGGGCGAGATCGCGGTCCGGGTCATCCGCACCTGCCGCGAGCTCGGGCTCGCCACCGTCGCGGTCTTCTCCGAGGCCGACCGGCGGGCGCTCCACGTGCGCCTCGCCGACGAGGCCTACCTCATCGGCCCGCCGCCCGCGGCCCAGAGCTACCTCGACAGCGCGCGCATCATCGAGACCGCCCGCCGCGCGGGCGCCGGCGCGATCCACCCGGGCTACGGCTTCCTCTCGGAGAACGAGGGCTTCGCCGCCGCGTGCGCCGCGGCCGGGATCACCTTCATCGGCCCACCCCCGGCGGCGATCGCGGCGATGGGCGACAAGACCACCGCGCGCGGTCACATGACCCGCGCCGGCGTGCCGGTCGTGCCCGGGGACAACGGCACCGACGGCCGCGGGTTCCCGTCGGTCGAGGCCGCGCTCGCCGCCGCCCGCGCCCTCGGCTTCCCGGTCATGCTGAAGGCCTCCGCCGGCGGCGGCGGCAAGGGCATGCGCCTCGTCGACGGCGAGGCGAAGTTCACGGCGGCCTACGACGGCGCCCGGCGCGAGGCCAAGAGCGCGTTCGGCGACGACGCGGTCTACCTCGAGAAGGCGATCACCGAGCCCCACCACGTCGAGGTGCAGGTCTTCGCCGACGGGACCGGCCACGCGATCCACCTCGGCGAGCGCGACTGCTCGATCCAGCGGCGCCACCAGAAGGTCGTCGAGGAGACGCCGTCGCCGCTCGTCGACGACGCGCTGCGCGCGCGCATGGGCGCGGTCGCGGTGAAGGCCGCCCGCGCCGTCGGCTACGTCGGCGCCGGCACCATCGAGTTCCTCGTCGACGGGCAGCGCAACTTCTACTTCCTCGAGATGAACACGCGCCTGCAGGTGGAGCACCCGGTGACCGAGATGGTCACGGGCCTCGACCTCGTGCGCCTGCAGCTGCAGGTCGCGCAGGGCGAGCCGCTCGGCCTCACCCAGGAGCAGGTCGTGCGCCGCG
>DASXVK010000670.1:0-6045 GCA_036504295.1 Polyangia bacterium
GCGGTGCGCGTCCACGCAGAGGGCGACGAGCTGCTCGCGCGCGGCGGGGTCGTCGAGGCGCACGCCCGCGGCGGCGCGGATGACGCCCGCCGCGGCGACGGTGGCGGCGGCGCTCGAGCCCAGGCCGAGCTTGGTGCCGTCGTGGGCGGCGAGCGCGCTCGTGTCCACGACGGGGATGGTCCCGGGCGGCGCCGGGCAGCGCGCGACGACGGCCGCGAGGAACGGCGAGAGCTCGTCGACCGAGCCGGGCGCGAGACGCGCCACCGCGTACCGCGCCACCGCGACGACCACCGCCGGGGCGCCGTGGAGCACGGCGTACTCGCCGGAGACGAAGGCCTTGCCGGGCGCGCGGACGATCATGGCGCGGGCTCCGTCCCTACCGCGTCGGGCTCCAGCCGCGCGCCCGCGCCCGGCGCCGCGACGATGGTGCGGAGCACGCCGGGCGCCGCCGCGAGCGCGGCCGCGACGCGCGGGGCGTCGGCGGCGGCGCACAGCGCCTTCACGTGCGGGCCGGCGTCGATCGTGAACCAGACGCCGGTGCCCGCGGCCCGGAGGGCCCAGACGGCGTGCATGGCCGCGATCGTCGCCTCGTTCCAGTAAAACAGCGCCGGCCGCGCCGTCATCATCGTCGCGTGCATGCCGAGGCAGTTGCGCTCCGCGACCTCGCCGAGCGCCGGCAGATCGCGCGCGGCGACCGCCGCCCGGGCCGCTGCCAGATCGGCGGCGTGCGCCGTGACCCAGGCCTCGTACAGCGGCGACGAGGCCGCCGTGGCGGTCATGCCCGCGCGGGACCCGACCGCCTTGGGCCCCTCGGTCGTGATCGCGACGACGAGGCGTACGGCCCACGCGTCGGGCGGCAGGAGCTGCGCGGCGACCGCGTCGGCGCCGTCGGCCCGCGTGCCCGGCGCCATCTCGACGAAGCCGCCGAAGATCGAGCGCGCCGCCGAGCCCGACCCGCGCCGCGCGAGCGCCGACAGCGCCGCGGGCGCGAGGTCGAGACCGAACGCCGCGGCCGCCGCGCGGACGAGGGCGGCGAACCCCGACGCCGACGACGCGAGCCCGGCCGCGGTCGGGAACGAGTTGCGCGTGACGACGCGGGCGGCCTCGCGTCGGCCCGCCCCGGCCCGCACCAGGTCGAGCAGCGCCGCGACCCGCGCGAGCGCCGCGCCGCGCTCGGCCGCGCCGTCGAGCACGAGGGTGTCGGCGCCCGGCCCGGCCGCGAGCTCGACGGTGGTCACGGTGTCGAGCTCGCCGAGCGTGAGCGAGAGGCTGCCGGTGCGCGGCAGGTTCAGCGCGGCGTCCCGCTTGCCCCAGTACTTCACGAGCGCGATGTTCGTGCCCGCCCGCGCCGTCGCGCGCCCCGTGCCCGCCGTCGCCGGCGCGCGCCCCGTGCTCGTCATCCCCCGACCTCCGCGGCGAAGCCCGCGTAGCCGGCGTCGCGCCACGCCGCCAGCACCTCGGCCTCGCGGCCCGGCGCCAGCGCGATGACGCAGCCGCCGCCGCCGGCGCCGGTCAGCTTGGCGCCGAGCGCCCCCGCCCCGCGGGCGACCGCACCCATGCGCTCGATGGCGGGCGACGACACGCCCAGCGCGGCCAGCGCCTCCTGCGCATCGTCGAGGCACCGCCCGAGCGCGCCGAGGTCGCCGGCGACGAGCGCGGCGGCCCCGGCCGTCGCCAGCGCCCCGAGCCGCTCGACGAGCACGGCCGCCGCGCGCTCCGCGGCCACGCGCGCGCCGACGGCAGCGACGAGCGCCCGCGTGTCGCGCGGCTGGCCGGTGTCCCCGACGCACCACGTGACGGGGGCCGCCGCGAGCGGCCGCAGGCCCGCGTCGCGCGTGAAGACGCCGAGGCCGCCGTCGAGCGCGAGGGCGGCGTCGAGCCCTGACGGGTTGCCGTGGAACACGCCCTCCGCCGCGGCGACCGCCGCCGCGACGCGGGCCGCGTCGTCGCACAGCGCGCGGGCCACCGCCGCGGCCAGCGCCGCCGAGCTGCCCAGGCCGGCGCGCGCCGGGATCTCCGCCTCGGCCTGCACGGCCGCGCTCGCGCCGGTCGCGTCGAGGATCGCGGCGAACGCGCGGTCGGCGGCGCCCGGGCCGCCCGGGGACGCCTGCAGCCCCCACGCGGGCACCTCGAGGCGCGCAGGCCCGGGCCGCGCCTCCGCCCGCACCCCGCGCCGCAGCGCCCCGGCCAGCGCCGGCTGCCCGTACACCACGGCGTGCTCGCCGAGGAGGATGACCTTGCCCCGGCCGAACCCGGAGCGGCTCATCCCCCCGGCTCCAGCCAGTGCCGCAGATCGCCGGTGACGACCCGGGGCGCCACCGCGAGCCCGCCGGGGGTGCGGCAGCCGCAGAGCAGCATGACGGTGCGCAGCGTCCGCAGCACGCCTTCGAGCGCCGTGACGACGCTCTCGAGCCCGCCCTGCTGCTGCGCCCGCAGCAGCGGCGCCGCCATGCCGGCGGCCCGCGCGCCGAGCGCGAGCGCCCGCGCGACGTCGAGGCCGTCGCGGATGCCGCCCGTCGCGACCGCCTCGAGCCCGGCCTCGACGCAGTAGACGACCGAGGCCGCGGTCGGCACGCCCCAGTCCCACAGCGCGTCGCCCGTCGCCCGCGCCGCCGGCTCCTGCGCGCGCATCGCCTCGACGCCCACCCAGGAGGTGCCGCCGGCGCCGCCGACGTCGACGGTGTGGACGCCCGCCGCCGCCAGCGCCGCCGCGGCGCGCCGCGACAGCCCGCAGCCCGTCTCCTTCACGACCACCGGCAGCCCGAGCTCGTTCTCGAGCCGGTCGATGGTCGCGAGGGCGCCGCGGAAGTCGCGGTCGCCGCCGTCCTGCACCAGCTCCATGGCCGGGTTCACGTGCACGCACAGCGCGTCGGCACCGAGGCGGTCGCACAGCTCGCGCACCTCCTGCGAGCGGAGCTGGCGCGCCTGCACCACGCCCAGGTTGGCGAGGATCATCGCCGTCGGGGCCACGTCGCGCACGGCGTAGCTCGCGAGCGCCTCGGGGCGCCGCAGCAGCGCGCGCATGCTGCCGACGCCGAACGCGAGCCCGAAGTGCTCGGCGGCGCGCGCCAGGTCGCGGTTGATCGCGGCGGCCTCGGGGATGCCGCCGGTCATGCTGGCGATCACGAGCGGCGCCCGGAGCCGCCGCCCGGCGAGGACGATCGAGAGATCGAGGTCGTGCTCGGCCAGCTCCGGGAGCGCCTGGTGGACGAGGTGCACGCCCTCGAGCAGCGTGGTGCGGTGCCGAAACTCCACCTCGCCGCCCGCGGTGAGGCGCAGGTGGTCGTGCTTCCGCGTGCCGATGTCGTGCGTGTCGCCCACGGTCGCTCCTTGACGTGCCCGGCCCGGCGGCCGGCGACCGCAGCCTACCACACGACACGTCACGCGGGGGTGGGACAGGATCACACGGAGACACGGAGGCACGGAGGAGCGCGGAGCAGGATTCTGGTTGGGGAGTGCCGACGCCCGCGCCCGCTCGCGTTCGCCTGCCGACGATGCGGGCGCCAGCGCGACCGAACCCTCAGAGACTCCGTCCGGTCTCCGTGCCTCCGTGTCTCCGTGTTGCATTGTGCCGCCCGCGCGGGGCGGGCGGCAGGGGGGTCGAGCTCGTACGGAGAGAGCGGGGGAAGGAGCTAGTTCGCGCTCGGCTGCTCGATGGGCTTATCGGAGACGGCGGCGACCGGCGCGTCGATGAAGCGGCCGACGACCTTCTTCAGGTGCTCCATCGCGACGTCGAGATCGAAGTGCTCGCGGTCGAGGTACCACTGGATGAAGACGCCGTCGAAGGCGGCGAGCACGAAGCTGGCCATGTCTTCCGACGGTAGGTCCTTGCGGAACGCGCCCTCCTGCACGCCGAGCTCGAGCGCGAGCTTGATGGCGGCGCGGTAGCCCTTGTACATCTCGCGGAACTTCTGCGTCAGCTCGGGGTTCGCGTCGATGCCCTCGAACATGACGGTGAGGAAGAGCAGCAGGGTGTCGGGCCGCTCGCGCATGAGGCGCTTGTAGGCCTCCACGAGGCGGCTGAGGCGCTCACGCGAGTCGGTCAGCGCGAGCAGCTCGGCGGTCTGCTCCTTCTCCCACTTGCTCATGACCCCCGAGATGACCTCGTACAGCAAGGTTTCTTTGCTGCCGAAATGCCACAGGACGGAGCTCTTCGCGACCCCGACCTGCTTGGCGATCGCCTCGAGCGACGTGCCCTGGAATCCATGCTGCGCGAACCGACGGGCAGTGACCTCGAGAATCAACTTCCGCGTGGCTTCCCCCTGCTGCTTCTTGAGCTTCTGGACCATGGCGGTACCTCGCGTTGGGTGGCTGAGCAACTCTGACCGACCTCAGGATAGCTCTTCAGCTTTACAACGCAAGCAGAAAAATGCCGCGGAGCTAGAAGCTAACGCGGCAAGCCAGCGATTGGTCAGCGAAAAACAGTAAAGAAACTTTACACCGAGGCGCCGTAGATTACCGCCAGAACGGCGATCACCCAGGCCACGAAGTTGGCGAGGAACACCTTGTCGCGGAGCATCTCCTCCGTCGGGCTCTCGGCATCCGGGCGGTTGCCGACCAGGAACAGGAAGCGGCCCACGCCGACGACGATGAAGGGCGTAGTCAGGATCATGTGCGAGGTGCCGAAGAACGCGACGGTGTGCGGGGCGCGAGCGTAGAGCGCGTAGGCGAAGATGGTGCACGCGGCGAGGACCCAGAGCGCCACGCGCAGGTGCGCGATGCGGTAGCCGGCGAGGACCGCGCGCCGCGAGGTCGCGGCGGCGCCGGAGGTCGCGAGCTCGTGGGCGCGCTTGCCGAACCCCAGGTAGCAGGCGAGGAGGCCGGTGCAGGCGAGCAGCCACGGCGACGCCTCGACGTGGATGACGAAGGTGCCGGCGAGCACGCGCAGCAGGAACATGACCGCGATCGCGAGCACGTCGACGAAGGGGATGCGCTTGAGCCAGTTCGTGTAGGCGAGGTTCAGGACGAAGTAGCCGGCGAAGGCCGCGAGGAAGCCCCACGACAGCGCGCACGCGAGCGCGAGCCCGACGGCGACGAGCACGACCGCGGCCACGCGCGCGGCGCCCGCCGGGAGCTGCCCCGAGGCGATCGGCCGGCGGCGCTTGCGCGGGTGCGCGCGATCCTGCTCCACGTCGGCGAGGTCGTTGAGGATGTAGACCGCCCCGGAGAGCAGGCAGAACGCGAGGACCCCGAGCGCCGCGCGACCGAGCTGCGAGCCGGCGAACAGGTTCTTGGAGAAGACGAGCGGCGCCGCCACGAACAGGTTCTTCACCCATTGGTGCGGCCGGAGCGTCAGTAGAAGGGCACGCAGCAAGACGTTCAGCAGGTTCGGAGTCGAGCCATTATTCTGCATCTTCGTCGCGTGTCAACCACGCGGGGACTGTGCTAGTTTTGGGGAC
Organism: Polyangia bacterium; assembly: GCA_036504295.1. Taxonomy (GTDB): domain Bacteria; phylum Myxococcota_A; class Polyangia; order JACRCY01; family JACRCY01; genus DASXVK01. The sequence goes on from DASXVK010000670.1 coordinate 5,400, forward strand.
CACCATGGAGCAGCCGCAGACCCACTCGCCGCCCGGGGCGCACCGCGGCACCTGGCTCGCCGTCTTCGCCCTCGTCGTCCTCGGCGCGCTGGGCTACGTGGCGTGGCAACTGCAGCGCCCGGCGCCGGTGACCATCGTCCCGGCCGCCGTGCCCGCGTCGCAGCCCGACGCCGATCCCGCGCCGCCGCCCCGCGTCGCCCCGCCGCCCCGGCCCCGTCCGCTCGCGGCGTCGCAGCCCGGCGATCCGGGGAGCCCTGCCGCGCGCCCGCTCGCGAAGCTGACGCGCGCCCACGTGCGGCAGGCGCAGTCCCACCTGCACCGCGCCGCCGACCCGTGCATGGCCGACGCACTGAGGAAGAACCCGGACCTCGGCCTGCGGATGCAGATCAAGTACACGCTGGTCGTCGAGAAGGGGCAGGCGCGGGCGAGCAACCCGCAGATCGTGAAGACTCAGATCGGGGACAAGGCCGTCGAGCACTGCATCATGGACCAGCTGCGCGCGGCGCGCTGGCCGGCGGACGGCCCCGACGGCGTCATGCCGGTCGGCGAGAGCTTCACGTTCAAGCACTTACGCCAGGCGCACGTGATCGAGTAGCGCTTCTCTCGCGCGGGGCGCGCGCGGTGGGGGGGACCCTCGACGAGCTTT
>DASXVK010000671.1:0-8283 GCA_036504295.1 Polyangia bacterium
TAGGTCAGGTTGGGTCGCGCCGACGCTGGCGTCGTGCACGACGCGAGCGTCGTGAGCCAGAACAGAGAGATCCTCCCCGTCTCCCCGTCTCCCTGTTGCATTTCATGCACGCGTCAGGCCCGACTCTGCGGAACCGCGCCCAGCCCCCGCCTGGACAATTGACGTTCGCCGCACCCGCGTGCTCCACTGCCGTGGCGCCGGCCGATGCTGGCGTGGAGGACCCGTGAGAGCCCTGCTCGCCGCCACCTTGACCGCCGCGCTCGCGTGCGGCACCGCCTCGCCCGGCGCCGCCCCCGACGCCGGCGCCGACGCTGGGCCGCCGGACCTCCAGATCACGGTGGACGGACCCGGGCTGGTGCGGAGCGAGCCGGCCGCCATCGACTGTCCCGGCGCGTGCGCCGCGACGCTCGGGACCGGCGCCGCGGTCACCGTGATCGCGGCGCCGCTGCCGGGCGCGTACTTCACCGGCTGGAGCGGCGACTGCGCCGCCGCCGGGCGGGCGCTGCGGGCCGGCGCGACCACGCCGGCGGCGTGCACGGCCACCTTCGCGCTGGCCGCGCGGGGGTGGGCGCGGTCCTACGGGGGCGCGACGTACGACTGGGCGCAGGCGCTCGACGCCACCACCGACGGCGGCTACGTCATCGCCGGCTACACGGGCTCCTTCGGGGCCGGCGAGCGCGACGCCTGGATCGTCAAGCTCGACGGCGACGGCCAGATCGAGTGGCAGCGCACCTACGGCGGCCCCGCGGCCGACGAGGCGCGCGCGGTGCGCCAGACGCCGGACGGCGGGTATCTGGTCGCCGGGCTCACCGCCTCCTTCGGCGCCGGGGCAACGGACGTCTGGGTGCTCAAGCTCGACGGCGCCGGCGTGATCGAGTGGCAGCGCACCTACGGCGGGGCCGCGGCCGATCAGGCGAACGGGCTCGCGCTGCTGCCGGGCGGCGGCGCGCTCGTCGTGGGCCAGACCGAGTCCTTCGGCGCCGGCGACCGCGACGGGTGGGTGCTGCAGATCGATGCCCAGGGCGAGGTCGTCTGGCAGCGCACCTACGGCGGGGCGGGCATGGACACCGCGTCGGCGGTCGTCGCGCTCGCGGACGGCGCCCTCGTCGTCGGCTCGGCCAAGTCGTTCACCGCCGACGGCCTCCCCGACGTCTGGGTCATGCGCCTGGACGCGGCGGGCGTGCCGCGGTGGCAGGAGACCCTGGGCGGCGACAACTTCGACTACGGCTACGCCGTGGCGCCGACGGCCGACGGCGGCTTCGTCGTCTGCGGCTGGACCGCCTCGTTCGGCGCCAGCGTCACGGACGCCTGGGTGCTCAAGCTGACCGCCGCGGGGGCGGTCGAGTGGCAGCGCGCCTATCGCGGCGACGACGTCGACGCGGCCGAGGCGGTGGTGCCGCTGCCGGACGGCGGCTACCTCCTCGCCGGCGTCACCTGGTCGTTCGGCGCCGGCGGCAAGGACTTCTGGCTGCTGCGCCTCGACCCCGCCGGCGACATCGTGTGGCAGAAGACCTACGGCGGGCCGGTGTGGGACTGGGCGCACGCGCTGCAGGCGGGCCGCGACGACACCTTCGTGGCCGCCGGCCACAGCATGTCCTTCGGTCCGGGCGAGTACGCGATGTGGGTGGTGAAGGTCGACGGCGACGGCGCGTGCGGGACCGCGGACGGCGCGCTGGGCCAGGTGACGACCGCGGTCGCCGTCGAGACCGGCGCGGCGGCCGTACCGGTCGCGGCCACCGTGGGCACGACCACGGTGAGCGCCGCGCCGTCGACCGCTGCCGGCGAGCCGAGCACGGCCTCGGCCATCACGCAGTACCCGTAACGGCCGTCCGGCCCGAAGGGTGATTGACGCTCGCCCGCGCCGTGCCGTACCGTGCCAGGCGTAGGAGGAGGTGCAACGAATGCGGCTCTCGGCGGCTGGCGTGATCGGTGCGGCGCTCGTGCTCCTGGCGGTGGCGGCCTGCGGCCCGCCGACGCCGCGGTCGACCGCGCCGGAGCGCGCCCTGCCACGCGACGACGGCCGCGCCCCGGCCGCCCCGGCCGCCGCGGCCGCCGCGGCCGCCGCGCCTGCCCCTGCGCCCGCGCCCGCCCCGGAGCCCGCGCCCGCCCCCGCCGCGGCGCCCGCGCCCGCCCCGGAGCCCGCCGCGCCGGCCGGCGTCGCGGCGACGGACGACGGCGCCGCCCCGCCGCCCGCGGCCAAGCGGCACCGCCGCCGCGGCGCGCCCGCGTCCCGCCCGGCGCCGCCGCCGATCACCGGGCCCATCGAGAAGAAGGTCACCCGCGTCGTCGACGGCGACACCGTCGTGCTCGAGGGCGGCGACCGCGTCCGGGTCGCCAACATCAACGCCCCCGAGATCGACGAGGAGCTCGGCCTCGAGTCCCGCGCGGCCGCGGTGAAGCTCGTGCAGGGGAAGCGCGCCCGGATCGCGGCGGCCATCCGCGACCACTACGGCCGCCTCGTCGGCGACGTCGTGGTCGGCGGGGTCAGCCTGGCCGAGGAGCTGGTCAAGGCGGGGCTCGCCCACGTCTACCTCATCCCACCCGTCGACGCCGCCCGCGGCCACGTCCTGCTCGCCCGGGAGGCCGAGGCCCGCGCGAAGCGCCTGGGCATCTGGAAGACGGCCCGCTACAAGGGCGCCTTCCACATCACCAGCTTCCACGCGAACCCGCCCGGCGACGACCGCGAAGACCTCAACGCCGAGTACGTGCGCATCGCGAACGTGAGCGGCGCCCCGCAGTCGCTCAAGGGCTTCGCCCTGACGAACCGCAAGGGGCACCGCTTCTCGTTCCGTAACGTCACGGTGCCGGCCGGCTACACCATCATGGTCCACACCGGCAGCGGCGAGAACCAGACCGACCCCGCCCGCCAGCTCGCGCTGTACTGGAACCGCCGCTACGCCGCCTGGGCGAACGGCGGCGACACGGCCACGCTCCTCGACCCGCAGGGCCAGGTCGTCGACAGCGCGACCTACGACCCCAAGCACAAGAAGGTGTACCCGAAGAAGTAGGGCGGCGTCACGGGCACGCCCCCCAGAGGCCGGCGCCGGCCGAGCGCGCCTGCCGCTCCAGCTCGTTGAACTCGTCGATGTACTTGTCGCCGTTCGGCGGGACCTGGAGGATGCGGGCGTAGCCGCGCTCGAGCAGCACGCGGTTCACCATCGGCCCGCCCGTCAAGGTCACGTAGGCGAGGAGGCGGCCGTAGCGGTCCTTGCACTCGACGTCGTACTCGAGCGTGACGTCCTGGTCGAGCACGAGGTCGGTGTTGAACGCCGCCGCCTCGGGGCCGTAGCACTCGACCGTGCCGTGGGTCTCCGGCGTGTTGACGAGCAGGTAGCGAATGCGCTCCCCGGTCGCGAGGTCGACGGTGTCGCCGTCGACGACGTTGCTGATCCGGCCGCTCGTGGGGCCGCACGCGCTGCCGCCACCGCCGCCGTCGCAGCCGGCCCACGCGGCGGCGCAGGCCGCGAGCAGCAGGACCCGCGTCACGGGCATGCGTCGTTCACGCGCCCGGGCGAGCCCGTCCCCTCGAAGACGCCGGTCGAGGTCGCGGCGCAGAAGCCGGTGGCGACGTCGTTCGCGGTGACGTTCATCGTCGTCGGGTTGAGCGAGGACGAGACGCCGCTCGCGGGCGTCGGGTAGTTGGCCTCGTCGATCACCGTGGCGCCGCTCGTGATGGAGAGGTGCGCGGCGGAGTTGTAGAGGGACAGCGCCGGGACGGCCACGGTCACCGGCGGGAGGCCGCCGTTCGCGGTGTTGAGCGCGCTGCCCGCGATGAGCGCGTACGTGCCGGCGGTGACCGGGACACAGGCCGTGGAGCTGATGGTGAACGTCCGCGGGGTCGTGCCGGTGCTGTTCACGATGTTGAGGCCGTTGAGGTCGCAGCCGGCGGTGACGTAGAGCTCGAGCCACTCCTTCGCGTTCACGTCGGTGCCCGCGGGGTTCGCGAAGACCTCGCTGATGATGAGGCTCCCCGGCATCGGCGCCACCACCGGGCGCTGCGTCCCGCCGTCGTCGCAGAAGACGACGCCGCAGGCCGGGTTGGCCGTTCCCGGCGTGCCGCGGCCCTGACCGTCGCCGAAGGTGGTCTGGGCCGCGCACCAGTTCGCCGCGACGTCGTTATCCGCGGCCGAGATGTGCGCCGGGTCGAGGTTGAACGCCCGCCCGTCCGTTGACGCCGCGTACGTCGCCCGGTCGATCTCGAGGGCGCCGGCGGTCACCTGCAGGGCGACGCAGCCGCTGTCGTTGATGAGACCGGAGCCGCCGAAGGTGGCGAAGGCGGTGACGCCGCCGTTCTGCGCCGGATCGCCGTTGCGCGCGAGGACCACGTAGGCGCCCGGGGCGACGGTGAGGCAGCCGGTGCCGGCGAGGGGCGACGCGTTCTGGCACGTGGCGCCGTAGAGCAGCGCGACGCCGAGCAGGTCGATCGGGACGGCGGCGGTGTTCGTGATCTCCAGCCACTCGCGGTTGGCGCTCTCGGTGCCGGGTGTGTTCGAGAAGATCTCGGTGATGACGAGCTCACCGGCCGCGGGCAGGCGCAGGGGCCGGAACCCGCCGGCGCCGTCGTCGCAGCCCGACCCGGGGCACGGCGGGTTCGGCGCGCCGGGCGTCCCCTTGCCGGCGCCGTCGCCGTACGTGGTCGTGGCCGTGCACCAGTTCGCGGGCTCGTCGTTGTCGGTGGCCGAGATGTGCTCCGGCCCGAGGGCGAACGCGGCGCCGTCGGTGGAGGTGCCGTAGGTGACCGAGTCGATGACCGCCTGGTCCGGCGTGCGGCGCAGGCCGACGCAGCCGGCGTCGTTGCGCAGCCCGCTGCCGCCGAAGGTGGCGAACGGGGCGTCGAGGCCGCCGTTCTTGGTCGGGTCGGCGCTGCGGGCGAGGACGATGTAGGTGCCGGGGTCGGCCGTGAGGCAGCCCGCGCCCGCCAGGGGGGTCTTGCTCTGGCAGGTGTCGCCGTAGATGAGCTCGACGTCGCGCAGGTCCACGCTCACGGCGGCGGCCACGTACACCTCGATCCACTCCTTGTCGGTGTCCTCGGCGCCGGGGGTGTTGGAGAGGATCTCGGTGATGACGAGCTCGCCCGGCTCCGGCGGCCGCAGCGCGCGGAAGCCGCCCGCGCCGTCGTCGCACCCGGACGACCCGCAGGCGCTGTTCTTCGCGCCCGGCGTGCCCTGGTTCGTCCCGTCGCCGTAGGCGACGCTGGCATCGCACCAATTGGCCGGATCGTCGTTGGCGTGGTACTCGGGCGGCGCCGCGCCCGTGAGCTGCAGCGACTTGCCGCTCGTGGGCGCGCCCGGGCCGGCGACGCCGGCGCCGTAGTCGACGCGGTCGATCTCGCGGGTGCCGCAGCGCAGCACCAGGCTGCCCGCGTCGTTCGGCATCGACCCCAGGAGGTCGGCGTAGGAGTAGCCGATGCCGCCCGCGGCGACGACGCCGTTGCCGAGCGCGAGGTAGCCCCCGGAGGGGATGACCGGGGCGGTGGCCGCCCGGATCAGGTGCCGCTTGGAGCTGCGGCCGCCGGCGAGCTCGATGGACAGCCCCGCGAGGTTCAGCTCGGCGCCGCTCGCGTTGTAGATCTCGAACCACTCCTGGGTCCCGTCGGCACCCGCCGGATCGGCCATGATCTCGGAGATCACGAGATCCCCGGCGAGGAAGGTGCACGCGGCCGGGGCGTTCGTCCCACCCGAGCAGGCGCCGAGGGCAACGGCGGCGAGGAGCACGACGACGGCACGGCGAAGCATGGGTCCTCCAGCCTCTAGAACTGGGCGACGAAGTAGCCCTTGATGAGCACCTCGTCGCGCGGCGGGCCGGGCACGTCCAACGGGCGCCACTTGGCGCGGTCATCGGTGAAGTGCTGCCACTCCACCCGGAGCTTGGCGGCGGCCCCCGACCACAGCCGCTGCCTCGCTTGCACGAAGAAGGAGGTGTAGGACTCGCCGCGGCACGAGGCCGGCACCGGATCCCCGGCGAAGCCGGCGTCCTCGAAGTCGCACTCGCGGCCGTTCCGGGTGCGCGCCGGCAGCGGGTCGATGTACTGGTCGTAGTACTGGAAGCGGGCCGCGATCTGCGTGCCCCGGAGGGCCAGGTTCACCCGGGCCCAGGCGTACCAGGTCTGATCGAAGCGGTCGGTGAAGGCCGTGGTGTCCTCGAAGATGTGCTTGAACATGACGGCGAACGTGAAGCGCTTGAGGCGCGTCGTCCGCGCCATCACCGCGTAGTACCAGCGCATGCCGCTGCCGTCCGCGTACGACAGGCCGCGGCCGCCGTGCGCGAGGTCCTTGTCGTGCGCCGCGCCCCACACGGCGATGACCTCCTTGGCCGTCGGGCGGAAGTCGACGCGCAGGAGGCCCTTCAAGTTGTTCTTGGCCCCCCCACCGGTGGTGCCCACGACCTGGCCGTTGTCGTCGTAGTACGGCGGGTTCTCGCCGTGCCAGAGGTTCGCCTCCGCCATGACCCGCAGCCAGCGCGTGGCCTTGTAGATCGCGCGCACGCGGCCGCCCAGCTCGTCGCGCGCCATGTTGCCGAGGTACTTGTCGAGATCGGCTTCGCCGCGGGCGTAGGGGTTGTCGTAGCTGGGGCTGTAGTAGCGGAAGGACGGGATGAGCTGGAGCCTGGCCGTCGGCTCGTACCAGGCCACCGCCAGGACCGCCGGCGCGCCGCGGTCGTTCACCGCCACCTCGGCCGCGCTGTCGACCGGCCCGAAGCCGGCGCGGGCGTTGAAGCCGACGGCGCCGAACGTGGTGCGGTCCTCGGGGTAGCGCGACGACACCGCCATCTTCACGCCGGGGGCGTCGAGGTTGAGCTTGTAGTCCCCGTAGTAGCCGGTGACGCCCACGCCGATGCGGCGGCTCAGGAAATAGCTGGCGTTGCCGCCGCCGATCCGCTCGCGCAGCACGTCGCGCAGGGTCGGGTACGGGATCGACGCGCCGGTGTCGCTGTCGACGATGTAGGGGTCGCCGCCGCCACGCTCGTAGGCGACGTTGGTGAAGTACAGGTCCTTGTCCCACCACGAGCCGAAGGTGGAGAGCTCGAACCAGCCGCGGGCGACGGGCAGGTAGCGGGCCTTCACGATGGCGCCGACGAAGCCGTCGATCGGCGAGAGGCGGCCGCTGAGGTTGTTCTGGTACAGCCCCTCGTTGGGGATGAAGCCGTTGGGGCGGCTCATCCGGGTGTTGTCGAGCGTCAGGCGCAGCCCGTAGCCGACGCGGTACGAGCCGGCCAGAGCGGCGATCCGCGGCCCGTCCCAGGCCGCGTAGAAGTGGGTGAGGTCGGGCCGCGTCTCGTAGGCCTGGGCCGACAGCGTCGCGCCCGGCGCGGCGCCGTAGATGTCCCCGATCATGGGGCGCGCGGTGACGACCACGCCGGCCGACGCGTGCTCGTAGGCGCGGGCGCGCAGCAGCTCGTAGAAGGCCGGGTCGGAGGCGTTGACCCGGCCGATGCCGCCGGTCTTCGACACGAGCTCGTAGGGCCGCTCCTCCTCGGGGGAGCGGGCCGTGAGGAACGGCCGCGCCTGGGCCAGGATCTCCGGCGTCATGCCCTCGATGTCGGCGATGGAGTCGACGGTCTTGATGTTGCCGCCCTTGCCGCGGCGCTCGATGATGGCGTCGGCGATGCGCCACGTGAAGCCGGGCAGCTCGTAGAGCTCGTCGCGCGTCGCGCGGTTGAGATCGACCTTCGCGAGGAGCAGCGTGAGCAGCCGGTCGCGCTCGTCCTCGGTGATCTCGCCGTCGTAGTAGAGCTGGTTCACGTCGTCGTCGTCCTCGACGAGGATCTCGACGGAGTACTCGTACGCGCGACCGGCGCGCGGCGCGAGCAACGCGGCCGCGAGGACGAGCACGCCCAGGGCGCGGCGGCAGTGCGAGGGGATCACGGGTACAGCGTATCAGCCCACCCCGGCGGAGCACAATGCGGGTTCGCCCGTCCGTCGGACAAATGGGCCGCGGCGATGCAAGCCTCTTGCGCCCGGCGCGCGACCCTGGGCAGACTGGCCTCATGAGCGCAGCCGCCACGCGACGCCTCCTGCCGGCCCTCCTGCTCCTGGTCCTGGGGGTCTTCGCCGCCGGCTGTGTCGGCGCGATCACCGCGTACCGGTTCCCGAACCTCCCGAAGCACGGGGAGGGCGCGGCGCACTTCATCATGTTCGACGTCGGGCAGGCCGACTCGATGCTGGTGCTCCACCGCGACAAGACCATGCTCGTCGACGCGGGCGTCAGCAAGGACAAGAACGCGCGGCAGAGCTTCCGCGACATCGCGCGCCGCCTGGAGGCGCTCACGGGCCGCCGGCACCTC
>DASXVK010000672.1:0-9756 GCA_036504295.1 Polyangia bacterium
CCGCGAAGACCTGATCGACGAACTTCTCTGCATCCGCCCGGGGTACATTGGTCCGGGCAGCGACAGCATCAGCGAGATCCGACTTCGTCATCACGGCGCCTCCTCGAGACGTCACGCTGCGACCCTGGCGTGCACGCGGCCACGCGGGGTGGGCATCAGGAAATGTGGTTACCCCCGGATGGTACGGCCGACGCCGCGCCAGCGCAAGCCCCTGTGAACACTTGCCTCGCGCGCCTCACGCAGGTTGCGCCCGGGCCCGCATCCGTGTATGGAGAGGAGCATCCCCTCAAGGAGCCGCAGCATGGACCAACGCCATCGATCTCACGCCAGCCCGACGCTGACCGACATCCCCGACGCGGAGCGACGGGCGGGAGTGCTGGTGCCGCTGTTCTCGATCCGCAGCAGCCGCGGCTGGGGCATCGGCGAGTTCCCGGACCTGGGGCCGTTCGCCCAGCTCCTCGCCACCGCCGGGCAGACCGTGCTCCAGCTCCTGCCGCTCGGCGAGGTCGGCAGCGCCGAGACCAGCCCCTACGGCGCGCTCACCGCCTTCGGCCTCGACCCCACGTACCTCGCCCTCGACGACGTCGAGGACTTCGTCGCCCTCGGCGCGCCGGCCGCGCTCGGCGACGCGGGCGTCACGGAGCTCGAGCGCGTGCGGGCGGCCGGCCGCGTGGACTACCTGGCGGTGCGGCGCCTCAAGCAGCAGGCGCTCCGCGCGGCCTTCGGTCACTTCCGCGACGGCCCGCTCGCCGCGGGCGGCGCGCCGGCGCGGGCGCTGGCCGACTTCGTCGAGCAGCAGCGCGCCTGGTTGCCCGACTACGCCCTGTTCCGCGCCCTGCGCGACGAGCACCGGGAAGCGGGCTGGCAGACCTGGGCGGCGCCGCTCCGCGAGCGCCGGCCCGAGGCCCTGGCCGACGCCGCGGCCCGCCTCAAGGACGAGGTGCGGTTCTACGAGTACGTCCAGTGGCAGTGCGACATCCAGCTCGGCGCCGCGCGCCGCGCCGTGAACGGGGCCGGCATGCTCCTCAAGGGGGACCTGCCGTTCATGGTGAGCGGCGACAGCGCCGATGTGTGGGCCCATCAGGACCAGTTCCGCACCGACGTCCGCCTGGGCGCGCCGCCCGACCAGTTCTCGCCGGACGGCCAGGACTGGGGGCTGCCGGTGTACGACTGGGAGGTGATGGAGCGCGACGGCCTCGCGTGGATCCGGCAGCGCGCCGCCCGCGCCGCGGCCCACTACGACATGTTCCGCGTCGACCACGTGGTCGGGTTCTACCGTCAGTTCGTGATCGAGCCCGGCGAGCAGGGCGAGCTCACGCCGGCCGAGGAGGGGGATCAGATCGTCCTCGGGGAACGCGTCCTGTCGGCCATGCTGCAGGCCGCCGGCGAGGTCGAGGCGAGGCGGCCCGCCAACGGCAGCACGACCGCCCTCACCATCGTCGCCGAGGACCTCGGCGTGGTGCCGCCGTACGTGCGGCGTTCGCTCACGGGCCTCGGCATCCCGGGCACGAAGGTGCAGCGGTGGGAGAAGACGTGGGAGAAGGACGACGGCCGCTCGTTCCTCGACCCCGCCCACTACGCGCCGCTCTCGCTGTGCACCTCCGGCACCCATGACACGAGCACCCTCGCGAGCTGGTACGAGGACGAGCTCGACCAGACCGAGCGCCACGCCCTCTTCGCCATCCCGGCGCTCCTGCCCCACGCGCGGGTCGCCGGGCCGCGGTTCACCCCCGAGGTCCACGGCGCGCTCCTCGAGGGCCTGTACGGCGCCGGCTCGGCGCTGTGCATCCTGCCCATCCAGGACCTCCTCGGCAGCCGCGACCGCATCAACACCCCGTCGACGGTCTCGACGGACAACTGGGTGTACCGGCTGCCGCTCACCGTCGACCAGATGCGGCGGGACGGCGGGATTGCCGTGCTGCTGGACCGGGCCCGGCGGCTGGGCCAGAAGCACGGCCGCGCCGCCGCCGCGCCGGCCCGCGCGGCGACGTCCTAGCCCGCGTCCTGGCCCCGCCCCCGCCGTGACGCTCCGAAACGAACTTGCATCAGAACTAGCGACGTGTTGAGCTAGATTCCCAGGATCCCCATGACATGCGTGTGATCACGGCCGAGGAGCTCACCCAGTCCCCCCTGCTCTACCGCGACATCGCCCTGGCCTTGAGCCAGGATGGCCTCGCGTGTTTTCCGGCCGAGTCGAACTATCGGCTCGCGGCGAGCCTGCACTCCCAGGACGCCGTGATGCGGCTGATGCAGACGAAGCACCGGGCCGGCCACCACCCCGCGCTCATCTTCATCGCCGAGCCGAAGCAGCTCGATACCATCGTCGGGCGCGTGCCGGCCGCGGCGCGCGTGCTCGCGCGCGCGTTCTGGCCCGGGCCCCTCACCCTCGTCCTCGAGATGAACCTCGAGCTGCCCTCCAAGGTCGCGCGGACGCTCACGCGCGCGACGGGCAAGGTGGGCGTGCGCTGCTCGGCGCACCCGATCGCGGCGCACATCGTGCGCGAGTTCGGCGGCCCGTTGCTGGTCTCGAGCGCGAACCTCGAGCGCAAGGCGGGCGCCGGGTCGCTGGCGCAGGTGCGCAAGAACTTTCAGCAGCGCATCGACGTGTGCGTCGACGCCGGCGACCTGGCCGCGGGCGCGCCCTCGACCCTCGTCGAGGTGACCGACGAGGGCTGGACCATCGTCCGCGAGGGCGCCATCACGAAGGCGCAGATCGAGGCGGCGCTCGCGCAGAACTAGCGCGCCTTGCGTTACTTCGGCCACTCGTACGAGTTGTAGATCTCGAACCGGCGCGGCGGTCGCGGGACCCGGAGGAAGCCCACCCGGTCGCCGGGGACCTCGGCGCGCTCGACGGTGCAGCCGGGCCTGCAGCGCAGCGTCGGCAGCCAGTGGAAGCGCAGCAGCGCCTCGTCGCCGGCGGCGCTCTCCACCACGAGGCGGTTGAGGCCCTGGCTCACGCGGCCGTCGCCCTTGGCGAAGTAGCTCGGCTCGCGCACGGTCACGTACAGCCGCCGGTTCTCGACGCTCGCCACCAGGCGGAAGAGGTCGGCGCGCAGCTCGAGCCTCGGCGTGGGCGCCGACACGAGCAGGCAGCCGATGGCGTAGCGCTCGAGGTAGTCGGCGACCTCGCCGGGCGGCATCGCCCCGTCGGGGTAGCGGGTGAAGAGGTTCGCGTCGCCGTGGCCGAGGTTGCGCTCGAGGAAGCCGCCGATGACCGGCACCTCGGTCGCGGTCGAGAGCCACTCGGCGAGCATCCACTCGCGGACCAGCACGCGGCCGCGGCAGTGGGCCTTCACGGCGGCGGCGACGGGCGGCCACTCGGCGGAGAAGGCCTGGAGCCGGTACGCGGGCGGCGGCGGCTGCCGCAGGCCGGTGAAGGGCCACGGCTTCGGCTGGCCGTGGTGCTCGTCGGGCAACGGCCGCGCCGGGAAGTGCACCGACGGGTGGAACCACGACAGCACCGTGATGGCGAGGCGCGGCACGGCGAGCGCGAGGAGCACGGCCACCGCGCCGGCGCCGACGCGCCCGAGGGCGCGCAGCTTGACGGTCGTCGCCGCCTCGGCGAGGAAGAGCGCCGCCGGGAGGGCCGCGAGCAGCGTCAGCGGCGCCATGTGGCGGTAGGGCTGCACCTGGCGGGTGAGCTTCGTGTACCCGCCGAGGTAGCTCAGGGCGAAGAGCCAGCCGAGCACGAGGGCGAAGGGCAGGAAGCGGTCGTCGCGGCGGCGGCGCCAGGCGATGAGACCGCCCACCGCGCCGACGAAGACGACGAGACGGAAGGCGGTGCGCACGCCGAACGCGCCGGTCTCGTAGGCGTCCTGCAGCACGTCGACGCTGTCGGTGAGGAGGTACGAGAGCGTCGTCTGCAGGTAGTAGCCGGTCTCGCGGATCTCCACCTGCGGCATGAACCGCAGCGTCGCCGGCAGCCACCACAGGCTGGCGCCGATCGTGGCCGCGGCCGCGGCCCACACGGCGCCGTGGCGCCAGGCCGCGAGCCCGCGCGCGGCCCGCACGTACAGCGCGATCATCGGCCCGACCAGGACGAGGAAGGCGAGCGGGTGGACGACGAGCGTCGCGGCGAGCGCCGCCGCGAGCCCGACGGCGGTCCCCGGGCCGCCGCCGCGGACGAGGCGGTACATCAACCCTAGGGTCACCGCGCACAGGTAGCTGACCGCGGCGTACGAGTACATGCCGCAGTACCAGCACCAGTGCAGGAAGAAGTCGAAGAACCACAGCAGGACGAAGAGCAGCGCGGCGACGCAGGCGGCGCGCCGGCCGAGGCCGAAGAGGCGCGCCGCGCCGTAGCCGGCGAACGGCACCGCGAGCTGGATCAGCAGCAGGAGGAGGTTGAAGGCGAGCCCCGCCGGCAGGCCGAGCCGCGTGAGCGCGATGAAGCCGAGCTCGACGCCCTTGTTGTCGGCGTCGAGGACCACGCCCTCGGGCTGGCCGGCGAGCAGGCTCGGGTCGTAGGCCCAGAAGTGGCCGGACTGGCGGTGCGCCGCCGCGACCTTCACCACCTGGCCGTAGTGGAGGATGTGGTCGATCGTGAAGATCGGCTCGCGGTTGAAGACCGCCCGCGGCGGCATGAAGTAGAACGTCAGGCCGAGGTGCAGCGCGAGCACGCCGACGGGGAAGAGGACGAAGAGCGAGCGCTTCACGCCGCGGCCCCCCATCACCAGCCGAGCAGCATCGCGAGATAGACCGCGCCGAAGAGCACGCGGGCCGCGTCCCAGGTGCGGGCGGCGCGGGCGGCGCTCACCGGGAGGAAGAGGACGACGACGAGGCCGAGGCCGGCGTAGCTGCGCGTCACGAGGAGCGCGTAGGCGGCGGTCAGCACGGTGAGGCCGCGGAAGAAGAGCCCGGCCCAGCGGGCGCCGAGGACGGCGGCGGTGGTGCGCAGCCCGGCCGCCTGGTCGGCGACCACGTCGCGCGTCACCTGCAGCACCTGGAAGTTGGCCGAGATCAGGCCCAGGAAGCCGGCGAGCACCAGTGAACGGGCGAGGTCGGCCTCGCGCACGCCGCACAGAGTCATGGTGAAGCCGCAGACGGCCATCAGGCCGACGTCGACGAAGGGCCGGCGCTTCAGCCAGAAGGTGTACACGGCGACGATGGCGGTGCTGGCGACGGCGGCGGCGACGAGCAGCGGCGAGTGGAGCAGCCCGACCACGACGAGCACGGCGAAGATGGCGCCCATCGCGACGAGCGCGGCGGCGCGGTGCTGGTGCAGGAACTCGGTCTTGCGCCGGTCCTTGCCCGGCGTCGTCAGGTCCAGCTCGACGTCGCCGAGGTCGTTGAGCAGGTAGACGAGCAGGTTGAGCAGCGCCGCGAACGCCGTGCGCACGAGCAGGTCCCCGAGCGGCGCGCCGCGCGCGATCAGCAGCGACAGCGTCGCGATGAGGTTGTTGGCCTCGTGCTTGCGGATGCGATACAGCGCCGTGTCGCCGAGGATGCGCAGCGCCGCCCGCCCCAGCGACACCCGCGGCGCGAGCGCGTCCGCGCGGAGAGGCGGCGCGGTCTCGGCGGCGGCGTCGGCGTCGGGCACAGGCACGGCGGGCGGTAGTATCGCATGAATGCGGCGGGGGCGCATGCCGGGGGCGTGGGCGGGAGGGCGGTCGAGACCGCTCCGCCGCACCGCGCGGACCCTTGAGTCCCCTGGGCCGTATGGCTACTGATCATCGAGGGTGCCGCCCAATGAGGAACGCTCGCGAGCTGCAGACCGCCGCCTGGGAGGCCCTGGTCAAGGGGCTCGGTCTGGCGGACGCCCTGCGCTATCGCGTTCTCTTCGAGCCGGGCCACGGCGACTACGCGGCCGAGCGCGAGGCGCTCTTCCGTGACATGAGCCTCGACGACTGGGTCGAGGCGGTGCGCCGGCGGGACACCCAGAGGGACGCTGACACGGCGCGGGTGGGCTCGCTTCGCGGCGCCGCGCACGTCGAGGACCAGCGGCCGCCGGCCGGCCGCTCGTCGTCAGCCAGAGGCTGCCGTGCCCCCCGGCGCGCGAGCTCGGGGGCGCCTTGCGAATCACGGCCGGACGTTGCATGTTCGTTCTTGCACGCGAGGACGAGGTCACAAATGGGCATCATCGACTGGCGCGACAGGATCGCGGTCGACCCGGCCGTTCACCACGGCGATCCCTGCATCCGCGGAACGCGAGTTCCGGTGAGCGTTGTCGTGGGCAGCGTGGCCGACGGCGACACCATCGAGGCGATCCTCGCCGAGTACCCCGCGTTGAGCCGCGACGACGTGTTCGCCGCTCTCAGATTCGCCGCCGAGGCAGTCGGCGGTTTCGACTCCGTGCCGCTGCACAAGGGACTCTGACGGGTGCGCCCGATCGTCAAGGTGGACGAAGATCTGCCACGGGGGGTCGCGGACGCTCTGCGCGATGGGGGCTACGACGCACAAACCGTGCATGAGCAGGGCCTGTCGGGGTACGACGACGAACGTCTGTGGCGCTGCGTGCAGGCGGAGGGCCGGCTGCTCGTCACGGCCGACAAGGGATTCGCCGATGTCAGGAGCCATCCGCCGGGCACGCACCACGGGATCGTGCTGCTGCGGCTCGAGTACGAGTCGAGGCGGGCCTACATCGCTCTGGCTATCCAGCTCCTTGCCACGACGGAGCTGGAGGCGCTGGTTGGGACGATCGCGGTCGCCACTCCCGAGCGACTGCGCATCCGGCGCCGCTGAGGCGGTGGACGAGTTCACCAGCCTTCGGCATCGACCCGCTCACAGCCGTCCTCAATCGCTCGCTGCATGGCGCCCCCAGCGTGACGGCATTCTCACGCGAACCCGGCTGTGGCATCCTGGATCCGGGAGGGCCGATGCGCTGGCCGCTCATCATGGCGCTGACTGTGGCGCTCGTGGCGCACGGGTGCGGGCCGATTCGCTCCGACGAAGGACTCGGTGGTGACGGGGGCGCCGACAGCGGGGGAGACATCTGCTTCAAGTCGCCGGACGGGACCCCCTGCGGCGCTGCCTCGGCCTGCCTGAACGGGCGATGCCAGTCCGGCTGCGGCCCGAATGGCACCGCGCCATTCTGCGGCAGCTACGAGAACTACAGCCGGGGCTGCTGCGCTGCGGACGAGGACTGCTGCGAGATCGGGTTCGAGTACGAGGAATGCCGACCCAAGGGCACCTGCCCGGTCCTCGTGTGGTGCCGCGGCGACTGGTTCAACGATCTCTGTGATGCGCCCGAGATGTGCACGTTCACCCAGAGCAACGGCGTTCCCGTGGGTGCGCCGGGCGGCTGTCTCAGCCACCAGTCGTCGGGCGGGATACCCCCGGCCCAGCCCACGTGCACCACGGGTTGCACCAGCCCCTGCGCCGGCCCCTACGGCGAGGCCGAGTGCTGCGGTGCGGGCGCGAAGTGCGGCGACGCAGGCTGCTGCGTCCTCGTGAACCCGCCTGACGCCGGCCCGGGCGGCTGCAACCCCTTCGGCGGCGCTGGTGCCGGAGGCCTGTGCCTGAGCACCGCGGATTGCAACTGCGACGGCCCGGACGAGTGCGTGACGGCCTTCTTCCAGGGAGTACCCGGCACGACCGGTTCCTGCTGGCCGCTGGCTGGAGCGACGGGCTGTGTCGGCGCGACCGATCTCGCGCTCGTCGCGGACGCCGGGCTCCCGGCGCATTGCTTCCCGACCGCGACGCTCACTGGCAGTTTCAGCGTGCCCATCAGCGCGGATGGTTCGGTCTACGGAACGGCGAGCGTGACCGCGAAGCTCAACGGCGTCACGCTCTACGGCGGCCAGGGTGGCGCGTATCACGATGCCACCGACCCGGCCCACCCCGTGGTCGTCGTGTTGATCTGGGCAGCCGGTATCAACACTCCGCCGTTTGCCGGGCTCCGGATCATCATCGATCAAGCCGAGGAGAGTACGGTCGCGCCCATCCCGCTCGGACTCGGGGCGAGGACACGGGCCCATCTCACCTCAGGCGACTACACGAGCTACGACCTCTCCGGCGCGGCCTACGCCGGTTCGATCCAGCTGACGGAGGCCGACTGGATCATCGCGGGCTCCTTCATCGACGCTCGCCTCGTCGGTTTCACGGCTGAGCTATGCGGTTCGCACACGACCGCATGCCAGCCTTGAAGCGACGGGGGCGTACGCGCAGAGGCGCTCCCGCCCCGCGCGGTCGTTGGCGTGCACGAGATGGCCCCGCGTATAGCGAGAAGCCCTCGTGCCCACCCCCCGGTGGTCTTTTCCGCCGAACCGTGCGACCATCATCCAACCAAGGCACGAGGTGAACGCCATGCGGTGGGCCTTCGTGGGACTCGCGCTCGTCGCGACCGCCTGCGGCAGCGAGCCGCCGGAGACGGTCGTACCCTACCCGCCGCCCGTCGCGGTGCCCGGCGACGCGGACGGCGCGGTCTACATCGTCAGCAACGCCAGCGGCGAGCTCACGCCGGGCGCGGGCGTCGGGTACTCGATCACGTACGAGACGGGCGGGCACTGGCACGTGCGCTGGACGTGCGACTCGCTCGTGACCGGCTACATCTGCAACTTCGACGGCGCCGTCTCGGCCGCCGCCGGCGACCTGATCACGGCCCTCGCGCCGATCCCGGCCGAGGCCGCGGACAGCGTGTGGCTCGAGCCGGACGGCACCGCGCTCGGCTTCTCCGCGGTCGCGACCACCGCCGTGGACGGCTTCGACTTCGACGCGCCGGCCGGCCACAAGGTGAGCATCGACGTCCTCGTCGACGGCGCCTACCACCTGGAGTTCGTGATCTTCCCGAGCGGCGACCCCGCGCTCGGCGACATCTTCGCCGCCAGCCCCCGCGTGCTGCCCGTCGTGCTGCAGCCCACCCTCGAGTAGCGACCGTACGCCGGTCGCCGGCGCTTTAACACAAGTCAACAATCCGCCCTGGTGACATTTCCCGCGGCGCTTGAGAGACTCTCGTACCGATGGGAGTGACCGTATCGCGGCCGTCCGTGCGCCTCGCCCTCGTCGCCGCCCTGCTCGGCTGGGCGGCGGGCGCCGCGGCGCAGCCCGCCGCGCGCGCGGCCGCGGCCGCGGAGAACACCGTCGCCGCCGGCCTCGTGCTCGCGTACCCCGCCGCGCTGCCGACGGGCCTGATGACGGGCGTCGGCGCCGCCTTCACGCGCAGCGCGGGCCGCTTCGGCTGGGGCGCCAGCGCGTCGTGGGGCACCGCGACCGAGTACACCCTCACCGAGACCGTCCGCAACGACGACCTGCGCCTGCGGGTCCACGGCGTCGCGCAGCGCGGGCTCGGGCGCGGCACGGTCGGGCTCCGGCTCGGCCTCGGCGGCACGCTCGTCTACGAGGCACGCGAACGCGCGCAGGGCGGCCGGGCCGGGCTCGCGGGCACGGCGCTGTCGAGCTCGGTCTGGGCGCTGCTGCCCGGCGCCGACCTGGAGGTCGTCGCCACCCTCCGCCTGCTCGACGCGTGGGCCCTGACGGTGAGCGGCGGCCCGTCGGTCCATCTCCTCGACGGCAGCCCGCGCGGCGGCTGGCGCGCGGGCCTGGGGGTCGCATGGCAACGCTGAGAGGTCGCGGCGCGGCCCTCGTCCTGCTCGCGGGCGCCGCGGCCCTGGCGAGCGCCGTCGCGAGCTGCGGCAAGCTCGTGGGCTTCAGCGCCCCGGCCACGCCGCTCGCCACCATCCAGGTGCAGGTGACGGGCGACGCGGCGCCGCTCGCGCCGCCGTGGACCGCGGGCGCCCCGCCGCGGCTGCGCGTCGCCCTGGTGTGGGGGCAGCAGTGGCTGCCCGAGCCGCTGTGCCTGCTGCCGCCCGCCTCCGACGC
>DASXVK010000673.1:0-18340 GCA_036504295.1 Polyangia bacterium
GCGCCGTCGCGCCAGCGCGGACGTGGCTCCTGGCCCGCGGTTGGCGGCGGTGGGGCCTGCTCGCCGTCGACGAGACGCCGGGCGGGACGGGGGCTCGCAGGCGCGGCCGGAGCCGGAGCGGGACGTCCTAGCCGCGGCTGCGCCCGGGTGCGCCCTCGAGCTCGGCCAGCAACCGCTTCGCCTTGCGATTGCCGGCCGACGCGGCGCGCGCGAGCCAGCGGCGTGCCGTCCTCAGATTCCGCGGCACACCGTCGCCGTCGCGGTAACAGAGGCCCAGGTTGCTCTGGGCCCGCGCGAGGCCGCGACGAGCGGCCCGGAGATACCACCGCGCGGCTTCGCGGAGGTCCCGCTTCACCCCCGCGCCCTCATGGAAGCAGAAGCCGAGATCGCTCTGCGCATCGGGATAGCCCGCCTCCGCGGCTGCACGCAACCAGCGCACCGCAGTCTTGCAGCTCTGGCGAACGCCAGCCCCGTCGCGGTAGCCCAGAGCCAGGTTGTACTGAGCGACCTCGTGCCCCGCCGCCGCCGCGCGGCCGTACCAGGACACGGCGACGCGAGTGTTCCGCCGGACGCCCCGTCCGAAGTCGTAGCAGGTCCCGAGGTAGAACTGCGCGGGCATGGCCGCGCTGCGCGGCGGACCCCCACAGCTTGCGAGCTCTCGCCCAGTCGCGACGGCGCGGGTCGCGGCAGAACGCGTACCGGTACCCGAGGCGAAACTGCGCGACGGGGTCCCCCGTGTCCGCGAGCCGCGTCAGCGCCGTCGTCGTGATCATCGCGACCCTCCGCCCTGCCCGCGCGCCGCCGCCGCCAGCGCCCGGCCGGTGTGCGACGCCGCGCACGCCCTCACGGCCGCCGGCGGGCCGGCGCAGACGAGGTGGCCGCCCTGGGGCCCGCCCTCGGGGCCGAGGTCGACGATCCAGTCGGCGGCGGCGATGAGGTCGAGGTGGTGGTCGACGGCCATGACGGTGTGGCCGGCGTCGACGAGCTGCTGGAGGAGCGCGACGAGGGCGGCGACGTCGTCGGTGTGGAGGCCGGCGGTGGGCTCGTCGAGGAGGTAGAGCGTACCCCCGGCGGCGGCGTCCGCCCGCGGCGCGGCGCCCAGCTCGAGCGCGAGGGCGAGGCGGCCGCGCTCGCCGCCGGAGAGCGTCGCCGCGCTCTGGCCGAGGCGCAGATAGCCGAGGCCGGCGCGGGCGAGACCGGCGAGCGGGCGCGCGATCTTCGGATCGGCCGCGAAGCGGGCGGCGGCGGCGGCGCAGGTCAGCTGGAGCAGATCCGCGATGGTGGCGCCGTCGTCGCGCACCTCGAGCACCGGGCCGTCGTAGCGCCTGCCGCCGCACCGCTCGCAGGGGACCGTCACGTCGGGCAGGAAGTCGAGCGCCGCCGTGACGGTGCCGCGGCCCTCGCAGGCGGGGCAGCCGCCCGTGCCGTTCCACGAGAAGTCGCCGGCCTTGAGGCCGCGCGCCTTCGCACCCGGGAGGCGGGCGTAGCGGGCGCGGATCGCGTCGAAGGCGCCGCACAGCGTCGCGGGCGTCGCCGTCTCCGGCAGGCCGGCGGCGAGGGCGTGGGCGGTGCGCACCTCGCCGAAGCGCCCGCGCCCGTCGAGCGCGCGGCAGCCCACGGGGGCGCCGGCGGCGAGCGTCGCCGCGACCACGTCGAGGAGCAGGCTGGTCTTGCCGCTGCCCGAGACGCCGGTCACGAGGACGAGGACGCCGGCCGGGAGCTCGAGATCGAGGGCGGCGAGGTTGTGCGCCGCGGCCCCGTGCACGAGCAGGCCGGGGCGCGGCGGCCGCGGCGTCCGCGGCGGCGCCGGCGGCCGCGCCAGGGCGGCGCCGGTGCGCGAGCCGGCGACCGCCGCGAGCGCGGCCGGCGGGCCCGCCGCGACCAGGCGGCCGCCCTCCTCGCCCGCGCCGGGCCCGAGGTCGAGGACGTGGTCGGCGTCGCGGATGACGTCGAGGTCGTGGGCCACGACGACGACGGTGTTGCCGCGGTCGCGCAGGCCGCGCATCAGCCCGCGCAGCCGGGCCCGGTCGCGCGCGTGCAGGCCGGCGGTCGGCTCGTCGAGGACGTAGGTGACGCCGCACAGGCCCGCGCCGAGCGCGGCGGCCAGGCGCACGCGGCCGGCCTCGCCCGCCGAGAGCGTGGCGGCGCCGCGGTCGAGCGCCAGGTAGCCGAGCCCGGCGTCGGCGAGGGCCCGCAGGCGCGCCGCCGCGAGGTCGAGGAGCTCGCGGGCGGCGCGCCCGGCGGCCGCCTCGAGCCCGTGCGCCGAAGGATCCGCGGCCACGGCCGCGGCGAGCGCGCGGTTCTCGTCGACGGTGAGGGCGCACAGCTCGGCGATGCTGCGGCCGTCGACCCGCACCGCGAGCAGCTCCGGCGCGAGCCGGGCGCCGCCGCACGCGGGGCACGGCTCCTCGCGCATGAGCGGCAGCAGCGCGGCCGCGCGCCAGTCCGCGTGCTTGCGCGCGTACTCCTCCTCGACGAGCGCGCAGAGCCCCGGCCAGGCGGCGCGCATCCGGTGGACTCCCGCGCGCGCGCCCCGGCGGTAGCGCCACTCGACCTCGTACACCTCGTCGCCCGCGCCGCGCAGCGCCACCTCGCGCGCCGCGGGCGGCAGCTCGGCCCAGGGCCGCGCCGGGTCGAAGCCGCGGGCGGCGAAGGCCGCCGCGAGGGTCGCCATGTGCTGCCCGTCGGGGTCGCCGTAGAAGTCGCCGGGCTTCGTGCCGGCGAGCGCCCCGCCCGCGAGCGGCAGCTCGGGGTGCGTGACGAGCCGCGCTGGATCGCAGACGGTGATCGCGCCCAGGCCCGTGCACGCCGGACAGGCGCCCTCCTCGTGGTTGAACGAGAAGAGCGCGGCCGAGAGCGGCCGGCCGTGGAAGCCGCACGCGGGGCAGTCGCTCGCGGCGAGCCGCGTGCCGCACGCGGGGCAGTGGCGCAAGCCGGCGCGGGCGTAGAGCAGGCGGTAGAGGTCGTACACCTCCGTGAGCGTCCCGACCGTCGAGCGCGGCGCCCGCGCCGGGGCGCCCTGGGTCACCGCGACCGCCGGCGTGAGCCCCTCGGCGGCGTCGAGCTCGGCCTCGGCGGGCAGCTCCAGCAGGCGGCGCGCGTACGCGGTGAAGGCATCGGCGAAGCGGCGCGCCGCCTCGGCGTAGAGCGTGTCGAACGCGAGCGACGACTTGCCCGAGCCGGAGACCCCGGTCACCGCGGTGAGCGCGCCGAGGGGGATGTCGACGTCGACCGCCTTGAGGTTGTGGGTCCGCACGCCGCGCAGGCGGATCGGCGCCGCGGGGCCCGGGCCCGGCCGCGGCGCCGCTGGCGCCGCCCACCCGCCGCCGCGCAGGAGCGCGCCCGTCACGGTGTCGCCGGCCGCGATGGCCGCGGGCGCGGCGGCCGCCACGAGGGTCCCGCCATCGACGCCGCCGCCGGGCCCCAGCTCGACGATCCACCCGGCCGCGGCGAGGAGCGCGCGCTCGTGCTCGGCGACCACCACCGTGTGGCCGCGCGCGCACAGACCCTGCAGCGCCGCGATGAGCGTCTGCACGTCGCCCCGCCCGAGCCCGGTGGTCGGCTCGTCGAGCAGGTAGAGCGTCGGCCCCGCGGCCGCGCGGGCGAGCTCGGCGGCGAGCGCCACCCGCCCGGCCTCGCCGCCCGAGAGCGTCGTCGAGGGCTGGCCGAGGCGCAGGTAGCCGAGGCCGAGGTCGCACAGCGCCCGGAGCGGCCGCAGCACGCGGTCCCCCGCGGCGAGCGCCGTGAAGAAGGGCAGCGCCTCCGCGACGGCGAGATCGAGCACCTCGCCGACGTCGCGGCCGCCGAGCCGCACGGCGAGCACCTCCTCGCTGAAGCGCCGCCCGCCGCAGCGCGCGCACGGCACGTCGACCTCGCCCAGGTACTGCAGCCCGATGCGGGTGACGCCGGCGCCCTCGCAGGCCTCGCAGCGGCCCCCGGCCACGTTGAACGAGAAGTGGCCCTTGCCGAAGCCGCGGGCGCGCGCCTCGCCTTGGGCGGCGAAGAGGTCGCGCACGCCGTCGAAGAGCCCGGTGTAGGTGGCGGGGTTCGAGCGCACGCTGCGGCCCATCGGGCTCTCGTCGACGAGCAGCGCGCGGGCGAACCCCGGCAGCGCCGCCGCCTCGTGGCGGGCGGCGAGCGCGGCGAGGAGCGAGCTCTTGCCCGCGCCCGAGACCCCGGCCACGGCGTTGAGCGCGCCGCGCGCGAGCGGGAGGTCGAAGCCGCGCAGGTTGCGCCCGGTCACCGCCGGCACCACGAGGAGCGCCGGCGCCGCCGGGCCCGCGCCGGGCACCACCGGCCGGGCGAGCGCGGCCCGCGTCGGGCTCTCCCGCCCCTCGGCGTAGAACCCGGCCCGCGGCCCCGCGTAGAGCAGGCGCCCGCCCTCCTCGCCCGGGCCCGGCCCGATCTCGACGATTTCGTCGGCGGCCGCGATCGTCACCTCGTCGTGCTCCACGGCGACCACGGTGTTGCCGGCGCCGATCAGCCGGTCCACCAGATCGAGCAGCCGGCGCGCGTCGCGGGGGTGCAGCCCCGCCGACGGCTCGTCGAAGACGTAGAGCACGCCGCGCAGATCGAGCCCCGCGGCGAGCGCCAGTCGGGCGCGCCGGGCCTCGCCGGTCGAGAGCGAGGCCGCGGCGCGGTCGAGCGCGACGTGGCCGAGGCCGATGCCGGCGAGGGCGGCGGCCCGGCCCGCCAGCGCGGCGAGGATCGGCCGGGCGATCGCGGCGCGGCTCCCGTGCGGCGCGAACGCGCGCGCGAAGGCGCCGAGCTCGGCGACGGTGCCGGCGTGCAGCGCCGCGATGGTGCGGCCGCCCACCGTCACGGCCAGCGCCTCCGGCCGCAGGCGGGCGCCGCCGCACTCCGGGCACGGCGCGGAGCGCACGAACCGCAGGATGCTGTCGTTGCGGCTGCGCTTGAGGATCTCCTCCATCACCGGCACGAGGCCGCGGTAGCAGCCCTCCTCGCGGGGGCGCGCCGTGATGCCCTTCCAGCGCAGGCGCGACTCGAGGGGGTGCTTGCCGAAGGGCACCCGCAGCCGGTCCGAGCCGTAGAGCACCACCCGGCGCACCTCGTCCGGCAGATCCCCCCAGGGCGTGTCGATCGACCCGCCGTGCGCCCGGAGCACCTCGTCGAGGACAGCGAGGGTGACCTGCGAGTACATGAGGTAGCCGTTGGGCGTGGTGACCCGCAGGGCGCGGTCGCGGATGCTCTTCGCCGGATCGCCGACGAGGAGCGCGGGGTCGAGGTGGTCCTCGACGCCGAGCCCGCCGCAGCGCGGGCAGGCGCCGAGCGGCGAGTTGAAGGAGAAGCTGGCCCGGCTGAGGCGCGGGCCCTCCCCGGCGCGGGCGAACAGGAGCCGCAGGAAGTCGTAGAGCCCGGTGAAGGTCGCGACCGTCGAGCGCGGGCCGCGCGGCGCGCCGATCTGCGCCACGGCGACCGCGGGCGGCAGGCCGTCGATGGACTGCACCGCGGGGCGGCCGAGCCGGCCGAGGAGCGGCCGGGCATAGCCGGCGAAGGTCTCGAGGTAGCGGCGCTGGCCCTCGCGGCACAGCGTGTCGAAGGCGAGCGACGACTTGCCGGACCCCGAGACACCCGTCACGACCGTGAGGGCCTGCTCGGCGATGTCCACGTCGAGCCAGCGCAGGTTGTGCTCGTGGGCGCCGCGGATCCGGATCATGGCGCGCGCATTCTACCTGGCCGCCCCGGAAAGCGCTTGCGAGGCCGCCGCGGCTCCGCGAGACTTTCGGCATGCACACCGCGAGCTCACTCGCCGGCGACCTCGACCGGCTCGGGGTGCCGCGAGGCGGCGTCCTCGTCGTGCACAGCGGCTACCGCGCGCTCGGCCCGGTCGAGGGCGGCCCCGCGACCGTCGCGCACGCCCTGGCCTGCGCCGCCGGCGCCGACGGCACGGTGCTCGCGCCGGCGTTCACGACGGACCTCATCGATCCCGCGACCTGGCCGGTGCCGCCCGCGCCGGCCGAGCGTGCCCGGCTCATGGCGGCGATGCCGCTCTTCGACCCGGACGTGAGCCCGCCGCACAAGATGGGCGCCATCGCGCAGGCGCTGTGGCGGCTGCCCGGCGTCCGGCGGAGCCGCCACCCGGTCACGTCCTGGGTCGCGCT
Source organism: Polyangia bacterium (assembly GCA_036504295.1). Taxonomy (GTDB): domain Bacteria; phylum Myxococcota_A; class Polyangia; order JACRCY01; family JACRCY01; genus DASXVK01. Next base: position 6,123 of record DASXVK010000673.1, read on the forward strand.
CGGCCCGCGCGCCGAGGAGCTCCTGCGCGACCACGACCTCGAGGACCCCGAAGGCCTCGGCGGGCCCGTCGGCCGCGCCTACCAGGCCGACGCGCAGGTGCTGCTGCTGGGCGTCGCGCACGACGCGAACACGACCATCCACCTGGCCGAGAGCCTGCTCGACATGCCGCACCTCTACGCCCTGCCCGACCGCTACCCGGTCGCGACGGCCGACGGCCGCCGCGAGTGGCGCCCGGTGACGAAGACGACCAAGTGCTCCGACGGCTTCGTCAAGCTCGCGCCCCACCTCGAGCGGGCCAGCGTCGTGCGCCATGGCCGGGTCGGCGACGCCGAGACCCTGCTCGTGCGCTCCCGCGACGTCGTGCGCGCGGTGACCGACCTCCTCGCCCGCGCGCCGGCCGCGCTCCTCTGCGACGACGCCGAGTGCGTGCACTGCCCGACCTCGCGGCAGGTGCTGCGCGGCTGGGCCCCGCCGGCCGGCTGGCGCGCCGCGCTGCGGGACTGACTCAGCCGCCGAACCACGCGCGGCGCCGGGCCCGGGCCGCGTCCGGCGTGGCGGCGAGCAGGCCGTCGGGGCCCCACCCGGCGAGCGCGAAGCTCGCCGCCACCACGCCACGCTCGAGCGCGCGCTCCGGCTCCTCCCCGGCGCACCGGCCGCTCAGGTACGCCCCGGCGAAGGCGTCGCCCGCGCCCGTCGGGTCCACGACCTCCACGGCCCGGGGCGCCCAGCGGCACACGGTCCCGCGCGAGAGGTCGGCCAGCAGCCCGCCCCGGGCGCCCTGCTTCAGCAGCACCTCGCGCAGCCGCCCGCCGCCGAGGCGCGCGAGGGCCGCCGCGGGCGCCGCCGCGAGCCCGTCGAGGTCGACCTCCTCCGCGCTCACGAAGAAGACGTCGACGAGCGCGAGCGCCGGCGACCACCGCCCGAGGCTCTCCTCGGTCACCCGGTCGTGCGGGTCGAGGGAGACGATCACGCCGGGGCGGCCGGCGAGCGCCGGGAGGAGCGCGGCCTGGCAGGCGAGCGGCGCGGGGGCGAGGTGGAACGCGCGCGCGTCCGGGAAGGCGCCCTCGAGGTCCGCGGGCGCGGGCGACGCCTCGGCGTGCGTCGGGCAGCCGGGCCGCGGCACGATGCGGCGCGCCCCGGGCTCGTAGAGCAGCCAGGTGCGCAGGCCCGGGCGCAAGAGCGGCCGCAGGCGCGAGAGGTCGACGCCGCGGGCCGCGAGCGCCCCGAGCGCCGCGGCCGGGTAGTCGTCGCCGACGGGCGCGAGGATCGCGACGCGGGCGCCGAAGAGCGCCGCCCCGAGCGCCGCGTACAGCGTCGCGCCGCCGGGCTGGGCGAGGCGCGTGCGGCCGTCGGGCAGCACCACGTCGTCGACGACGAGGTTGCCGAGGCACACCAGCTCGGGCCGGGCCGCCGCGGCCGGCATCACCGCGGCGGCAGCGCGCGGAAGGCGCGCACGACGGCGGCGAGGCGGGCCGGGTCGAGGGGGTTCGACCACACGCCGTCGCGCTTGACGAACGAGCCCACGATGACCCCGTCGGCGGCGGCGTAGACGGCCAGGTTCTCGGGGGTCACCCCGGAGCCCACGAGCACCGGGAGGCCGCACGCGCCGGCCGCCGCCTCGACCTCCGCCGGATCGGCCGCGTGGCCGGTGGCGGCGCCCGTCACGATGACCCCGTCGGCGAGGAAGAACTCCGCCGCGCGGGCGGTCTCGGCCAGGCTCACGTCGGCGGTGATGGCGTGGGCCGAGTGCTTCTTCTTGATGTCGGCGAAGACGCGCACCGCGCCGGCGCCGATGGCGTGCCGGTAGCGCAGGAGCTCGCCTGCGCACGACTCGATGAGCCCCTCGTCGGCGACGTGGGCGAAGACGAAGCCCTCGACTCGCGCGAAGCTGGCGCCGCTCGCCAGCGCCACGGCGAGCGCCTCGCGGTTCGCGCCCGCCAGCACCTGGACGCCGAGCGGCAAGTCGGCCTCGCGCCGCACCTCCCGCCCGACCGCGGTCATGCCCGCCACCACCTCGGGCCCGACCGCGCCCTTGAGGTACGGCCGGTCGTGCATGTTCTCGATCATGACGGCGTCGTAGCCGGCGGCGCGGTAGGCGCGCGCCTCGGCGACGGCGGTCTCGACCAGGCGCTCGAGCGGGGCGGACGCCGCGGGGGTGCCCGGCAAGGCGCCCACGTGGATCATCCCGATGAGCGCCCGGGGCGCGGCGAAGAGGCTGGTGATCGTCCCGGCGCGGTCCATGGGCCGGCGATTCTAGCACGCGGGCGCCGCGCGCCGACCTACGTGCCCGCCGGGTGAGTTCGGTCTATCATCGCCGGGCTGGAGGTATGGCCCGATGCCCGGCTCCGCTCCGCCCTCGTCCCCCGTCGCCCGCGTGGCCGTCTTCGTCGCGCTCGCGCTCACCGCGAGCACCATCTACTTCGCCCTCGACGCCCGCGCTGCCCGCCGCGCCGCCGCCCGCGCCCCCGCCCCGGACGGCGTCGCCGGCGGGCCGGACGAGACACCGGGCCGCGCCGCCGCCGCGCCGGCCGACTCCGCGCCAGGCGAGCTCGTCCGCCTCCGCATCGAGAACCAGGCGCTCAAGCGGCGCGCTTTCGAGCTCGGCGCCACCGCCGGCGCCGAGCCGCCGCCCGCCGCCGCGCCCGACGGCGGCGCGCGGTCCTGGCGCGACCGCATCGAGGAGATGCGCAAGACCGACCCCGAGCGGTACAAGCGGATCACCGAGCGCCGCGAGCAGCGCCGGGCCGAGGTCGAGGCGTCCATGCAGGAGCAGCTCGCGCTGCTGGAGCAGCGGCTCGAGCGCCTGGGCGACGCGCCCGCGAACCGCACCGAGGCCGACCTCGTCAACAAGATCGCGGCGATCACGGCGGAGCTGGCCCAGCTCGGCGAGAAGTGGCAGGCGCTGGCGCAGCTCCCGGAGGCGGAGCGCGCGGCCCAGTCGCAGGCGCTGGCCGACCGCAGCCGGGACCTCTACGGCCAGCTCACCACGCTGCGCGCCGAGGACCGCCGCATGCAGCTCGAGCAGCTCGGCACGACCATGGGCCTCAGCCCCGATCAGTCGAAGCAGATGGCGTCCTCGGTCAACACGATCGTGAAGAACACGGATACGCCGCGAGGGCAGCGGCCGCGCGGACCGGGCCCGGCGCCCGCGCCGGGGGGCGGACCGCGGTAGGCCTCCCCCGCACGACCTCGGGTGAGCCCGACCCCTGGACTCCCGCCCGCGCCCACCTCATATACTGCGCCATGACCGCGCCTCGAGAGACCCGCGCGCCGCGCCCCCGCGGCCACTACCGCCGGGTCGTGGTGAAGCTCGGCAGCGCCGTCCTCGCCGATCCGGCGACGGGGCTGCGCGAGGGCACCATCCGCGCGCTCGCGCGGGAGGTCAGCCGCGCGGCCGAGGAGACCGGGGTCGAGACCGTGGTCGTCACCTCCGGCGCCATCGCCGCCGGCCGCCGGCGGCTCGGGCTCACGGCCCGGCCGCGCACCATGGCGCTCAAGCAGGCCGCCGCGGCCGTGGGCCAGACGACGCTCATGCGCGCGTACGAGCGCGCGTTCGAGGCGCACGAGCTGCGGGTCGGCCAGCTCCTCCTCACGCACGAGGACTTCGCGAGCCGCGAGCGCTACAACAACGCCCGCGGCACCCTGCTGACGCTCCTCGGCCGCGGCATCGTCCCGGTCATCAACGAGAACGACACCGTCGCCACGCAGGAGATCCGGCTCGGCGACAACGACCACCTCGCCGCCCTGGTCGCGCAGATGCTCGGGGCCGACCTCCTCGTGCTCTTCACCGATCAGGAGGGGCTATACGATCGTGACCCGCGTCGCTTCCCCGACGCCCGCCTCGTGCGCGTCGTCGAGACCATCGACGATGGGCTGCTCCGCGCCGCCGCCGGCCAGCGCGACGCCGGCGTCGGCACGGGCGGCATGGCGTCGAAGCTGCGGGCGGCGGGCCTCGTCGCGACCGCCGGGATCCCGGTGGTCATCGCCTCGGGCCTGCGCCCGCGGGCGCTCACCGACGTCCTCGCCGGCGCGCCCGTGGGCACGATGGTCCGGCCGCGGGCCGGGCGCCGGACGCGCAGCCGCAAGCTCTGGATCGCGTTCGCGCGCGAGCCGCGCGGCGTCATCACCGTCGACGACGGCGCGCGCCGCGTGCTGGTGGAGCAGAACCGCAGCCTGCTGCCGGCGGGGGTCGTGGGCGCGGAGGGGCGGTTCGCGCAGGGCGACGCGGTGGCCATCGCCGACCGGGCGGGCCGCGTCTTCGCTCGCGGCCTCGCCGCGTGGTCCCACGACCAGGTGGCGCGGGCCATGGGCCGGCGGTCGGCGGAGCTGCGGGAGCTGCTGGGCGCCGGCGTCCCCGCCGAGGTCGTGCACCGCGACGACCTGGTCATCCTCGAGGGCGCGGGCGCCGGCACGGCGGCCGCGGGACGGGTGGGAGCATGAGCAGCATCGACGAGCTGGTGGTGGGGCTGTGCCGGGCGGCGAAGGACGCGGCCGCGACTCTCGCCCACGCCGGGACGGCGCAGAAGAACGCGGCGCTCGCCGCCATGGCCCGCGGCCTGCGCGACCGGACCGCGTGGCTCCTCGAGGAGAACGCGGCCGACGTCGCGCGCGCCCGGGACGCCGTCACGCCGGCGATGCTCGACCGGCTGACGCTCACGCCGGCGCGGGTCGCGCACATGGCGGCCGGCATCGACGAGGTCACGGCCCTGCCCGATCCCGTCGGCGGCGTCGAGCGCGCGGCGCGCCGGCCGAACGGCCTCCTCGTCGGGCGCATGCGCATCCCCCTCGGCGTGATCGGCATCATCTACGAGGCGCGGCCGAACGTGACCGCGGACGCCGCGTGCCTCACCGTCAAGTCGGGCAACGCGGTGGTGCTGCGCGGCGGCTCCGAGGCGATCCGCTCGAACGCCGCGATCACGGCCGTGCTCCGCGACGCGCTGGCGGCGACCGGGCTGCCGCCGGACAGCGTGACCTTCATCCCCGAGACCGACCGCGCGGCCATCGAGGCGATGCTCAAGGCCGAGGACCTCGTGGACCTCATCATCCCCCGCGGCGGGGAGGGGCTGGTCCGCTACGTCAGCGAGCGCTCGCGCATCCCGGTGCTCAAGCACGCCCGCGGCGTGTGCCACATCTACGTCGACGGCGAGGTGGACGTCGCGCAGGCGGTCCCGATCTGCGTCAACGCCAAGGCGCAGCGCCCCGGCGTGTGCAACGCGATGGAGACGTTGCTCGTGCACGAGGCCGCCGCGCCGGCCTTCCTGCCGCCCGCCGCGGCCGCGCTCGAGGCCGCGGGCGTCGCGCTGCGCGGCTGCCCGGCCACGCGGCGGCTGTGGCCGGGCGCGGCGCCGGCCACCGACGAGGACTGGGCGGCGGAGTACCTCGACCTCGTGCTCGCCGTGCGCGTGGTGCCGTCGATGGATGAGGCGATGGCCCACATCCGGCGCTGGGGCTCGTCGCACACCGAGGCGATCCTCACGACCAATCACGCCCGCGCGATGCGCTTCGTGCGCGAGGTCGACTCGTCGCTGGTGCTGGTGAACGCCTCGACGCGCTTCAACGACGGCTTCGAGCTCGGCCTGGGCGCGGAGATCGGCATCAGCACGACGAAGATCCACGCGTTCGGCCCCATGGGGCTCGCGGAGCTGACGACGACGAAGTTCGTGGCGTTCGGCGAGGGGCAGCTGCGCGGGTAGGACCCTCTCCCCAACGCCCCCGGACACCGAGTACACTGTGTGGTCCGGAGGTCAATCGATGCACGACCACCCACGTCCGTCGCCCCGGCGCGCGCACCTGGCCCGCGCGGGCCTGCTCGCCGCGCTCGTCGCGGCGGCGAGCGCCTGCGGCGACCCCAGCGCCACCACCGCCCGCGTCTTCCTCGACCTCGATCCGGGCGTCATCGTCGATCAGGTCCGGCTCCAGGTGCTCATCGACGACCAGCCGGTCGTGACCGGGCTGCGCCCGACGCGGGCCGGCCAGCCGCTCCCGGCCGGCGTCTTCGTCGACGTCCTCTTCGCCGACGGCGCCGCGGGCACGAGCCCGAGGTTCCTCGTGGCGGGGCTCAAGGCCGGCGCCCAGACCGGCCGCGGCGAGGGGACGGTGAAGCTCGCGCGCGGCCAGGTCGCCTCGCTGCACGTCCGGCTGCAGGCCGCCTCCTGCGCCGCCGGCCAGCACCAGTGCGGCGGCGCCTGCGCCGACGATACGGACCCGCACCAGTGCGGCCTCGCGTGCCTCGCCTGCCCGGCGCCCCGCGCGCACGGCACGGCGACCTGCGCGGACTTCGGCTGCGGCGTCACCTGCGAGGCCGGCGTGCAACCCTGCGGCGGCGACTGCGTGGACATCACGTCGGACCACGACAACTGCGGCCAGTGCGGCAAGGCGTGCGGCGACTCCGACGTGTGCACCGGCGCGCAGTGCCAGCCGAACCCCTGCGCGAGCGGCAAGCACCCGTGCGGCGGCAACTGCGTCGCGGACACGGACCCCGCGCACTGCGGCAGCTCCTGCTCCCCCTGCCCCGCCCCCGCCGGGGCGACCGCCACCTGCGATGGGCGGACCTGCGGCCTCGCCTGCCCCACCGGCAGCCACGCTTGCGGCGGCGCCTGCGTCGCGAGCGCCGACGTCGCGCACTGCGGCTCGTCCTGCACGCCGTGCCCGGTGCCCACCGGCGCCTTCGCCACCTGCAACGGCGTGAGCTGCGGGGTCGGCTGCGCCACCGGCTACCACCCGTGCGGCGGCGCCTGCGCCGACAACACCGACGTCGCGACCTGCGGCGCCTCGTGCACCCCGTGCCCCACGCCGGCGAATGGCCAGGCCACCTGCACCAGCGCCGGCTGCGGCGTGAGCTGCGACGGCGGCTACCTGCCCTGCATGGGCGCCTGCGTGCCGCAGTCCCAGGGCTGCACCGCGACGTGGGTCGACCGGACCTCGACCCCGGCGCCCGACCCGCGCTCGCGGCCCTCCATGGCCTACGACGCGGGCCGCGGCGTGACCGTGCTCTTCGGCGGGTACAACAGCGGCCTCAACGCGGTCTTCGCCGACACGTGGGAGTGGAACGGCACCGCGTGGCGCCAGCTCGCGCCCGCGACCGTGCCCTCGGCCCGCAGCGCCGCCGCGTTCGCCTACGACGCCGCGCGCGGCGAGTGCCTCCTCTTCGGCGGCGAGGACCTCGCCGGCAACCCGGTCGCCGACACCACCTGGGCCTTCGACGGCACGACCTGGTCGCCGCGCGCGAGCGGTCCCGCGGCGCGCTCCTTCGCCGCCGCCGCCTGGGACGACGACGAAGGCGTCGTGCTCGTCTTCGGCGGCCAGAGCGGCCCCACGTTCCGCAACGACCTCTGGAGCTGGAACGGCTCGACCTGGCGGCAGCGCACGCCCACGGGGACGCCGCCCGCGGCGCGCTCCGGCGCCGCGGTGACCTACGACGCCACGCGCGCGCAGCTCCTCGTCTTCGGCGGCACCGACGTCACCAACGCCGTCCTCGGCGACACCTGGGTCACCGATCTCGTGACCTGGTCGCCCGTCACCGGCAGCGGCCCGAGCGGCCGCGAGGGGAGCGCCGCGGCGTTCGACGCGCTGCACGGCGCGGCCGTGCTCTTCGGCGGCCTCGGCGCCGCCAACGACTATCCCCAGGACGCGTGGGCCTGGGACGGCGGCCCGTGGAAGACGCTCACGACGACCGGCGGGCCCCCGCCGGGCCGCTGGCGCGCCGGCCTGGTCTACGACTCCGACCGGGGCGTCCTCGTGCTCTTCGGCGGCGCCTCCGTCACGGACTACCTGCAGGACACCTGGGAGCTGAGCTGGTAGGCGACTCGCCCCGCCGCGCGCCGCGCGCTATCTTCCACGCCCCTGCCATGAGCACCAAGGACGACCTCGAGACGACGGTGCGCCTGCTCGAGCAGCTGACCGCCGACCGCGGGCGGCTCGCCGAGCTCTCCGCCGAGGAGCGCCGCCGTCTGCTCACCCTGGCCGGCCAGCTCGCCCGGCCGCTCGCGCCCGAGCGCCGGCGCCTGGCGAAGGCGCTCAGGCGGCGGGACCGCGACCAGCGCCGCGCCCCCGACGCCGCGCTGGTCGCGCGCACCGGCAACCGCGGCCGCAAGCTGCCGCGCTTCGTGCTGCCGGCCTCGACGGCGGCGCCCGCCCCCGCGGCGGCGGCGCCGGCGGACGAGGGCGAGCTGCTCCTCACGCCGCGCGACTGCTACGTGTGCAAGGAGCCGTTCCGCCGCCTGCACCATTTCTACGACTCGCTGTGCCCGCCGTGCGCGGCGCTCAACTGGGAGAAGCGGCACCAGAGCGCGCCGCTCGGCGGGCGCGTCGCGCTCGTCACGGGCGCGCGGATCAAGATCGGCTACCAGGCCGCGCTCATGCTCCTGCGCGCCGGCGCGAGGGTGATCGCGACCACCCGCTTCCCGTCCGACGCGGCGCTGCGCTTCGCCCGCGAGCCCGACTACGACGGCTTCCGCGACCGCCTGCAGATCCACGGCCTCGACCTGCGCCACGTGCCCTCCGTCGAGCTCTTCGCCGCGCACCTCGCCCGCACGCTCGAGCGCCTCGACGTCCTCGTCAACAACGCGGCGCAGACGGTGCGGCGGCCGCCCGCCTTCTACCGCCACCTCGCGCTCGCGGAGGAGCAGCCGCTGCCCGCGGCCGCGCGGCCGCTGCTCCGGGACCACGCCGCGCTCGGCGCGCAGGCGCTCGCGCGGCCGGGCGACGCCGAGCGCGCCGTCGGCCTCACCGCGCCCGCGCGGCTGTCGCAGCTCGCCCTGGCGCCCGGCGACGCCGTGGCGGCGCGGTACTTCCCGCCGGACGCCTACGATCTCGACGAGCAGCAGATCGACCTGCGCGAGCAGAACAGCTGGCGCCTGGGCCTGGCCGAGGTCGGGACCGTGGAGCTGATCGAGGTGCACCTGGTCAACGCCATCGCCCCCTTCCTCCTGACCAGCCGCCTGCGGCCGCTGATGGCGTGCGACCGCACCGGCGAGAAGCACGTCATCAACGTCTCGGCCATGGAGGCGCAGTTCGCGCGCCAGAAGAAGACCGAGAAGCACCCGCACACGAACATGGCCAAGGCGTCGCTCAACATGATGACCCGCACCGCCGCGGCCGACTACGCGGCCGACGGCATCTTCATGAACAGCGTGGACACCGGCTGGATCACCGACGAGGACCCGCTCGTGCACGTCGAGCGCAAGCAGCGCGTGCACGACTTCCACCCGCCCCTCGACGCCATCGACGGCGCCGCGCGGGTGCTCGATCCGCTCTTCGCCGGCCTGCGCGCCGGGCGCCACGCCTTCGGGCTCTTCTTCAAGGACTACCGGCCGGTGGCGTGGTGACATGACGGGGTGGGGGCTGCCCGCCGGCCCCCGCCGCCTTATGATGATGGGCAGAGCCGTGATCCCGCTCGCGCTCGTCATCGCCCTGATCCTCCTGCTCGGCGTGAACGCGTTCTTCGTGCTCGCCGAGTTCGCGATCGTCCGCGTGCGCCCCTCGCGGGTGGACGAGCTGATCGCCTCGGGCGACGCGCGCGCGGCCACGCTCGCGGCGATCCAGCGCCACCTCGACGAGCACCTCGGCGTGTGCCAGGTCGGGATCACGCTGGCCAGCGTCGCCCTCGGCATGGTGGGCGAGAGCGCCGCCAGCATGATCCTGGGCGGCCCGGAGCACGGCCTCGGCCGCACCATCCTCGCGATCGGCGCCTCCTACATCGTGATCTCGGGCTCCCACATCGTGCTCGCGGAGCTCGTCCCCAAGTCGATCGCGATCCGCATCGCCGACCGGGCCGCCCTGTGGTGCACGCGGCCGCTGCGGCTGGCGCGGGTCGTCTTCTACCCCGCGCTGTGGCTCCTCAACACCCTGGCGAACCGCATGGTCCGGCTGCTGCGGCTGCCGCGCGCCGCCCGCGACGAGGAGCACAGCGAGACGGAGCTGCGCATCATCCTCGACCACTACCAGGAGCGGGGCCTGCTGTCGTTCCGCCGTCTGCTCTACCTCGAGAACGTCTTCGACCTCGGCGAGCTCGTCGTGCGCGACGCCATGCGGCCGCGCGCGCAGGTGCGCACGCTCGACGCGCGCGCCCCGTGGCCCGGGAACCTCGCCCTCATCCGCGCGTCCCACTACTCGCGCTACCCCCTCGTGCGCGAGGACCCGGACCGGCCGGTCGGCTTCATCCATCTCAAGGACCTGGTCATCCGCGGCGACCCGGCCGCGCCCGACCTGCACGCCCTCGCCCGCCCGTTGCTCGGCACCACGGAGACCACCCCGCTCGAGGCGCTGCTGGGGCAGATGCAGCGGCGACGCATCCACGCGGCGCTCGTCCGCGACGCCGCCGGCCGCTGGACCGGCTTCGTGACCCTCGAGGACATCATCGAGGAGCTCGTCGGCACCATCCGCGACGAGTTCGAGGACGAGGAGCCGGTGCGGCTCGCGGACATCCTCACGCCCGCGCACATCCACCTCGGCGTCGAGGCCGACAACCCCGTGGCCGCGGTCCGGGCGGCGATCGCGCGGATGCCCGCCGACTTGCTGCCCCTGCCGGCGGATCAGATCGTCGCCGCCGTCGACGAGCGGGAGCGCACCGCCGGCACCTACCTCGGCCACGGCGTCGGCATGCCGCACGCGCGCGTCCCGGGGCTGGGGCGTCCGTTCCTCCTCATCCTGCGCTCCGACCGGGGCATCCCGTCGAAGGGCACGGCCGAGCGGGCCTACCTGCTCTTCGTGCTGCTCACCCCCGCGGGCCAGCCCCGCATCCACCAGCGCCTCCAGTCGGTGATCGCGACCCTGCTGCACGAGAGCGAGTACGTGAACGAGCGGCTGCGCACGGCCGCGACGCCGGGCGAGGTGCTCGACGTGATCCGCGCGGGCGAGCAGGCCTCGCTCGACTGAAGCCGGGACCGCCGCTATGACAGTGCCCATGCGCTCCGCCCCGCCCCTCGACCCCGCGCTCTTCGACCTCCCGCCGGAGGTCACGTGGGTGATGCACTGCGCCGAAGGCCCCGTGCCGCGGGCGAGCGTCGCGGCGGCGCAGGCGACCCTCGAGGGGGAGCTGCGGCCCTGGGCGATCGGTCTCGCCGAGTGGCTCGGGCTGCCCGGCCGCGTGAAGGCGGCGGCCGCGGCGCTCCTCGGCGGCACCGCCGACGACTACAGCCTGTGCGGCAGCACCTCGGGCGGGCTGACGGTCATCGCCCAGGCCTACCCGTGGGCGGCGGGCGACGAGATCGTCGTGCCGCTCGGGGAGTTCCCGACGAACTACTGGCCGTGGCGCGCGCTCGCGCCCCGCGGCGTGACGGTGCGCGAGGTGCCGCTGTGGCCCGGGCACCGCGCGGGCCGCGACGCCCTGGCCGGGGCGCCGCCGCCCCCCGACCTCGACGCCGAGGCGGCGCTCCTGGGCGCGCTCGGGCCGCGCACCCGCCTGCTCGCCGTGTCGTGGGTGCGCTTCCAGGACGGGCTGCGGCTCGACCTCGGCCGCCTCGCCGCCGGCTGCGCCGGGCGCGCCGACCTCGTCGTCGACGGCATCCAGGGCGCCGGCACCCTGCCGGTCGACGTGGGCGGCCTCGCCGCGTTCGCCACCGGCGTGCACAAGGGCCTCCTCTCGCCGCAGGGCACCGGGCTCCTCTTCACGGCGCCCGCGTTCCGCGCCCGCCTGCAGCCGCGCGGCTCCTGGCTCTCCGTCGAGGACGGCGCCGACTTCAGCCGGCCGAGCACCGACTTCGACCGCGCGTGGCTGCCCGACGGCCGCCGCTTCGAGCAGGGCGGGCACGGCAACCTCGCCCTCGCGGCGGTCGAGCCCACGCTGCGGCTCCTCGCCGCCGCCCGGCCGGCGCGGATCGCCGCCCACGTCGACGCGCTCCAGGCCCGGCTGCTCGACGGCCTGCGCGCCACCCCCTGGGCCGCCGACGCAGCCCGCGTCGACGCCCTGCGGGCGGCGGGGCGCCTGGGGGCCATCACGGCGCTGCACCACGGGGGCCGCGGCGCGGGGATCCTGCCGCCGCTGCTCCGGGACGGGATGGCGCGCCGCATCTACGCCTCGGCGCGAGAGGGCTACCTGCGCCTCGCGCTGCACGGCTGGCACGACGAGGCCGCGGTCGACCGCCTCGTCGACTGGCTGCGCGCGGCCCCGCCCGCCTGAGCGTCGCGCATGAGCCCCCTCGAGCTGCTCTTCCGCGACGACGACCTCGCCGTCGTCAACAAGCCGTCGGGCCTGGCCGTCCACCGCGGCTGGGCGGGC
>DASXVK010000674.1:0-7927 GCA_036504295.1 Polyangia bacterium
GGCTCAGCGTTTGCGGCGGTACTGCGCGAGGAGGCGCTTCACGTCCTCGAGGGTCTCGCGGCTGTAGACGGTGCCGGAGAGGTGCTTCCAGACCTTCTGCGACTCGGCCTCGAGGTCACCGACGGTGCCGGGGGCGGGGCGGACGAACTGGATGCCCGCCTTGCGCAGGTGCCCGAGGGCGGCCTGGTTGTCGGCGCGCACGATGCGGTTGAGCTTGGACTCCATCGCCTGCGCCGCCTCGACGAGCGCCTGCTGCTCGTCTGGTTCGAGGCTGTCGAAGTCCTTCTTCGCGAGCACGATCGCGCCGGTGGACATCGAGATCGGCACCTCGAGCATGTACTTGACCTTGCGGTACCACCCGAGGCTGAGCGTCGTCAGCGCGGAGCCGTAGACGCAGTCGATCTGCCCGGTCGTCAACCCCGGCAGCACGTCGGGGACGCCGAGCGGGACGCCGGTGACCCCCATCGCCTGGACCAGCGCCCGCACGATGGGGTCGTCGGTCCAGGCCCACACCTTGGCCCGCTTGAGGTCGCCGCGCGACGCGACCGAGTGGTTCGCGAAGAGGTGGATCCAGCCGGCGTCGCCCCAGGCGAGGAGCACGTAGCCGCGCTCCTCGAGCTTCTGGCGGAAGAACGCGGCCAGCTGCCCCCGCACGTGGTCGAGCTCGCCGTCGCTCCGGATGAGGAACGGCAGCTCGAGGACGCGGAACTCGGGCTGCAGGAGGCCGACGCCGTTGCCGGTCAGGGCCGCCCCCTGCAGGCGGCCGAGGCTCATCAGGCGCACCATGTCGCGCTCGTCGCCGGCGACGCCGCCCGGCTGGAACTTGAGCCGGAGGCGGCCGTGGGTGCGCTTCTGCACCGCCTTGTCCCACTCGTGGAAGAGCTTCATCCACGCGGACCCCTCGGGGGCGAGGGTCGCGAGCTTGAGCGTGCGCTGGGCCGCGACCGGCGCCGGCGCGAGCGCGAGCGCGGCGGCGACGAGCATGCTCACGGCGAGCCCGCGGTGCGCCCTCCCCATGTCTGTCTCCTGCGCTGCCACGCCGCTCCCTAGAACAGCTCGTCCGCGAGCCCGAGGTACCGCTCGGCCCGCCGTCGCGCGATCTCGTTGGCGAGCCGCTGCTCCGGCAGCAGCGCCGGAGACGCCGCGGCCACCTCGCGCAGCACCTGCTCGAACAGCGCGCGATCCCCCACCGCCACGGCGTAGTGACGCGCGAGCAGCAGCTTGCTCAGCAGAAACCGGCCGTCGCTGAGCGCGATGGCGCGCTCGATCTCGCGCCGGCCGCGCGCGGGGTCCCCGCCGAGCATCCGGGGCCGCGAGCTGAGGATCGCGCCGAGCGCGAGGTGCGCGCCGCCGTGAAAGAAGCGTTCGTCGAGCTGGATCACGCGGCCGAGCACCGCCTCGATACGCCCGAGCGAGGCGATCGCATCCACCTTGTCGCGGTTCAGGTTCAGATAGCCGGCCTTCGCGAAGGCGAGCCAGAAGAGCCCCGGGACGTCGCGCGTGTCCATCTGGCCCAGCACGGCCTCGAGCTCCGCCGGCGGGCCGGTGAGCGCCTTGCGCACGCCCGGGCGGCGCACCTCGAGGTAGCGGATCGCGTAGTCCTCGGCGCGGTCGTAGAACGCGCTGGCCCGCGCGGCGAGCGGCGCGCGCTGGGCCTCCTCGGAGGGCGCGAGGGCCTCGTAGTCGTCCTCGACGAACAGGAACGCGTACCCGCAGAAGCCCTCGGCGGCGCGGACGAGGAGGTCGCGGTTCTGCGACGACACGAGGAGCAGCCCCTCGACGAGCTTGAGGTTCGCGGCCATCGCCTCGCGGGCGAAGGTGACGTCGGGCTCGGTGTAGAAGACCGGGGCCGCCGCCGTGATCACCCGGGCGCCCTGGTCGACGCCGTAGCGGGTGGGGTTGCAGGCGGCGAGCCCCGCGAGGCTGAGCACCAGCAGCGCGGCGCGCATTCCCCCTGAGGGTAGCGGAGCCGGCCCGCCGCTGTCAAATGCCGCCGGGGGCCCGCCCGGCGTTCGACTCGACGTGCATCCCCTCAGAACGGCAGGTAATTCGCGCCGTACACCATCTTGCCGCCGACGTTCGCGGCGACCAGGATGAGCGCCGTGGCCGCGAGCACCAGCATGAGGTAGCCCCACCGCGCCCACGCGCGCGGCCCGCCCATGACGCGGACCGCCAGCGCCGCGAGCAGCGCCAGCGCCATGCCGAGGTTCAGGTTGCGGTGCAGCAGCACGAACCGCTGGGCGGGCGCCCCCTCCTGCAGGTGGTCGGCGCGCAGGAGACCCGTCGGGATCGCGACCAGGCAGCTCAGCAGCGTGGCGACGAGCACCCACATGCCGGCGCGGTGCCACGCCTCGCGCCGGACCCCGACCACCTCGACGAGCAGGAGGAGGCACAGCCAGGCGATCGGGAAGTGCACGAGCGCGGGGTGCAGGCGGCCGAGGAGATCGCCGGCGCCCTGCGGCCCGGCGGCCTGGCCCTCCTCGCCGGGCGCGAAGACCTGGACGTTGCCGATCTCCTCGACCCCGCCCACGCCGGGACCGGAGGCGGGCTGCGAGGCGGGCCGGCCCGCCCCTTGCGCCCACGCCGCGACCGGCCCGAGCGCGAGCAGCGCCGCGACGAGGACCGCGCCGCGCATCGCCGCCTACAGCGTCACGATGACGCGGTCGCCCTCGAGCACCGCCGCGTACGCCCCGAGGTTCCGGGGGGCGGGTCCGTGCCGCACGCGGCCGTCGAGCGCGTACTGCGAGCCGTGGCACGGGCACTTGATGTCGTGCTCGGCGGGCCGGTACTTCACGACGCACTGCTTGTGGGTGCAGATCGGGTCGAGCGCGCGCACGTCCGTCGGGCTGTCGCGGATGAGCAGCAGCAGCTTGTCCTGCACCTTCAGCACCACCGAGCCGCCGACGTTCCTGATCTGCGGGACCTTGTCGAGCGAGATCGCGATGCGGTGCGGCTGGGCCTGCGCCGCGGCGGGCGCGGCGCCCAGCACCGCGAGGCCCGCGAGGGCGGCGCCGGTCCCGGTCAGGAACGTGCGCCGGTTGCGCCTGCAGTCTCTCATGTGCCCTCCGCGACGTTGAACACCGCCTCGACGTCCCACGCGAGGAACGACTGGAACCGCCACTCGAGGAGCGCCGGCACCGCGAGCGCGTACCGGTTCTGGATCTTGAGGCCGTTCGTCGTGACGAGGTCGCCGTACTCGCTCGCGCTCGAGTGGTAGAGGAGCCCGGTGCCGACGAGGAGCCGGGCGGCGAAGTCGTGGTGCACGAGGAGCTGGACGAGCCCGCCGCCCCGCGTCGGGCCCTGCTGCGAGAACCAGGTGCCGCCGGCGCGCACCGCCGCGTCGACGACGTGCGTGCGCTGGTCGAGGAAGCGGAGCTTCAGGTCGAACTGGTAGGCGTCGAACGCGTCGATGCCGTTGCTCAGGCGGTACGCGCCGACGTCGAGGCCGTCGAGGATGCCGTAGCGCAGGCCGAGCCCGATCTTCAGCCCGCCGGCGTCGAAGCCGACGAGGTCGCGGAAGGCGTGCTGCTGCAGCGGCTCGAAGGTGCGGTGGTCGATGACGAGCTGGAGGGTGCGCCGGCGAGTCGCACGCGCGTTGCCGACGTTGATGACGCGGTCGATGCGCGCCCAGTTCTCGGGGTTGATCCACAGGGTGTAGACCTGCGGGTTCTCGATCACCTCGACGGGCTCGGCGCCGGCCGGCTGGGACGCGGGCGGGTGGGCCGGCGCACCGGGCGCGTGGCCCGGGCCGGACGGCGCCGGGCCGCCGGGCGGCGGCTGCGCGGCGGCGAGGCTCGTGAGCCCGAGGGCTCCGACGGCTCCGAGCCATGCCGCCACCGCCACGCCCCGCACCCACCCGCCCCGGTCGCGCATCCAGCAGCTCCCTTTGTCAGAATTGGATGACGGGCTCGCGAATCGGTGACGACGCGTTGCGTGGCGTGGCGTCAACCCCCACAATTCATGGGCATGCATGAGGCGGTGCTGTACGAGAAGCTCGCCGGCAACCGCGTGCGCTGCCGGCTCTGCGCGCAGCTGTGCGAGGTGCGGTCCGGGCAGCGCGGCGTGTGCGGCGTGCGCGAGAACCGCGGCGGCACCCTCGTCAGCCTGGTCTACGGCCGGGCCGTCGCCGTCCACGTGGACCCGGTCGAGAAGAAGCCGCTGTTCCATTTCCACCCGGGCAGCCGCACCTTCTCGATCGCCACGGTCGGCTGCAACTTTCGCTGCCAGCACTGCCAGAACTGGGAGATCTCGCAGTACGGCCACCTGCACCGCGACGGCGACGTGCCGGGTGAGCTGCTGCCACCGGCCGCGGTCGTGGCCGCGGCGCAGGGCGCCGGCTGCGGCAGCATCTCGTACACCTACACCGAGCCGACCGTCTTCATGGAGTACGCCGCCGACACCGCGCGCGAGGCGCGGCGTCGCGGCCTCGCCAACGTCTTCGTCACGAACGGCTACATGACCGCGGAGGCGGTCGACCTCATCGCGCCGCTCCTCGACGCGGCGAACGTCGACGTGAAGGGGCTGCGCGACGACGTGATGAGGCGCGAGATCAAGGCCCGCTCGGGCCCCGTGCTCGACTGCCTCCGCCGGCTCCACGCGCGCGGCGTGTGGGTCGAGGCGACGACGCTCGTCATCCCCGGCATCAACGACTCGGACGCGGAGCTCGGCGGCATCGCCCGCTTCCTCGCCGAGCTCGACCGCAACCTGCCGTGGCACGTGTCGGCGTTCCACCCCGACTACCAGCTCCTCGACCGGCCGCCCACCTCGCGCGCGACGCTCGATCGCGCGACCGCCATCGGCGAGCGCGCGGGCTTGCGCTACGTCTACGCCGGCAACGTGTGGGACGCCGCGGGCGAGAGCACCCGGTGCCCCGAGTGCCGGGCCGTGTGCCTCGAGCGCCACGGCTTCAGCCTCGGGCGGGTGGACATGGCGGGAGGGGCGTGCGGCGCCTGCGGGGCCGTGATCGCCGGCGTCGGGATGCCGTAGCGGATCCGCGCCGGCCGGCGCTACTGCTTCCGGAAGGTCATCTCCACGATGCCGTCCACGCCGTGGCAGACGCCCTGCAGCGTCGCGGCCGCGCCGCCGCTCGGGGCGGCGTAGGTGAGGTCGCACTCGGCCTGGCCGTTCATGCTCAGCTCGCCGCCCGCGAGGTTGCCCGTCATGAAGGTCCCGGTCAGGTGCGCGGCGGTGGCGGTGCCGCCGAGGTCGGCGGTGACCGGCATCGTGACGTCGGTGACGCACAGCGTCCCCTCGGCCGCGATCGAGTAGCTGACGACGCCGTCCGCGGGCACGGCCACGGTGAGCTGGCGGCCGCTCTGGGGCTCGGTCCAGGTGCCGGTGAGGGCGGCGCGCATCTCGGCCACGGTGAAGCCGAAGTCGGACGGCAGCTCCGGGTCGGCGGTGCCGCCGCCCAGGGTCACGAGCGCGACAGCGACCGTGCCGTCCCGGCACTCGCCCCCGCCGCAACCGGCGGCGAGCGCGACGAGCGAGAGCGCGAGGGCGACAGCGGCGGAGCGAGCGTGGCGCATCAGGGCCTCCTTGTGACCGGCTGCCGTAGCAACGAGCGTGCCGGGCGCGCAACCCGTCGGAACTCCACGCCGCCGGCGCCTGGACCGGGACGGCGATGTCGCGATCGCCGGCGCCCGACGGAGCCGCGTCCGGCTCACGGCCGACCCGCATGACAGCACCGGCCGGCGCCGCTATCGTCGGCTCATGCGCTCCGCCCGCCCGCTGCTCTGTGCCGCCGCCCTGGCGGCCGCGGCCTGCTCCGACGAGGGCACGAGATACCAGCCCTCGCCCGTCATCACCGCCCGCCCGTACACCGAGGTGGTGCCGACCGGCTACCGCCCGGGCACGCCGACGCCGCTGGTCGTCCTGCTCCACGGCTACAGCGCGAACGGGTTCCTGCAGAATGTCTACTTCGGGCTGAGCGACCTGGCGGAGGCGCGCACGTTCCTCTACGCGTACCCCGACGGGACGGTCGACTCCGGGGGCTTCCGCTTCTGGAACGCGACCGACGCCTGCTGCGACTACGATCACACCGGGGTGGACGACGTGGCCTACGTCACCGCCGTCATCGACGACATGGCCGCCCGCTACACCGTCGACCCGAAGCGCGTCTACCTCATCGGCCACTCCAACGGCGCCTTCATGTCTTACCGGATGGCGTGCGACCGCGCACCGCGGATCGCCGCCATCGTGGGCCTGGCGGGGGCGACCTGGGCCGAGGCCTCGCGCTGCGCGCCCACCGAGCCGGTCGCCGTGCTCCACGTGCACGGCGACGCCGACACCGACGTCCTGTACCAGGGCGGCGAGTGGCAAGGGGTCCCCTATCCGTCGGCCGTGCAGAGCGTGGCGCTGTGGGCCGGGTACGACGGCTGCTCCGCCGACCTCACGAGCGCCGGGCCGCCGCGTGATCTCGAGAGCACGATCCCGGGCGCCGAGACGGAGGTGGCCGAGCACGCCGGCTGCACCGCGGGCGCGGCCGTTCAGCTCTGGACGATCCGCGGCGGCGGCCACATCCCGATGCTGCAGGATGACTGGGGCGCCACGATCCTGGACTGGCTGCTGGCCCACCCGAAGCGCGGGCCGTAGCCGCGCGCGAGCCCATGCGCACCGCCCCGCGCCCATCGCGTGTGTCGGGATGCCGCAACGGCGAGCGCCGGCAGCGCCCCGTCAGCCGAGCGTGCCCAGGCTGAGCCCGGGCACGCGCTCGAAGTGCTCCCGGTTGCGCGTGAGCAGCATCGCGGAGCGAGCGAGACACACGCCGGCGATGAGATAGTCGGCCATCGCCAGGCCGCGTCCCTTGCTCTCGAGCTGGCGCCGCACCGTGGCGGCGGCTTCGGCGGCCGCCGCGTCGATGGGCAAGATCCGGAGCGCCGCCAGGAGCTGCTCGACCTTCTCCAGGTGGCGGTCAGCCTTGGCGCCGCTCAGCAGCTCGAACGCGCTTACGGCCGTAGTCGCCAGATCGTGCTCGAGCTCCAGCGCGATCCGATCGCGCGCCGGCTCCCGGCCGCGCAGGTAATCAATGAGCACATCCGAGTCAGCGAGCATCATCGCCAGGACTCCCGCATCGTGCGGACCGACAGCTCCAGTGCGTCGGCGGCGTCATCGCTCAAGGTGCCCGCGAGCTTGAGCGCTCGCTGGACGCGCTCCTGGCGGGTGGTCTCCTGTGAGAGGTATCGGTCGACGGCTTCCTGCACCAGGGCCGAGAAGCCCTTCTCGCCACGCCTGGCCGCCAGGGCCAGCAAGCGCGCGCGCTGGTCGTCCGAGAGCTCGATCGTGGTCCTCATGAGGTCCAATCTATCGTGTCATGCACGTGCATGTCAAGCGCCGTCGCCCGGCCGGCGCCCCGGGCAGTCCCCGGCCGTGCCGTGTGATCAACCGGTGCGCCGCGACCCACCCGAGCCGCCAGGGCACGCTGGCGCGCCCGCCCAGGCGGTGATATGGTGAAGGTGGCGCGGTCGTCATCGCGCATCCCCGGGCCCCCTTGGGGATGCCGCGGGACGCCGCGCTGTTTTCGTTGGCGGGACTTATCCGCGGCCTGGCGCGTGGTCGTCGTGGCGGCGGGGATCGAACTGCGCCACGATGGCCTGGCTGACGCTGCTGATGCTGTAGGCTCCCGGAATGTAGATGAGGGGCACGCCGCCGTCGCGGCAGGCGCGCACGAAGCGCTCGGCGCTGCCGCCGTTGGGGCCGGCGAGGAACAGGAGGAAGTCGTACGCGCCGCGGCCGGTCCGGGCGCCGAGCCGCCGAACCCGGGAGGGGGTGGCGATCCACTCGAGCTCAGCGAGCTCCAGCGCCCGCGCGATGGCCCTGCGGTGCTCCTCGCGCGCTCCCCGGCCGGCGGCCAGCAGGGCACGCCGGCCACGCGTGAGCGCGATCACCTCCGCCGGGGGCCTGCTCGGGTCTGCCGCGATGCTCGGCG
>DASXVK010000675.1:0-4749 GCA_036504295.1 Polyangia bacterium
CAAGTCGCGGTGTCCGGGCGGAACGCCTACCTGGTGCTCGACGCCCGCGCGCGGCCTGGGATCGGAGTAGCCGATCCACGACGGCCTGGTACCCCTCGGCGCACTGTGCCACGCGATGCAAGGCGTGAGGCACCTCGTCACAGTGAAGATGACCGGTTGAAGAGTTCACCGAAGCGCCAGGACGCCAAGGACGCCACGAGAACCGGATCTGCCTCAGTGCGACGCGGCCAGCGCGCGTCTCGCGCTGCAGCCCCACACACTCAGCCCTCAAGTCTCAAGCCTTGCCCGCGTGGCACCCTCGCTGGGGTGCGCTCGGGCGTCGTCGAGTCGCTCACGCCGAATCGCAGGCGCGGCCGCCGCGCTTGCCCGCCCCGGCGGTCCCTGATAACGTCCCCGCTCGATGGAACTCCGGACCTTCACCTACATCGACATCCTGCAACCCCAGCTCACGGGCTTCCTGCAGACCGTCGCGAAGGGCTTCTTCCCGCTCGAGAAGCAGGCCGCGCTCTTCGTCGAGATCGCCCCGGGCATCGCCATCAACACGCTGATGGACGCGGCGCTCAAGCAGACGGGCGTCATCCCGGGCATGCAGATCGTCGAGCGGGCCTTCGGCATGCTCGAGCTGCACCACTTCGACCAGGGCCAGGTCCGCGCCGCCGGCCGCGCCATCCTCGAGCGCCTCGGCCTCAAGGAGGAGGACCGGCTGCGGCCGCGCATCGTCTCCTCCGAGATCATCACCGGGATGACCGGGTACCAGACCGAGCTCATCAACCGGATGCGCCACGGCAACATGATCGAGGAGGGCCAGGCGCTCTACATCCTCGAGGTGCACCCGGCCGGGTACGCCGCCATCGCGGCGAACGAGGCGGAGAAGGCGGCCAAGATCGAGCTGCTCGAGCTCATCAGCTTCGGCGCCTTCGGCCGCCTGTGGCTCGGCGGCTGGGAGGCGGACATCCAGGCCGCCGTCGAGGCCATCCACAAGGCCCTCGACGGGCTCGGCGGCCGGGAGAACAAGCCGAGCGCGGGCGGGTAGGGCGGCCTCGTGGTCGATCGGCTCTCGACCTTCCTCACGCACCACCGGGTGAAGCGCGTCACCGCGCTCCTCGTCTTCGTCGGCGCGCTCGTGCTCCTGCGGCACCTGGCGACCCTGCTCATCTTCTACCTCATCTTCAGCCGCGGGCTCGGGTTCCTGAGCGGGAAGCTCGAGGGCTGGACGCGCGTGACCTACAAGGTGTGGGTCGCGGTGATGGTCGTGGTCCTGCTCGGCGGGGTCGGGGCGGCCGGGTACGCCGGCGTGCTGCGCTCCTTGCCGTTCGTCACGCACTTCCACGAGCACCAGGGGCGGATGCAGGAGCGGCTCGACGCGCTCAAGGAGTCGGACCTCTACAAGATGATCGAGGCCCGGCACATCGACCCGGAGAAGTACGGCGAGCAGATCAAGCACCTCAGCCACAGCCTGGTGCAGGGCGCGCGCACGACCGGCCGGACGCTGCTGCACCTCGTGATCGGCCTGATCCTCGCCATCCTGTACCTCGTCGAGCGCAAGGAGGTGGACGAGGTCGTCGCGGGGATCCCCACGGGGAGCTTCCTCGCGTACCTCATGCACTACTTCCAGTTCACCGCCGAGGCGGTCGTCCTCACGATCAAGGTGCAGGTCATCGTCGCGCTCGTGAACGCGATCATCACGCTGCCGGTCATGATCGCGCTCGGGCTGCCGCACATCCCGACGCTGATGCTGATGGTGTTCGCCTTCGGCCTGGTGCCGGTGGTCGGCAACTTCCTCTCGGGCGGCGTGCTCATCATCCTCGCCTTCATGAAGAAGGGCTGGCTCGGCGTCGCCATCTTCCTCGTCTCGACGGTCGTGCTCCACAAGGTCGAGTCCTACTACCTCAACCCGCGCCTGACGGCGAAGCACGTCAGGCTGCCGTCGCTCCTGCTCATCGCGTCGCTGATCGTCTTCGAGCACCTCTTCGGCGTGGTCGGCGTGTTCCTCTCGTTCCCCTTCCTCTACGTGGCGCTGAAGATCCGGGGCCTGTACCGCGAGGTCGACGCGCAGGCCGCCGGCACCCCGCCCCCCGCGCTCGAGCAGGTAGGGTAGGGCGGCTTCGGCGGCTCGCTTTTCGGCGTTTCTGCGCTACCTTCTCTCGCGCGGGTGTGACCCATGAAGGCAGAGGACTTCGTCCCCAAGTGGATCGCGTGGGAGATCACGCGCAAGTGCAACCTGCAGTGCGTGCACTGCCGCTCCTCCTCCGACCTCGCCGCGGCCACGGGCGCGTTCTCGACCGCCGAGGCGGTCAAGTTCATCGACGACCTCGCCGACTACGCGCAGCCGGTGCTGGTGCTGTCGGGCGGCGAGCCGCTGCTGCGGCCCGACGTGTGGGACCTCGCGGCGCACGGCACCGCGCGCGGCCTGCGGATGTGCCTGGCGACGAACGGCGTCCTCGTCGACGACGCCGCCTGCGCGCAGATGAAGGCGACCGGCATCCGCATGGTGTCGCTGTCGCTCGACGGCGCGACCGCCGCGACCCACGACGACTTCCGCCGCCAGCCGGGCGCGTTCGACGCCACCGTGCGCGCCACCGAGCGCCTCGCGGCCCACGGCATCCCGTTCCTCGTCAACTCCTCCTTCTCGAAGCGCAACCAGGAGGAGATCCCGCGCGTCTACGAGCTGGCGAAGCGGCTCGGCGCCCGGGCCTGGTACATGTTCATGATCGTCCCGACGGGGCGCGGGGCCGACATCCTGAACGAGCTGGTCTCGGCCGAGGACTACAACAAGATCCTCGACTGGCACTACGAGACGGAGAAGCAGGAGGCCGACCTCCTGATGCGGCCGACCTGCGCGCCGCACTACTACCGCATCGTCCTCGAGAAGAACCGGGGCAAGACCGCGGAGGAGAAGCTCACGCGCCGCTCGCTCAGCTTCTCGACGGGCGGCGGCAAGGGCTGCATCGCCGGCCAGACCATCTGCCTGGTGGACTGCTTCGGCGAGGTCCACCCGTGCTCGTACATGTCGGTGTCGGCGGGCAACGTGAAGACGACGCCGTTCAAGGAGATCTGGGAGCGCTCGCCGCTCTTCCTCGAGCTGCGCGACTTCGAGCGCTACAAGGGGCGCTGCGGCTCCTGCGAGTACCTCAACGTCTGCGGCGGCTGCCGCGCCCGGGCCGAGTCGATCTACGACGACCGCCTGGCCGAGGAGCCGTTCTGCGACTACATCCCGCGGTCGATGCGCGGGGCGTAGGAGCAAGACCGGTCGGATCGGACAAGAAATCAGAACCGCCAAGACGCCAAGGCAGGATCCAATGTCCCCTGCCTTGGCGCCTTGGCGGTGCAAATTCTCCGACCTCTGACTGGACGAGGTCTCCCCCCTCTTGTCCTGGCGGCAGCTCCGGCTCATCATGGACGCATGCGCGTCGCGTGGGGGCTCCTGCTGTCGCTGCTGGTGTGCGCCGGCCCGGCGCACGCGTTCGAGTCGACGCCGCAGCCGGTGACCTACACCGGGACGAAGAACCTCTTCGACGACTTCAGCTTCGACACCGGCTGGGTGCCGGCCGGGGCCCCGATCCAGGTGCACTTCGCGCTCTTCGCCGGGAGCGGGTGGAGCGCGACGCTCACGGGCACCGGGCACCTCGAGTGGCCCGAGCCGGTCGGGATCCGCATGCTCGGCGACCCGGGCGGCGGCCTCTTCCACATGAGCATGGGGCTGCAGCTCGTGGCCCGGCTGCGGGTGCACCTCGAGCTGCCGGTCGGCGGCACCATCGACTGGGAAGGCGACGTGCCCTACGTGCCGAACTTCGATCTGCGCTTCGCCGGGGACACGACCTTCGACCCGTTCCTGCTGCCCGGGGCGGCGCCGGGCCTGGTCGAGGTGCAGGACACGATCCCGCCGCTGCTGCTGTTCCAGGTCGACCTCGGCAGCCTCATCGGCGTCTCGATCCCCGGCGTGACCGGCGGCTTCGAGCTCCTCGCGGGCGGCACGATGCGGGCCGCCCTCGCCGGGGTGCGCTTCGACGTCGGCGACGAGGCCGGGACGGTCCTGACGACCATCGCCCAGGAGGGCGCGCCGAGCCTCGTCGCGCCGCCGGCGGCCGGGCACCTCACGCTCCAGCCGCGCTACCAGGCCACGCTGCACCCCACGGGCACGCTCGACCTCGTGCCCGCGGTCTTCGTCGAGTTCGCCGGCAACCGCTGGGACCTGCCGCTGCTGACCATCCCGGTGCCGGTGGTCGACTCGGACTTCCCGTGGGACTTCGGCTCGCAGACGACGCGCTTCCCGCTGCCCGACATCAACGTGGGCCTGGGCTCGCTCGGCTTCGGCACCGTCCCGTCCGGCGGCACCGTCACGCGGGAGCTGCGCGTCGAGAACCGCGGCGAGCTCGACCTGATCGTCGACGCGACGACCGACGCGGCCGTCTTCACCGTCACGCCGGCGAGCGTGACCGTGGCGCCGGGCTCCTACGAGACGCTCACGGTGGGGGCCGTGTCGCCGCCGGGCGAGGTGCGGGGCACCCTGAGCCTCGCGTCGAACGACCCCGACGAGGCGCTCGTCACCGTGAGCCTGGCCGCTTCCGGGCCCAACAACGTCGAGCAGACGCCCGGCGACGGCGGGGTGCCGCCGGCGGCGACGCCCCGCGCGGACGTGAGCTCGTCGGGCTGCTGCGGCGTCGCGGGCGCGGCGCCCGGCCCGGCGCCGGGGCTCGCGGCGGCGCTGCTCGCGCTCGGGCTCGTCGGCGGCCGCCGGCGCCGGCGCCG
>DASXVK010000676.1:0-5522 GCA_036504295.1 Polyangia bacterium
CGGCCGTACTGGTGGTCGGCGACGTAGATCGCGAACTCGCCGGCGGACGCGCCGAAGAGGCCGGTGAGCTTGCGGCGGAGCTGCAGCTTCAGCCCCTGGGTGAGCTGCTCGTCGGTGATGGCGCCCATCTCGATGAGGATCTCGCCCTGGCGCAGCCCCGACTCGGCCAACCGGCGCAGCGACTGGTCGTACACCGCGGGGGTGATGACGCCGGTCTCGAGCAGGATGCGGCCGAGGTGCTCGGCGTTGCGCGGCAGCAGCGCGGCCACCGGCGTGCCGTCGCGGAAGTAGATGAGCGTGTCCTGCTCGCCCGCGGCCTTGAGCGACATGAAGCCGGTGAGGCGCTTCTTGTAGATCGAGTAGACGAGCCGCGCGAGCGGGTAGCGGTCGAGCGTGCCCGCGGCCGCGGGCTTCCCCTCGCTCATCGCCGGCGCTCCTGCAG
Organism: Polyangia bacterium; assembly: GCA_036504295.1. GTDB lineage: Bacteria > Myxococcota_A > Polyangia > JACRCY01 > JACRCY01 > DASXVK01. Next base: position 443 of record DASXVK010000676.1, read on the forward strand.
GCGGCGCACGGTCCACACCGCGCCCACGACGGCGAGCAGGGCGACGGTCACCCCGAGGACGATCGGGTCGGCGTCGATGACGCCTGCGAGGACACGCTCCATGTGCGCCCTAGATCTGACGGGAGAACCGGCCGCTTGTCAACGCTCCGTCGGGCCGCGCTTGCCGGGAGGCCGGCGCGGCTGCTACATATGGCCCATGCCCGGGATCGGCCTCATCACGAATCCCCGCGCGCGCACGAACAAGAAGGACCCCTCGCAGATGCGGCGCCTCGGCTACCTCCTCGGCAGCCGCGGGGTGCCCGAGGCCACCGGGTCGCTCGACGACCTCTACCGCGTCGCCGAGGAGTTCCGCGCCGCCGGCATCGACATCCTCGCCATCAACGGCGGGGACGGCACGATCGGGGTCACGATCACCGCCTTCGTCAAGGTGTACGCGGCCGCCCAGACCCCGCTGCCGCTCGTCGCGATCCTGCGCGGCGGCACCATGAACACCATCGCGAACTCGTTCGGCGTCAAGGGCACGCCGGGGCGGCTGCTCTTCGAGCTGCTCGACCGCTACCACCTCCGCGAGCCCCAGGCCGTGTACGACCGCGCGGTGCTGCGCGTCGGCGACGGCTACGGCTTCCTCTTCGGCAACGGCGTCATCCACCACTTCCTCAAGGCCTACTACGGCACCGGCAACCCGAGCCCGGCGGTGGCCGGGCGGGTGCTCGCGCGCGGGATCGCCCCGGCCATCGGCGGCGGCGCCGTCGCCGCCGAGCTGACCAGGCGCTTCCGCGCCCACGTGATCGCCGACGGGCAGGAGTGGGCCGTGGGCGAGTTCATGACCGTCGCCGCCTCGGTCGTCAGCCAGATCGGCCTCGGCTTCACGCCGTTTCCGCGCTGCAACGAGGAGGACGGCGCCTTCGCCGTGCTCGGCATCCACACGAGCGCGTTCGGCTTCACCCAGGAGCTGCCGCGGCTCTGGCGCGGCCGGCCGATGCGGCGCGACAAGGTCGTCGACACGGTGGCGCGGGACGTGCTCTTCGAGAGCGACGAGGCGCTCGAGTACACGCTCGACGGGGACACCTACGAGGGCGGCAAGGTGCTGCGCATCACGACCGGACCGCGGCTCGGCTTCATCCTCGGCGCCGCGCCCGCGGGGGTGCCGGCCCCCTTCGCGCTGCCCACCCGCGCGGTCGTGGTGTAGCGTGCGGGCCGAGAACCGCACCCGCGGCGTCACCCTCGCCACCGACGTCGCCGTGGCCGACCGCTTCGGCACCCGGCTGCTCGGCCTCATGGGCAAGCCGCCGCTCGCGGCCGGCGCGGCCCTGCTCATCCGCCCCTGCGACGGCATCCACACCTGCTTCATGCGCGCGGCCATCGACGCCGTCTTCCTCGACGCCGCGGGCCAGGTGGTCGCGGCGGTGGGCCCGCTCGCGCCGTGGCGCCTGACCCGCGTCTACCCGCGCGCCGAGGCGGTCCTGGAGCTGCCCCCCGGCACCATCGCGGCGAGCGGGACGGCCGAGGGGGACGTGGTGGAGCTGGTGGCGTAGCGGCGGCCCCGCTGATCGCTCACCCTCTCGGACCATCCGAGCGGGCACGGGCAGGGGCACGGGCACGGGCACGGGCGCTCGACCGTCGCCGGGCTGCCCCTCTCAGGTGCGGCGCTCGTGCCCGTGCCCCTGCCCGTGCCCCTGCCCGGCCTTTTCCCCTCGGAACCGCGCGCTTCATCTCGCGCCGGGAGCTGTGATAGGATTCGAGGCTCGCCCATGAGCACCTCCTTCCCCCTCGACGGGCTGCGCGTGCGTTTCGCGGGCGAGACCGACGTCGGCCGCAAGCGGACGCACAACGAGGACAACTTCTTCCTGCCGGACGACGACCGGCTCGCCATCGTCGCCGACGGGATGGGCGGCCACGCCTCGGGCGAGGTGGCCTCGCAGATCGCGGTCGACGCCGCGGTCGAGTACTTCAAGGCCACCGCCGAGGAGGCGCCGGTCACCTGGCCGTTCAAGGTCGACCGCGGCAACCGGCAGCACGTGAACCGCCTCGTCATCGCGATCAAGCTCGCGAACCTCAAGGTGTACGAGGCCGCGCAGCGCGACGCCCAGCTCCACGGGATGGGCACGACCCTCGTGAGCATCTACTTCCTCGACGATCAGGCCCTCATCGGCCACGTGGGCGACAGCCGCGCCTACCGCATCCGCGAGGAGGAGATCGCCCAGATCACCGAGGACCACTCGCTGCTCAACGACTACCTCAAGATGAAGCGGCTCACGCCCACCGAGGCGGCCAGCTTCTCGCAGAAGAACGTCATCGTGCGCGCCCTGGGGATGAAGGACAGCGTCCAGGTCGACGTCTTCAGCGAGGCGCCGCGGCTCGGCGACATCTACGTCCTGTGCTCGGACGGCCTCAGCGGCATGCTCACCGACGACGAGATCCGCGACATCGCGCGCGCCGAGCCGGACCTCGACAAGGCGTGCGAGAAGCTCATCGCGGCGGCGAACGGCGCCGGCGGCGTCGACAACATCACCGTCGTGCTGGCGCGGATCGAGCCGCTGTAGGATCGCCGGGGCGGAGCGCGCCTCAGCCGACCGCGTGCGCGCCGCGCGGCGTGACGATGGCGCGCGCGAGGTCGCCCTCGACGCAGGCGCCGTCCCACACCACGACCTCGCGCAGCCGCGCGCCCGGGGCGACGGTGGCGTCGTGGCCGACGACCACGCCGGGGCCGACCTCGGCGCCGGCGCCGACGCGGGCGCCCGGGCCGATGCGCACCGGGCCCACGAGGCGCGCGCCTGGCGCGACCTGGGCGCGCGGGTCGACGCCCACGAGCTCGCCGGGCGGGTGCGCGAGCGGCGCGCCGCCGAGCAGGGCGAGGTTGCCGTCGAGGTAGCGGGCCGGGGTCGAGTGCTCGCCGAAGGTGCCGTCCAGCACGTGGGCGTAGAGCGGCGCCCCGTCGCGCAGCGCCGTCAGGTAGGCGGTGCGGATGATGCACTGCTCGCCCTCGGGGATGCGGGCGATGAGCTCGGGCTCGACCACGTGGATGCCGGTGAACATGTGGCCGCCCGGGCCGAGGAGGCCGCGGATGCGGCCGTCCGCGGCGACGTCGATGGCGCCCCAGCGCGCCGCCGCGGGGTCGGGGCGCACGACCATGGTCGCGAGCGCGCCGCGGGCGCGGTGGGCGGCGATGACCGCGCCGAGGTCGAGGTCGGCGACGACCTTGCCGTTGAGGATGACGAACGCCTCGCGGCCGAGCAGCGGCAGCGCGTGGCGCACGCCGCCGCCGGTGCCGAGGATCACGGGCTCGCGGGAGTAGTGGATGGCGAGGCCGTGGGCGGTGCCGTCGCCGAGCGTGCGCTCGACGAGGTCGCCCTTGTGGTGCAGGTTGACGACGACGTCGCGGATGCCGGCGGCCCGGCACAGGGCGAGCGGGTAGCGGATGAGCGGCACGTCGCACATCGGCAGGAGCACCTTGGGGCGCTCGTCGGAGAGGGTGCCGAGGCGGGTGCCGTAGCCGGCCGCGAGGATCATGGCGCGCACGGCGCGAGTATAGCAGCCTCACCGTCGGCCGTCCGCGCCCGGGGGTGCGTTGCGCCGGTACTGTATTCTGGCTAGACTGCAGCGGTTTTGGCCCGACCGGGCCTCCAAGTGAAACAGGAGCTCGAGCCATGAAGCTCTGCGTCATCGGAACCGGCTACGTCGGCCTCGTCACCGGGGCGGGCCTCGCCGACATGGGCAACGACGTCACCTGCGCGGACATCGACGCGAGCAAGATCGCGGCGCTGCAGGAGGGGCGGATCCCGATCCACGAGCCCGGCCTCGAGGCCATCGTGGCCTACAACGTGAGCGAGGAGCGCCTCACCTTCACCACCGACGTCGCCGCGGCGGTGCGCGGGGCCGAGGTCGTCTTCATCGCCGTCGGCACCCCGCCCGGGGCCGACGGCGCGGCCGACCTCACGGCCGTGCTCGCGGTGGCCGAGACCATCGGCGCGAACCTCACGAAGTTCACGGTCGTGGTCACGAAGAGCACCGTGCCGGTCGGCACCGCCGAGAAGGTGCGCGCGATCATCGGCCGCCACGCCACCCAGCCCTTCGCCGTCGCGTCGAACCCCGAGTTCCTCAAGGAGGGCGACGCCATCAACGACTTCATGAAGCCCGACCGCATCGTCATCGGCACCGACGACGCGCGGGCGCGCGACGTGCTGCGCCGGCTCTACGAGCCCTTCACGCGCACGAGCGACCGCATCATCTACATGGACTGCCCCTCGGCGGAGCTGACGAAGTACGCCTCGAACGCGATGCTGGCGACCCGCATCTCGTTCATGAACGACATCGCGGGCCTGTGCGACCGGCTCGGCGCCGACGTCGAGCTCGTGCGCAAGGGCATGGGCTCGGACCCGCGCATCGGCCCGAAGTTCCTCTTCCCCGGCACCGGCTTCGGCGGCTCGTGCTTCCCCAAGGACGTCAAGGCGCTCATCGCCACCGCCCGCGAGGCCGGCGGCGGCCTCGACATCCTCGAGGCGGTCGAGCGCGTGAACGAGCGCCAGAAGGGCATCCTCGCCGAGAAGATCCGCGCCCACTTCGCCGGCGCCGTCGCGGGGCGGCGCATCGCCATCTGGGGCGTCGCGTTCAAGCCCGGCACCGACGACGTGCGCGAGGCGCCGGCGCTGACCCTCGTCACGGCGCTGCTCGCGGCGGGCGCGAGCGTCGCGCTGCACGACCCGGTCGCGACCGAGACCGGCCGCCGCGCCCTGCCCGACGACCCCCGCATCACCTGGCACGCGCACCCGTACGACTGCTGCGACGGGGCCGACGCGCTGGCGCTGGTCACCGAGTGGCACCAGTTCCGGCGGCCGAACTTCGGCCGCATCAAGGCGCTGCTGCGCCAGCCGGTGCTCTTCGACGGGCGCAACGTGTGGGAGCCCGACACCGTCCGCGGGCTCGGCTTCACGTACTACGGCATCGGGCGGCCGTAGCGCCTCGTCACCGCGTCTCGGCGCGCCCGGACCCGTCGACGTGGACCTTGACGTGGACTTTGACGTGGACCTTGACGGCGACGTGGACGTGAACGGGGTCGCCACCGTTGACGACGGTGCCGCAG
>DASXVK010000677.1:0-1792 GCA_036504295.1 Polyangia bacterium
TCGACGGGCAGCCGCTGTGGGGCGACCCGCCGGCGCTCGAGGCGCGCGCGCTCGGCGCCACGTGCGGCGGCGTGCGGGTGTGGAGCCTCTACATCCCCAACGGCCGCGAGATCGCCGACCCGCACTACGAGTACAAGCTCGACTGGCTGGCCGCCCTGCGCACCGCGTCCGGGCAGTGGCTGCACGACGAGCCGACGGCGAAGATCGCGCTCGTCGGCGACTGGAACATCGCCCCCCTGGACAGCGACGTGTGGAGCATGGAGTTCTTCGCGGGGCGCACCCACGTGACGCCCGCGGAGCGGGAGGCCTTCGCCGCCATCGCCGACGGCGGCTACAGCGAGGTGAGCCGGGTGCACCTGCCGGCCGAGCACACCTACACGTACTGGGACTACCAGCAGCTGCGCTTCCCGCGGAACGAGGGCATGCGCATCGACCTGACGTACGCGTCCCCGGCACTGGCCGCCGCGGTGACCGGCGCGACGATCGAGCGCAACGAGCGCAAGGGCAAGGGCCCGAGCGACCACGTGCCGGTGGTGCTCGAGGTCACGTCGTGACGCAGCCCCCCGACCGGTACGAGTACCCGGCGCCGTACTACGGGCAGGGCTGGCAGCAACCGCCGGCGCAGCAGGCGCCGTGGGACGGCGTGAGCATCGCGGCGCTGGCCACGGGGGTCGTCGGGCTCGGGCCGGTGCCGATCGTCCTCGGCGCCATGGGCGCGACGCGGACGGCGGGCCGGCGGCGGCGCGGCCGGTGGATGGCGTGGGCCGGGTTGGCGCTGGGCGTCCTCTCGACCCTGTTCTGGCTCGCCGCCGGGGGCATCGTCTGGCTGCTGCTGCGGCCGCTGCCCGCCGACGTCTCGGCGCCGCGGTTCGCCACCCCGCAGCAGCTGGTGGTCGGCAACTGCCTGGCCACGGTGCCGCAGGACGGCGACGTGTGGGCCGTGCGGGTGGTGCCGTGCGCCGACAGCCACGAGGCGACGGTCGTCGTGCGCCAGGACCTGAGCAACCCGCCGACCGGCCAGACGCGGCTCGACGAGGCCGCCTCCCAGCTCTGCGCCACGCAGGCGCCCACCTCCGGGCGGCTCGTCGTCTGGGCCCCGACGCCCGGCCACTCCACGGTGACGTGCCTGGTCACCACCACCGTCAGCGCGCCCGACGCGACACAGTCCAGCACCTGACCCGGCCCGGCGGCTACGGTGCCACCTGGAGGTGCGGTTGCGATGCCGTTCGATGAAGACCGGGTGCTCGACACCCTCACGCTGCAGGAGAAGGCGTCCCTCACGTCGGGCGCGGACTTCTGGCACACCAAGCCGATCGACCGCGCGGGCGTGCCCGCGATCATGATGACCGACGGCCCGCACGGCGTGCGCAAGCAGGTCCTCGAGGGCGGCGCCGCCGAGGTCGGCGACTCGGTCCCGGCGACCTGCTTCCCCACCGCGGTGACCCTTGCCTCGACGTGGGATCCCGAGCTGATGCGGCGGGTCGGCGAGGCGCTGGGCCGCGAGGCGGCCGCCCAGGGCGTGGCGGTGCTGCTGGGCCCGGGCGTCAACATCAAGCGCACGCCGCTGTGCGGGCGCAACTTCGAGTACTTCTCCGAGGACCCGCACCTCGCGGGGCACCTCGCCGCCGCGTACGTCGAGGGCGTGCAGTCCCAGGGCGTCGGCACCAGCCTCAAGCACTTCGCGGTGAACAACCAGGAGACGGACCGCATGCGCGTGTCCGCCGACGTGGACGAGCGCACGCTGCGCGAGATCTACCTTCCGGCGTTCGAGCACGTGGTGACGACCGCGCAG
>DASXVK010000678.1:0-1831 GCA_036504295.1 Polyangia bacterium
GTCGCGGGCGAGGATGACGCCCGCGACGGGGCCGCCCGCGGTGCGCGCGAGGACGCCGTGGGCCACGAGCGTGGTCACGGTCTCGTCGACGAGCGCCTCGGGGACCTGCAGCGCGCCGGCCAGCGCGGCGGTGGTCCAGGGCGGCGCGCCCGCGAGGAACGTGCGGGCGACGCGCGCGGTCACGGCGAGGCCGACGGTCTCGCGCAGCTCCTGGTCGAACGCGCCGAGCTGGCGCTGCTGCACGAGCATCCCCTCGTGCTGATGCGCGGCCGCGAGCGCGGCGCCGACGAGCGTGACGAGCCAGGAGACGTACACCCACACGAGGAAGATCGGGATCGTCGCGAAGCCGGCGTACAGCGCGTTGAACCGCGCCACGCTCGACTGCGCGTTGACGTACAGCGTCAGCGCGAGCTGCCACAGGACGCCGCTCACGAGGGCGCCGAGGAGCGCCGAGCGCAGGCGCGTCCGCGTGTTCGGCATGACGACATACATCGTGAACATGGCGCTGCACGCGACCACGATCGAGCTCGAGCGCAGCGCGAGGTCGATGAGCCGGCCGAGGCCGAGGGTGTCGCGCGCGAACCTGATCGCGCCCGAGCTCGTCGCGGCGGCGCCGAGGGTGGCCGCCGCGACGCTGAGGATGGGCGTCACGACGACGAACGTGAGGTAGTCGGTGACCTGGCGCAGGACCACACCGCGCCGGCCGTGATCTGGAGCAGCCGCGCGACATGGTAGAGCGCCGCCGGCCCGCGCCGTAGGTCCGCCCGGCGCGCGGTCCAGATGCGTTCGCCGAAGAAGCTCCTCAGCGCGCGCCAGGGCCGCGGTCCCGCCTCGCCCATGGGAGGCATGTGCCATCGAACGGCGGCGCCGGCAATCGATCCCACGGGGCGTGCCGCCCCGCCCCGCCGGCGAAGCCGTCGGGGTCCCCACCCCTGCCACGGCCGGACTCCCGGCCGGCTCGCCCTCCGGGCTCCGCAGCTGCCGCCGCGGCGCGCCGGCTAGCGGGGCGGGCGGGCCAGGGCGAGGCTCGTCGGCTCGAGGCGCAGCTCCCACAGCGCCGCCAGCGCGCGCAGCTCGTCGCACTCGCGCGGCGAGAGGCCGTCACTGTGAGCGGTCCCGTAGAGGAGCGCGTAGATGAGCCGCTGCGCCTCGGGCCGCGTCACCTGGGCCGCGGCCTGCCGCGCGCCGTCCGCGGTCGGCACCTGCACCTGGGCGGCGCGCAGGGCCTCGAGGAACACGTCCTGGCCCATCGCGGCGGCGAGCTGGGCCATGGTCTCGGCCTCGTCGGCGCTGACGGTGCCATCGGCGCGGATGACGGTGCGCGCCAGGCTGACCAGCGCGACCCGCTCGGTCGGAGAGAGCTCGGTGATGTCCATGACGACGATCAGGGTACCACACGCCCGGGGCGGCAACTTGCGATCCCGCGCCCTGGGACTGACGGTGTATCGCATGAAGAAAGTCCTGTGGACGGGTCTCGTCACCGCGCTCACCGCGGCCAGCGCCGCCGTCGCCCTCGTGGCGGCGCGCCGGCTCTGGGTCGCCCTCGCCAAGGAGCCGCCCCCCGAGATCCCGGGGTGGGCCCGCCTCTTCGTCGGCAAGCCGCTCAAGCTGGGCTTCTCGCGCGTGCTGCCGGCCGGCGCGTCGGCGTAGCGGCGCGCCCGGGCGCGGTTCCGACCAGTCGGGCCACTCCAGGCAGGAAAACAGGCAGCATGGAAGGGTGGCGGCCAAGCTCCCCGACCAGATGACCGAGTGCCCGCGCCGCGCGGCGAAGCCGCGGAGGCGTACTGACGAGCCGCAGTGCGCCGCGCGGTTGCGCCCCTCCGAGCAAGGC
>DASXVK010000679.1:0-1703 GCA_036504295.1 Polyangia bacterium
GATCGAAGGCGGCCGAGCCGTCGGCGCTGCCGGCCGCATCGACGAGCATGGCCTCCCCGCCGGGCAGCTCGACGAGCGCGCAGTCGGCGTCGCCCACGTCGAGGAAGGTGACCCGCAGGCGCCGCTCGAGCCGCGGCGCGAGGGCGCCCGCCGCCACCGACACGATCAGCACGGCGGCGCACGCGAGGGCGGCCCGCCGGGCCCACCGGTGGCCGCGCCAGCCGGCGAGGAGCACCAGCATGCCATAGGTGCACACCAGCTCGAGCGCCGAGGGCGGCGGCACGCGCCACGCGGGCGCCAGGCGCGCGACGGCGTGCGCGGCGCCGGCCATCAGCGCGGCGCCGAGCCCCGCCGCCCGCACGCCCAGCCCGGCGAGCCCCGGCGCGAGCGGCGCCATGAGCGTGGCGCCGAGGCCGAGCGGCAGCACGACCATCTCGGCGAGCGGGACGACGAGGAAGTTGCCGAGGAGGCCGGCGGGCGCGACCTGGTTGAAGTGGATGGCGGCGATCGGGGCCGTCGCGAGCAGCGCGGCGGTCGAGGCCACGGCGAAGCGCGCCGCCCAGCGCAGGCCGGCGCGCAGCCGGCCGTCGCCGGCGATGGCCGCGGCCGCGCGGGCGCCGAGCGGCGCCGTCAGGGCGAGCCCCGCGACGGCGGCGAAGGTGAGCTGGAACGACGGGTCGAAGAGGCTGAGCGGCGACCACAGCAGGATCGCGAGGCCGGCCGCGCCGATGGCATTCACGTGATCGCTGCTGCGGCCGACGGCCGCCGCGGCGAAGAAGGCGATGGCCATGATCGCCGACCGCACCGTCGCGACCGCCGCGCCCGTCAGCAGCGTATAGAAGATGACCGCCGGGATCGCGGAGAGCGCCGCGACGCGGCGCACCTCGACGCGGAGCGCCAGCCCGGGGATGCGCAGCAGCAGCCGGCGCAACCCCGCGTAGAACAGGAACGCGGCGACCGCCAGGTGCAGGCCGGACACCGACAGCACGTGGGTGACGCCGGCGCTCCGGAAGTCATCGTCGAGCGCGCGCGAGACGTGGCCGCGATCCCCGAGGATGAGCGCGATCATGAGCCCGCGCGCCGAACCGTCGAGCCGCACCGCGAGGAACCGGCGCAGCCGTTCGCGCAGCGCGCCGATCGGCCGCAGGATCGGGGCCGGCGCCGGGACCGCGTGAACGACCACGCCGCCGCGGTCGGGCAGGAACGCGACCACGTCGACGCCGCGGGCGCGTAGCGAGCGCTCGTGGTCGAAGCCGCCCGGGTTGCGCGCGCCGCTGGGTCGGCGCATGCGCGCCTCGAGCTGCACGCGATCGCCCGGGAGGAGCGCGGCGCCGCCGCCGACGGTGAGGAGGAGGCGGCCGCCGACCGGCCGCAGCGCGTCAGGTGGGCCGGCGGCCGAGAGCGCGACGCTGACGCGCGTGCGGTCAGGCAGGTGGTCCGCCAGGTCCTCCACCACGCCGTGGCACGCGACCGGGTCAGGGCCGTCGAGCGCCGCGCCGAGCTGCGCCCACGCTGCCGGCGGGCGCCACGCGAGCGCGCCGGCGAGGACGCCGGTGGCGAGCGCCGCGGCGGCTACCGCCGCGAGGAGCGCCCGCGGGCGGGCCTCCCGGCGGCGAAACGCCAGCCACAGCGCCGGCGCCGCGCCGAGCAGGGCGGCGCCGGCGGCGGCGAAGAGAGGCGGCCGGAACGCGTCGGCCGCCGCG
>DASXVK010000680.1:0-15722 GCA_036504295.1 Polyangia bacterium
CACTCGAGCCGCAGGTCCCGCACCTCCTCGGACTGCGTGCCCCGCCGGGTGGCCGCGCACGCCTCGTCGCGCGCCGCGGCCCAGGCGCGCGTGTAGGCGTCGAGCCGCGCGGCCGACTGCGCCCACGCCGCCGCCGCGCCGTCGAGCCCGGTCGCGACGAAGGCGGCGCGGCCGCGGCGCTGTCGCTCGGGGTCCCACACGCCCACGAGCCTGGTCTCGGCGCGGAGGCAGGCCGACTCCTGGCGTTGCCAGTGGGCGCGGCCCGCGAGGGCGGTGCCCGCGACGAGCGCCGCCGCGGCCACCGCCGCGGCCGCCTTCCACCAGCGGGCGCGCGTGGCCCGCGTGAGGTCCGCGAGCAGCGCGTCCATGGTCGGGTAGCGATCCTCGGGCCGCACGTTGAGGCCGCGCCGCACGATGCGCCGCAGCCGGGCGGGCACGCGCCGGTCCCGCGGCGGCGCGCGGAGCTGCCCCTCCGTCACCGCCCGCCGCAGATCGCCCGCGTCTCCGGCGTCGAACGGCCGCACCCCGTGGAGGGCCTCGAAGAGCGCCACGCAGAAGGAGAACTGATCGGTGCGCGCGTCCACCGCCTCGCCGCGGTGCTGCTCGGGCGCCATGTACGCGGGCGTGCCGAGGCGCGCGCCGGTGCGGGTCAACGCCGCCGCCCCGGCGCCGGCGCGGTAATCCTCGGCGCCGTCCGCGGGCGCGGCCCGGCGCTCCGGGCGGTCCCGCGGCGCGGCGGCCGGTTGCGCCAGGCCGAAATCGAGGATCCGCGCGCGGCCGTCGGGGCCCACGAGCACGTTGTGCGGCTTGAAGTCGCGGTGGACGAGGCCGGCCGCGTGCGCCGCGGCGAGCCCGGCGCCGGCCTGCAGGAACATCCGCACGGTGGCCCGCCAGGTGCGGAGTCGTTCGGCCAGCCACCCCGCGAGCGTCGGACCCTCGACGAGCTCCATGGCGAGGAAGATCTCGTCGCCGCGCGTGCCGACCTCGTAGACTGTGATGACGTTCGGGTGCGAGAGCCGCGCGAGCGCCTGCGCCTCGCGCGCGAGCCGGGCCTGCACCTCGGGCAAGCCCGCGGCGGGCGCGGCCCCGGGGTGCACCAGCTTGAGCGCCACCTTGCGATCGAGCTCGGCGTCGTAGGCGGCGTAGACGACGCTCATCCCGCCGGCGCCGATCGGATCGATGACGATGTACCGGCCCACGCTCGCGCCCCGCGCCAGCCGGGGCGCGGGCTCGTCCGCGACCCCGGGCGCGCCGGCCGCAGGCCCCGGGTCCTGCGCGGCCACCGCGTCGGCGCCGAGCGCGCGGCCGAGGTCGGCGAGCACGCCGCGACACTCGGGGCACTCGTCCACGTGCTGCTCGACCGCGGCGGCGGCCTCGTCGGCGAGCTGGCCCTCGACGAAGCGCTGGACCGTGTTCTCCGACAGGCAGGGCATCGCTGCGCTCGCCCGACTATGCCACCGCCGATCGCTTTACTCAACCCGGGCACCGGGCCAGAATGAGCGCGTGGCAACGCGCATTGAGCCGGTGGGGCTCGCCGCCGCGATGGGCCCGCGGGGCGCGGACGTCGACGGCGCGACGCTCGAGGCCGCGCTGCGGACCGTGCTCGCTCAGGCGACGGCGGCGTGGCCGGGGGTCGCGCTCGAGCCCGCGGGCTTCGTGCAGTACCTCGCGGCGCGACTGCCCGACGGCGCCGATGCGGTGACCGCGCTGCGCGCGTTGCACACCGCGGACCTCTACCTCGCCTGCGGGTGTGCGCGCGGCGAGCCGGCGGCGCTCGCCGCGTTCGAGCGGCACGTCGCGCCGGCCATGGCGCCGGCGCTCGCGGCCGCGCGCGTCCCCGCCGCCTTGCTCGATGAGCTGCGGCAGACCCTGCGGGTGCTGCTGTTCGTTCCGGGGCAACACCCGCCGGGGATCTGCAATTACGCCGGCCGTGGCCCGCTCGCGCGCTGGGTCCAGATCGCGGCCGTACGGCAGGCGCGCACCCTCATGCGCCGGCGCAAGACCCACGGCGAGCCCACCGCCGCGGCGGAGCTCGACCTGCTCGCCGGCGGTCCCGATCCGGCGCTCGCCTTCCTCAAGCAGCGCGACGGGGCCGCGGTCACCGCCGCCGTGCGGGAGGCGCTGGCCGCGCTGGCGCCGCGCGAGCGGACCGTGCTGCGGCTGCACTTCGTCGACGGGCTCAACATCGGCGCCATCGGCGCCCTGTACCGGGTCCACCGCGCCACCGTCGCCCGCTGGATCGCCCAGGCGCGCGAGGCCGTGTTCCAGGGGACGCACCGCGCGCTCGGGGCGCGCCTCGGGCTCGGCGCCCGGGAGCTCGACAGCCTGATGGACCTCGTGCGGAGCCGGATGGCCCTCACGCTCGGGAGCGCGCTCGGCGAGCCCCCCGAGCGGGGGTGAGCGCGCACCCCGGCCGGTTAGGGTTCCCTAACTGGTGCCCGGGGCCGCCCGGCGCGCACGATGAGAGCGGATCACCAGGAGGTCCTGATGCGCGCTCGCCCGGTCGTCGTCCTCGGCATGGTCGTCCTCCTCGCGGGGGGCCTCGCCGCCCCGGCCGCCGCCGCCCCCGCGGCCCCCGTCAGCGGCGCGGTGCAAAACACCGTCGACGCCTTCACCGGGCAGTTCGGCAGCACCATCAAGGTCGAGGTGCCGCCCTTCCACGGGCTCGAGCCGGCGGTGAGCCTGAGCTACGCCTCGGGGGGCGGCAACGGTCTCATCGGCGTCGGCTGGGGCCTCGCCGCGGGCAGCGTCATCGAGCGCGCGTCGCCGGGGAAGGGGTCGCCGAAGTACGACGACGCGAGCGACATCTACCTCCTCGACGGGCAGGAGCTGGTCGGGTCCACGGCGCTCGGCGGGACCCACACGACGAAGATCCAGAGCTACGTGCGCGTCACCCGGGACCTCCCCAACAACCGCTGGTTCGTGTGGCGCAAGGACGGGGTCAAGGCGACCTACACGGCGCAGCTCCAGACGGGCAAGGGGACGTTTCGCTGGGCGCTCTCGACGGTGCAGGACCCCTTCGGGAACACCGTCACCTACGCGTACTGGTGCGACGGCGCGCCCGCGCTCGAGTGCTACCTCGACACGATCAGCTACAACGGCAACGTGGTGCAGTTCTACCGCGAGACGGTGGCGCGACCTGACGTGGTCACGTACGCGACCGGGGCCGGCCTCTCGCAGATCCGTTACCGCCTGCAGACCATCGAGGTGACGGTGAGCGGCACCCGCGCGCGGGCCTATGCCCTGACCTACGATCTCAGCCCCAGCACGGGCCGTTCGCGGCTCAAGAGCGTGCAGCAGCATGGCCAGGGGACCGGGAGCGGCGCCGCGACGACGGGCACCGTGGCGGCGGGGACGGCGCTGCCGGCCACCTCCTTCACCTACGCGGCGCCGCCGGCGGGCTTCGTGTCCAACTCCAACTGGGCCGGGCACGGCGGGACCCAGACGAACAACGCGCTCGGCGACTTCAACGGCGACGGCAAGATGGACATGGCCGGGTACGCCGGTAACGGCGTGTGGGACGTTCGGCTCTCGACGGGGACGAGCTTCGGGGGCGCCGGCTCGGGCGGCTGGGCCGGCCACGCCGGCGGCCAGACCAACAACTTCGTCGGTGATTTCAACGGCGACGGCAAGAGCGACATCGCCGGGTACGCCGGCAACGGTCTGTGGGACGTCCGGCTCTCGACGGGCACGAGCTTCGGGGGCGCCGGCTCGGGCGGCTGGGCCGGCCACGCCGGCGGCCAGACCAACAACGTCCTCGGCGACTTCAACGGCGACGGCAAGACCGACATGGCGGGCTACGCCGGCAATGGCCAGTGGCACGTGTGCCTGTCGACCGGGACGAGCTTCAGCTGCTCGTTGTGGGCGGGCCACGGGGGCGGCCAGACCAACAACTTCCTCGGCGACTTCAACGGCGATGGCAAGACCGACATCGCGGGCTACGCCGGCAACGGCGTGTGGGACGTCCGGCTGTCGACGGGCTCGAGCTTCGGGGGCGCCGGCTCGGGCGGGTGGGCGGGCCACGCGGGCGGTCAGAGCAACAACGTCCTCGGCGACTTCAACGGGGACGGCAAGACCGACATCGCGGGCTACGCCGGCAACGGCGTATGGGACGTCCGGCTCTCGACGGGCACGAGCTTCGGGGGCCCCGGCTCGGGCGGGTGGGCGGGCCACTGGGGCGGGCCGTCCGACAACTTCGTCGGTGACTACGACGGGGACGGCAAGTCCGACCTGGCCGGCTACGCCAGCGGCGGCCTCTGGAACGTCACCCTCGCCAGCGCGGTCGCGACGGACGTCGTGGTGGGCGTGGCGACCGATCTCGGCGGCAGCGCCGCCATCACCTACGCCCCGTCATCGGCGTGGGTCAACACCAACAACCCGCCGGTGACGCCGACGGTGACGGCGCTGGCGGTGAGCGACGGGCGCGGGAACACGGCGACGACGACCTACAGCTACGCGGGCTATCTCTTCGATCCCCTCGAGCGCCGCTCGCTGGGCTTCAGTTACTCGAAGACCGTGGCCCCCTGCAGCACCGGGGAGAGCCTGTGCCCCTATGACGAGACCTGGTGGCAGCAGGACTACGGCTCGGTGTCCAAGCCGTTCCTGCTCGAGCGCCATGACGGGAGCGGGACGCTCCTCGCACGGACGCGGCGCTACTACACGACCAACGGGGCGACGGTGCCGTACACCTCGCTCGAGACGGGGCGGCGGGAGTACTTCTACGCGGGCGCCGCGAGCAAGACGAGCTACCTGAGCCGGGGCTACGACGCGTTCGGCAACGTGACACAGCAGGTGAACTACGGCGACGAGGATCTCACGGGCGACGAGGCGACCACCGTCTACACCTACCGCCCGAACACGAGCGCGAGCCTGTACCTCGTGGACAAGCCGGCGGCGGTGGAGGTGTATCCGGGCGTGGTGGCGAGCGGGACCAAGCTCGTCAGCGCGCTGTACGTCTACGACGGGAACACGACGTGGGACGCGGTGCCGACGGCGGGGCGGCTGACGCAGCAGCAGAGCTGGGCGAACACGACCGACACGTACGTGACGAAGCGGTTCGCCTACGACCCCACCAACGGCAACGTGACGAGCCGGACGAACGAGCTCAACGCGACGGACACGGTGACCTACGACGCGACCAAGGTGTACCCGGAATCGGTGACGAACGCGGTGGGGAAGACGGTCAGCTCGACGTTCGACCCGGTGCTGGGCGTGGAGCTCGTGGCGACGAACGCGAACGGGCAGAGCCAGACGCGGCAGTACGACGCGCTCGGGCGCCTGACGCGGAGCAGCGGGCCGCTCGGGGGCTACGAGCAGACGACGTACTTCTTCCCGGGGGTCCCGGGCAGCCAGTACGTCGAGACGCGGCGGCCGGGGGCGGACGGGCAGGAGCAGTGGACGCGCAAGTACTACGACGGGCAGGGGCGGACCTACAAGACGGTCACGCGGGGGCCCGCGGACATCATCGCCGAGACCGTCTACGACGGCCGCGGCCAGGTGGTGTCGTCGAGCGCGCCGTACTACGCGGGCGCGGCGAGCAAGTGGACGACCGTGGCGTACGACGCGCTGGGCCGGACGACGCGGGTGACGGCGCCGGATGGACGCTTCCGGACGCAGAGCTACGACATCGTGGCCCTCCCGGGGGACCCGGACTTCCCGGTGGCGCGGCCGTGCCGGACGGAAACCGACGAGATGGGCCACGCGGTCCGGACCTGTGCCGACGCGGAGGGCCGCACCCTCACGGTCAGCGAGTTCGTGGCCGGCGCCGAGGTGCGGCTGCGCTTCGCGTACGATGCGCGCGGCGAGCTCACGCAGGTGACGGACGGGAGCGGGAGCGTGCGCAGCTACACCGTCGACTCGCTCGGGCGCAAGCTGGCGATGACGGACCCGAACGCGGGGGCGTGGAGCTACGGGTATGACGCGGCCGGGCGGCTGACGGCGCAGGCGGACGCCAAGGGGCAGGTGACGACGTTCGGCTACGACGCGCTGGGGCGGCGGACGCAGAAGGTGGTGAAGCGGGCAGACGGGACCACGGAGGCGACGGTGACCTGGGGCTACGACCAGGCGCGCAGCGGCTATTACAACGTGGGGGCGCAGACCTCGATGACGGACCCGTCGGGGACGGTGACCTACGACTACGACGCGGCCGGGCGGCAGGTGAAGACGTCGCGGACCATCGGCGGGACGAGCTACACGCTGGAGCGGGGCTACGGGGCGGCGGGGCAGCCGCTGTGGACGAGGTTCCCGGACGGGACGGAGGTCGGGACGGCGGCGGCGCCGCTGCTCTACGACGGGGCCGGCCGGGTGACGACGGTGCCGGGGCTGGTGAGCGGGGCGACGTACACGGCGGCGGGGACGCTCGCGACGCAGACCAACGCGAACGGCACGCTGACGACCTACAGCTACGACCCGAACCGGGGGTGGCTCACCGGCATCGTCACGACGGTCCAGGTGACCTGCCAGACCTGCGCCGGCACCTGCTACGACTCCTGCGGGGTCCCGTACGACTGCTCGTACGCGTGCTACTGCACGGGTGGGGGGACGATCCAGAACCTCGCCTACACGCGCGACGCCGAGGGCACGATCACCCAGGTGACGAGCCCGTTCGCGGGCGAGGGCTGGAGCTACCTCTACGACTCGCTGCACCGGCTCACGAGCGCGACCAACCTCAGCAACGGGGCGGACAGCCAGACCTTCACGTACACGGCGAGCGGCAACCTGGCCACGAACTCGCGGCTGGCGGGGAGCTACGCCTACCCGGGGGCGACGGCGGCGCGGCCGCACGCGGTGACGGCGGCGGGCGGGAACACCTACAGCTACGACGCCAACGGGAACCTGGTGGCGGGCGCGGGGCGGACGCTGACGTGGACGGCGGAGAACCTGCCGGCGACGATCGGGACGGCGAGCCTGACCTACGACGGCAACGGCATGCGCCTGACGAAGGTGGCGGGCGCGACGACGACGGTGTACCTGGGCGACGAGTACGAGGTGACGGGGGCGACGGCGACCAAGTACGTGGCGCTCGCGGGGCGGCCGGTGGCGAAGCTCGTGGGGCCGACGAAGTACTGGCTGCACACCGACGACAAGGGGTCGATCCAGGCGGTGACCGACGCGAGCGGGCTCGAGGTGCAACGGCTCAAGTACCGCCCGTACGGCGAGCGGCTCTCGACCGGGACCAGCCACGGCGAGGCGCGCTCCTACACCGGGCAGCGGCAGGACGAGTCGGGGCTCCTCTACCTGCACGCGCGCTACTACGATCCGGCCCTCGGCCGGTTCATCTCGCCCGACCCGAAGCTCGACACGCGGTCGGCGACCGGGCCGAACGGCTACGCCTACTGCGTCAACGATCCCATCAACCGGATCGACCCCGACGGGCAGTTCAGCCTGGGGCGGTTCCTCCGGGGCGCCCTGAAGGTCTTCTTGGCCCCGTTCAAGGCCGTTGTCGGCATGATGGCCTCGGACTTCCAGCACGGACTGAAGTCGGCCCTCAAGGGCGGGCTATTGACCACGGAGGGGCGGGAGGAGTTCACCAAGGGGCAGTACCAGAACGCCTTGGAGCTCAATGGCATCCCCTGGGTGGGTGGCATCATGGCCCTGCCCCACGTGGCCGCGGGCGCCGCGGCGCAGGGTAAACATGGGACGGCGCTGCGCGCCAGCCTCACCTTTGCGCTGGCCGTGGCGGCCATCGCGGTCGCCGTCGTGGCGGGGTGTTTCGGCCTGGGGTTCTGGTCCGGCCTGCTCGTGACCTTCGTCGCCGGGTTCGTGTCGGGGTTCCTCATCGGCGTGCTCAACGGCACGAACGGGAACCGGGCCTTCTTCTGCGGCATGGCCTTCGGCATGTTCTGCGCGTTCACGGTCTACGGCTCGTTCTCGGGCTGGGGTAGCTTCGGCAATGCGGCGTGGTACTGGCAAGCGCTTACGGTGCTCTCGTCGCTCAGCACCGTGACCGCGACCGTGCGCGGCTACGCCGGCGACGAGCGGGCACAGTTCGACCACCGCTTCGACTACGTCGGCCATGAGGGCGTCGGCGGCAACTACATGGGGGGCCCGCTCGCCGGCGCGACGCCCTGGAACTACCAGTCCTACCTGCACGACATGGCGGGCGCGCGGGAGGGCTACGGCACCAACTTCGGCAGCCGACTCTTCCCGTGCCCCTTCGCCCTCGACCTGCGCGTGTACTACCGCAGCTTCACCGGCGACAGCTACTTCGGGTAGTCCCACGGAGATCGCCCGCCAGTCGATCAGCTTCGGCTTCTGAACCGCGGCCCGCGGGCCGCTCGCGGCTCGCGGGCCGTACGCGTCGTGTTCCGGCGCGCCGATGGCCGCCGCGTGCGCTTCGAGGCGGAGCCGACCTGGACCCGCCCCGACGCGGCGCACGTCACGGCCGTCTGGCGCCTGGGGGTGCGCTTCCTCCGGGCGTCGCTCGCGGCGGTCCGCCGGCTCTACGACCTCGCCCTCTGGGAGATCACGGGGCAGGGGCATGCGCGGGTCGTCACGCTGCACGGCGCCCTCGGCGAAGGCACCGACCTGGCGCCCCTGGTGGCCACCGCCGCTGCCGTCGAGGTGCTGGACCTGACCGACGTGCGCCAGGTGACCGCCGCCGGGGCGCTCCGCTGGGTCGACTTCGTCCGCGCCCTGCCGCCGCCCGTGACGCTGCGCCTGCGGCGGGTGCCCTGGGGACTGGCGCGCCTTCTCATCCGCGTGCCCGCGGTGAACGCCCGGTGCGTGATCGAGTCCTACCAGCGCGCGTTCGCGTGCGCCTTCTACTCCGTGACCCCGCCCGAGGGCGGCGCCGTCCCGGACGGCCCGCCGACCTGCCGGTCCTGCGGCCGCACCGCCGGGGCGCGCGGGTAAGGACGCCCACGGCGCCCGGCCGGCGATCTTTTCGTGCGACAGATCCGTCCGGGTCTGCGACCTCCAGGGTGGAGGGCCTGCCCTCATGCTGGAAGCCGAAGACATGCGCCGCACCCGTGACCCGGCGCGCCCGCCGCGCCCCGCCGCTCCCGCCGCCGATCGGCGCGGGCACCCGGCGCCGCTCGCCGCCGACCAACTGCGCCGCATCCTCGACGAGCTCGACGTCGGCGTCGTGCTGTGCGACCGCGGCTACCGGCGCGTCCTCTTCGCCAACGACGAGGGTGCGCACGCGGTGTCCATGCTGGGCGGCTCCGCCGCCCGGGTGCCGGCGGAGCTCGGCGCGGCGCTCGACGGCGCGCGGGCGGACGGCGCGCCGCCCGGCTCCGCCTACACGCGCGCGGTCGAGGTGACCGCGCCGAACCGGCAGCGGTACTTCGTCCGCGCCAAACGTGTCCCCGCGCCGCTGGACGGCGCGCTCCTGGTCATCACCCGCGCGTGCCTGCGCCTGATGGACTGCGTCGACCTCCTGCACCGCCGCCTCGGGCTGTCGCATCGGCAGGCCGAGTGCGTGGCCCTCATCCGCCGGGGCATGACGAACAAGGAGATCGCCGCCCACCTCGGCCTCAGCGAGGGGACCATCGAGCAGTACCTCGTACGGATCTTCGCGCGCCTCGGCGTGAGCCGGCGCAGCGACCTCGTCGCCCTCGCCGACGAGCAGATCGTGGCGGACGAGCCGATCGAGGTGGAGCCGTGAGGCGGGGGTGGCGGACTCAGTCGTTCACGAACGCCAGCGACTCGTGCAGGCGCGGGTCGCCCACCGGCACGAGGGGGTGGCGGCGCATGAGCCACGCCATCACCGCGAGGAAGACGCCGCCGATGCCCACGAGCGCCGCGGCGTCGACGAGGCGGAGGCCGGCGCCCGCGGCGCCCATGGCCGGCATCACCAGCCAGTAGATGTCGAGGTAGTGGGCGGCCAGCATCCAGACCGCGGCGACGCCGATGACGAGGTGGCTGCGCTTGGCGCCGCGGGCGAGCAGCAGGAAGAAGGGGACCGCGAAGTGGCCGAGGACGAGCAGGGTGGTCGCGACCTTGAAGCCGCCCTCCCAGCGCCGGGCGTAGAAGACCGTCTCCTCGGGGATGTTGCCGTACCAGATGAGCATGTACTGCGAGAAGGCCATGTAGGCCCAGAAGCAGGTGAAGGCGAAGAGCCACTTGCCGAGGTCGTGGTAGTGGTGCGGCGTGATGAGCTCGGTGAGCATGCCGCCGCGCTGCACCAGGAGCGCGAGCAGGATCATGAGCGCGTAGTTGCCGACCATGCTGCCGGCGAAGTAGTAGAGGCCGAAGATGGTCGAGAACCAGTGCGGGTAGAGCGCCATGATCCAGTCGATGGCGGCGAGCGTGACCGTGACCGCGAAGACGAGCAGCGCGACCGGGCTCAGGCGCTGCAGCCGCCGCGTGATGGCGTGGCTGCGGGTGCGGTCCTGCGCGGTCGTCTGCCGCCACACGTACCAGGCGGCGCCGGCCCAGAGCGCGAAGTAGATCACGGCGCGCAGGGCGAAGAACGGCAGGTTGAGGTAGGGCTGCTTGTGCTGGAGCAGCGCGTCCCGCGCGACCTCGTGGTGGCGGGTCCACTCGTAGAGGTGGCCCGCGCCGACGACGACCGGGATGAAGAGCAGCGCGAAGACCGGCAGCGACGCCATCGCGATCTCGGCCAGCCGGCGCGGGATGACGCTCGAGCCGGCGCGCGAGGCGAGCTGGATGAGCACGTGGCACAGGGCGCCGAGGCCGAGGCTGAGGCCGAAGAGGAAGGCCGTCAGGTAGGCGTGGTAGAAGCGCTCCGGCGCGCGCAGGCCGAGCCCGGCGGCCACGACGAGGCCGACGGCGCCGGCGGCGCCGGCGATGAGCGGGAGACGGCGCAGCCCGTGGGCCGGCGGCAGCGAGACCGACTCGGGGGTCAGGGTGGGCAGGACGGTCAGATGGGCGCTCACGGGCGTTGGTCCTTCGGCTGGGTCGCGGGCGCCGAGGCCGCCGCCGGGGCGGCGGGCGCGGGCGGCGGCGCGGCGGCGGTCCAGCCGTGCGCGGCGCGGACGTCGGCGGGCACCGCGTCGAGGGGCGCGTCCTGGCTGAGCTGCAGCGCGCGCACGTAGGCGGTGATGGCCCAGCGGTCCTCGACGGGGATCTGGGCCGCGTACGAGGGCATGGTGCGCACGCCCCGCGCGATCACGTCGTAGAGCTGGCCGACCGGCATCGCGCGCACGCGCGGGTCGTGGTAGCTGGTCGGCGGCGGCTGGAGGCCGCGCTGGGCGACGAGGCCGTTACCGGTGCCGGCGCCGTCGTGGCAGGGCCGGCAGTAGATGTGGTAGCGCTCCTGGCCGCGGGCGAGGAGCTGCGGGGTCACGGCCATCGGCAGGCTCTCGGCCGGCTTGCCGGCGACGGTGCCGCGATAGAGGTGGTCGTCGACCCGCGGCTGCCCGGCGATCACGGTGCCCGGGACGTCGGGCCGCTGGGCGCGGCCGTCGGCGAAGAGCGCGTTCGGCTCCTGCATGTCGAAGCGCGGCTGGTCGAACATGTGCCGGATGAGCCGCACGGGCGGCTCCTCCGACGGCTGTTCGCGGCAGCCGGCCGTGAGGGCCAGCGCTGCCGCCGGGATGATGGTGAGGCGTCTCCACATGGCTCAGCGCTCCACGATCTCGACCTGCGTGGCGCCGGCGGCCTCGAGCAGGTCGCGGGTGCGCGCGAGGTCGAACTTCGGGTCGTCGGCCTCGACCGAGATGAAGAAGCCGTCGTCGGTCACGCGCTCGAACCGGGGCGACCGGAAGAGCGCGTGATAGAGCTGCGGCAGCCGGTTGAAGCCGAGCATGCCGAGGAGGGCGCCGAGCACGCCCCCGAGCACGCCGACCTCGAAGGTGATGGGCATGAACGCCGGGTAGCTGAAGAGCGGCTTGCCGGAGATGACGAGCGGGTAGTCGACGGCGCTCGTCCACCACTGGAAGACCATCGCCAGCGTCGCGCCCATGAGGCCGAGGCTGAGCGAGACCCAGGGCACCCGCGACCGCGTGAGGCCCATCGCCCGGTCGAGGCCGTGGACCGGGAAGGGCGAGTGCGCGTCCCAGCGCGTGTAGGCGGCGTCGCGCACCATCTCGGCGGCGGTGCAGAGCGCGCCGGCGCTGTCGAACTGGGCCAGCAGGCCGTAGGGGCCCGCCGCCGCCGCGGCCTTCGGCTCAGGCGTGGACATAGGTGTGCTCCTCCGGCAGGTCCTTCGGCGTCACGGCGTCGGGCAGGAGCTGCTTCACCTCGGCCATCGCCACCATCGGCAGGAAACGCAGGAAGAGGAAGAACATGGTGAAGAAGAGCCCGAAGCTGTAGATGAGCGTCGCGAAGTCCCAGAAGGTCGGCGTGAAGTGGCCCCAGCTCGACGGCAGGAAGTCGCGCGACAGCGACGTGACGATGATGACGAAGCGCTCGAACCACATGCCGATGTTGATGAGGATCGAGACGACGAACATCACCCCGATGCTGCGGCGCAGGCGCCGCAGCCAGAAGAGCTGCGGCGCGAGCACGTTGCACGAGACCATGATCCAGTAGGCCCAGGCGTACGGCCCGAGCGCGCGGTTCTTGAAGGTGAACAGCTCGTAGGCGTTGCCCGAGTACCAGGCCATGAAGAACTCGAGGCCGTAGGCGTACCCGACGATGAGGCCCGTCAGGAGCATGACCTTGTTCATGTTCTCGAGGTGCTTCATCGTGACGAGCGACTGCAGGCCGTAGACCCAGCGGGCCACGACCATCAGCGTCATCACCATCGCGAAGCCCGAGAAGATGGCGCCGGCGACGAAGTAGGGCGGGAAGATGGTCGAGTGCCAGCCCGGCAGCTGCGAGGCCGCGAAGTCGAACGAGACGATGGTGTGCACCGAGAGCACGAGCGGCGTCGCGAGCCCGGCGATGACGAGGTAGGCGCGCTCGTAGTGATGCCAGTGCCGCGCCGACCCGCGCCAGCCCATGGCGAGGAAGCCGTAGATGCGCTGGCGCCACAGCGTCTTCGCCCGGTCGCGGATGGTGGCGAGGTCGGGGATGAGGCCGACGTACCAGAAGATGAGCGACACGGTGCCGTAGATGCTGACGGCGAAGAAGTCCCACAGCAGCGGGCTGCGGAAGCTCGGCCACAGCCCCATCGAGTTCGGCACCGGCGCCGCCCAGTACAGGAACCACGGGCGGCCGACGTGGATCGTCGGGTACGAGATGGCGCACATGACCGCGAAGATGGTCATGGCCTCGGCGAAGCGGTTGATCGACGTGCGCCACCGCTGGCGCAGCAGGAAGAGGATGGCCGAGATCAGCGTCCCCGCGTGGCCGATGCCGACCCAGAAGACGAAGTTCGTGATGTCGAAGGCCCACCCGACGGGACGATTGAGGCCCCAGATGCCCGTGCCCCGCTTGAAGAGGTAGCCGATCGCGCACAGGCCGAAGGCCAGCACCGAGGCCGAGAGGCCGAAGCCGATGTACCAGCCGCGCGGCGTCCGGCGCTCGATGGGCTTGGCGATGACCTCGGTGATCGAGTGGAGGTCGTGGTCGCCCTCGATGAGCGGCGTCCGGCGGTCGACCGGATCCTCGTCCGCGAGCGCGGGGGTCGGGGTCAGCTCGTCGGTGATCGCGGTGCTCATGCGTCCTCAGAAGGGTGACGTTCCCGTCCCCCCCCCGTCGAGCAAAGCTCGCCGGGGCCCCCCCCCACCGCGCGTGACTCGCGCGAAAGAAGCCGTCTTGCGTTGGGTGGTGCACAAGATCGCATCATCAGGCGAGCTCCGGGTTGGGGTTGCGGAGCTTGGCGAGGTACGTCGTGCGCGGCTGCGTGTTCAATTCCTCGAGCAGCGCGTAGTTGCGGTTCCCCGCCTTGAGCTGCGCGACCCGGCTCTTCGGGTCGTTGAGGTCGCCGAAGACGATGGCGTCGGCGGGGCAGGTCTGCGCGCAGGCCGGCGTGATCGCGCCGTCGCGGATCTCGTCGGTGCCGGCGCGCTTGGCGGCGATCTTCCCGGCGTTGATGCGCTGGATGCAGTAGGTGCACTTCTCCATCACGCCGCGGCCGCGCACCGTGACCTCGGGGTTCTTGTACATCTGGTCGAGCAAGGTCAGGTTCTCGTTGAAGTTGTAGAAGTTGAAGTGCCGCACCTTGTACGGGCAGTTGTTGGAGCAGTAGCGGGTGCCGATGCAGCGGTTGTAGACCTGGTCATTGAGCCCCTCGGGGCTGTGGACCGAGGCGACGACCGGGCACACCGACTCGCAGGGCGCGGTCTCGCACTGCATGCACGGGATCGGCTGGACCGAGGCCTCGGGCGCCTCGGCGCTGCCCTTGTAGTAGCGGTCGATGCGCAGCCAGTGCATCTCGCGGTAGCGCAGCACCTGGTCCTTGCCGACGACGGGGATGTTGTTCTCCGCCTGGCACGCGAGGACGCACGCGCTGCAGCCGGTGCAGGTGGTGAGGTCGATGGCCATACCCCACTGGTGGCCGCCCTCGGGGTTGGGCTTCTTCCACAGCGACTTGAGCGGCGGGTGCGGGGGCGCCTGGCGCGCCGCGAAGTCGGGCGTCGCCTGGTACTGGGCGTGGGTCGCCTCGCGCAGCACCGGCCGCCCCTCCATCTCGCCGTGGCGCTGCGTGGTCGCGAGCTGGTAGGTGGCGAGCACGGGGCTGGCGGTGAGGCCGCGGTCGAACCACGGCGCGGTCGAGTCGCGCAGCGCGTTCGCGTTGACGCCCTTGCCGTCGCCGTGGCGGCCGGCCGCGGCGCGGCCGTAGCCGAGGGCGAGGCTCACGGTGTGCTCGGCCTGGCCCGGCTGCACGAAGACGGGGGCCTGCAGCGCGCGGCCGCGGTAGCCGAGCGCGAGGACGGCGCCGGTCTTCACGCCGAGCGCCTTGGCCGTCTGCGGGCCGACGAGGGCGGCGTTGTCCCAGACGAGCTTGGTGACCGGGTCGGGCCACTCCTGCAGCCAGGCGTTGTTCGCGTAGCGGCCGTCGAGGAGGCTGCGGTCGACGTGGAAGTCGAGCTCGAGGTCGCCGGGGCCGAGCGCGGCGGCGGCGGGCGCGGTCGCGACCGCGCGGGCGACGGCGGCGCCGTCGAGGCGCAGCGCCGTCGGCGGCGCCGCGCTGTCGCCGACGACGCCATCGGCGAGCCAGACGTTCCAGCGCCGGTCGAAGTCCGGGCCGGGGTGCTGCTGCTGCCAGGTCGCGCGCACGAGATCGTAGCCGCGCGCGTCCTTGCGCCCGAGCAGGCGCGCGAGCACCTCGATCTCCGACCGGGTGTCGAAGAGCGGGGCGATGAGCGGCTGCACGATCGCGACCGTGCCGTCGGTGGCGCGCAGGTCACCCCAGCTCTCGAGCGGGTGGCTGACGGGCAGGTGCCAGGTGCAGCGCGCCCCGGTCTCGTCGGCGCGGCCGCCGACGTGGATCGTGACCCGGGCCTTCCCGAGCGCCGCGGCGAAGCTCAGGTCCGCCGGGGCCTCGTACACCGGGTTGCCGCCGAGGACGAGGAGCGTGTCGATCGCGCCGCCGCCGAGCGCGGCCGCGAGGCTCGCGAGCGGCTCCGCCTCCAGCGCGGCGACCGGATCCGGCACCAGCGCGACGGTGTGGTCGAGGTTGCCGAGGGCGGCGTTGAGCGCGAGCGTGAGCGCGTGCACCGCCGCCGGCTGGCGCTCGCCGACGACGATGAGCGAGCGGCCGCGGTGCTTGAGCAGGTCGCGCGCGACCGGCGCGAGCCAGCGCGCGGCGGCGGGGGGGGTGCCGGAGGCGAGCCGCAGGCGAGCCTCGTCGTTGAGCGTGAGCGCGGCGGGCAGCCCGGCGGCGCCGGCGGGCGGGGCGAGCCCCTGGCTGAAGAGCTCGCGGCCGA
>DASXVK010000681.1:0-7445 GCA_036504295.1 Polyangia bacterium
ACGAAGTCGGTC
Organism: Polyangia bacterium; assembly: GCA_036504295.1. Classification (GTDB taxonomy): domain Bacteria; phylum Myxococcota_A; class Polyangia; order JACRCY01; family JACRCY01; genus DASXVK01. The sequence continues at coordinate 13 of DASXVK010000681.1, forward strand.
GACGCGGCGGGCCTCGTGACCGAGGTGGTCTACGACTCCCTCGGCCGGGTGCTCCAGAAGTCCGACCCCGACCAGGGGCTGTGGCGCTACGGCTACAGCGCGACCGGGCAGATCACCAGCGAGATCGACGCGAAGGGGCAGACGACGACGCTGGAGCTCGACGAGCTCGGCCGGGTGCGCAAGCGCATCTACCCCAACGGCACCTACGACGCCTTCGTCTTCGACGAGGGCCCGAACGCGCGCGGTCGCCTGACCACCGCCGCGGTCTTCAAGTGCCCCGGCTGCACCGACCTCGCGCAGGCCAAGGTGGTCACGCAGGTGGGCTACGACGTCATGGGCCACCGCACCTCCTTCAGCCAGACGATGGACGGCACGACCTACACGATTCGCTCCCAGTACCAGAACGGCCGCCTCACGAGCGAGACCTACCCCGACGGCGAGGTGGTGACCTACGTCTACGGGACGGCCGGCACCGCGCTCGGGCGCTTGACGGGCGTCACCGGCAGCCAGGCCGGCGTCATCGTGGCCGACGTCGCATACGACTCGCGGGGCCAGATGTCGACGATCACCTACGGCAACGGCGTGACGACGAGCTACCTGCACGACCCGTCGAGCGACCGGACGACGCGGATCGCGATCGGCGCGCTGGCCAACATCGACTACGGCTACGACGCGGCCGGGCGGGTCACGACGATGAGCTCGGGCCAGCTCGGCCTCACGAACTGGACCTTCGCCTACGATGACCTCAACCGGCTCACGAAGGCGACCAACCTGAGCGACGGGACCAGGACCCAGTCGTTCGGCTATGACGCCGTCGGGCGCATGACCAGCAACTCGGCGAGCGGGGCCTACGTCTACGGCGACGTCGCCCACCCGCACGGGGTCACGGCGGTGGGGACCAACACCTACACCTACGACGCCAACGGCAGCCTCGTCTCGGGCGGCGGGCGGACCCTGTTCTACGACGGCGACCGGCGCCTCGCGAAGGTCGTGTCGGGCGGTCTCACCACCTACTACCGCTACGACGCTCTGGGGCAGCGGGTGCGCAAGTGCTCGGGCCAGGGCACGACGGTGTACGTCGGCGGGATCTACGAGACGGGCTCGCGGACCATCAAGTACTACCTCGCCGGCGGCATGCGCGTCGCGAGCCGCGCCGCGGACGGGACGATGAGCTTCTACCACGCCGATCACCTGGGGTCGCTGCGGCTCATCAGCGACATCTCGGGCCACAGCGTGAGGACCTTCGAGTACGCGCCCTTCGGCAAGCTGCTCACCACCTCGGGCACGCTCACCGACACGCACCGCTTCACGGGTCAGGAGGCCGACGACGAGAGCGGGCTCATGTTCTACCAGGCGCGCTTCTACGACCCCGAGCTGGGGCGGTTCGTCCAGCCCGATCAGTTCCTGCCCGACGGGAACTTCTCCCAGGCGCTCGATCCCTACGCCTACGCCTACAACAGCCCCATCAACTACGTGGACCCGAGCGGCCACGCCCCGCTCGTCGCCGCCATCGCGGTGGGCCTCGGGGCCTCGGTCGCGACCGGGGTCGCCATCGCGACCACCTACGCGCTCGTCATCAACCTCGCCATCGTCGCCATCGGCACCGCGCTGACGATGTACAGCAACAACGCCGTGCTCCAGAGCATCGGGATGGTGCTCGCCGGGGCCGCCGGCGCCTGCATCGGCGCGCCGCTGTGGGGCCTCGGGGCGGGGATGGAGGGCACGGTCGCGACCATGAACGTCGGCGCCCTCGTGTCCCTCGCGGAGAGCCCGATCAGCCCGCTCGACCCGACCGTCAAGCAGGCCATCGCGTGGGCCTACACCGTGTGGGGCACCGTCAGCACCGTGGAGCGGCTCGCCCACACGTCCTTCGGCCTCGCGCTCAAGGAGCAGCTGCCGATCATCGGGAGCTGGAAGGACTCGGTGCCCGTCGAGGCCGCGCGGCAGCTCGGCATCCCGGGCGCCATCGCGGTGTCGGTGGTTGGCGAGGCGGCCATGACCGCGCTCGGCGGCGTGGCGGCGTGGGGGGTCTCCTACGCGTCGCTCGGCGTCAAGCAGGTCTTCGCGTTCGTGCTCGGCTGCTACTTCACCGCGTACCGGCCGAACGGCGTGCTCAGCGGCGTCGGCGCCACCTACGGCCTCGCCTACACCCTCGCCTACCCCGACGGGCGCACGTACGACCTGCGCGACGGCGGCGAGGGCCGGGTGGCGTTCTCGGTCTACTACCACACCGGCTACGAGAACCCGCTGAGCCTCGGCCGCCAGCACATCCGCATCGGTGACGGCGGCGGCTACTGGGAGCTGGGGAACCAGATCGGCTACTTCGGTCCGGGCCTCGGGTGGGGCGGCTGGATCTCGACCCAGAAGGTCACGGTCATCATGACGACCGCGCAAGCGGCCGTCTTCCGCGCGGTGCTGGCGAAGGGCGCCGAGTCCAAGGGCGGGTACATCATCTTCCACGCCGACTCCTACGCCTACCCCGACCTCGCGCTGCGCATGGCGACCGGCCACTCCATGGCCGACCTGCACATCAACCCCGGCCTCTTCAGCTTCTAGCCCTCCGGCCCCTCCCGCTCGCCGCTGGTGAGCCGCTTTCGCGCTATCATGCGCGCGCGCCGCAGCGTGCGGCGCAGGCAGGAGGGCGCGCGTTGATCCCTGGCCGGCGGTGGACCCTGGCGAGCCTCGTCGCCGTGGCGGCGCTGGGCCTCGCCGCGCCCGCCGCGGCCGAGGAGGCGCCGAAGCCGCAGCTCACCAGGGCCCCGCGGCTCGTGCGCTTCGTCAACGCCCCGCCGCCGGCCGCGCTCGCGGCGCGCGGGCAGGTCGACGTCATCCTCGCCATCGACGTGGACCCCGCCGGCAAGGTGCAGGCGGTCGCCGTCGTGCGCTCGGGCGGCCCCGAGTTCGACGCCGCCGCCGTCGCCGCCGCGCGGCAGTTCGTCTTCGAGCCCGGCGAGGCGGCGGGCAAGCCCGTGCCGGTGCGCGTCACCTTCCGCTACCGGTTCCGCATGGCGCCGGCGAGCCAGCCCGCCTCGCGCCCGGCGAGTCAGCCCGCCTCCGCCCCGGCGGCCGGGAGTCAGCCGGCCAGCGCGGGGGCCGGGGCCGCGGCGAGCCAGCCGGCCGGCACCGCCCCGGTCGCCGGCCGCGTGCTGCGCAAGGGCGACCGCGTGCCGTTCGATGGCGTCAGCGTGATCGTGGACCAGGGCCCGCAGGAGGCGGTCACCGACGAGCAGGGCCGCTTCGCCTTCCCCGCGGTGCCGCTCGGCCGGCATCGCCTGCGGCTCCAGGGCTCGTCGATCGTCGCCACCTACGGCGTCGTCGAGGTCAAGCGCGGCACGCGCGTGGAGATCACGCTCTACGTCGAGCAGCGGGAGCGCTACGAGACCGTCGTCACCGGCCGGCGCGCCGTGCAGGAGGTGGCCGAGCAGACCCTCGCGATCGAGGAGGTGCGGCGCATCCCCGGCACCCAGGGCGACACGCTCAAGGCGGTGCAGAACCTGGCCGGCGTCGCCCGCGCGCCGTTCGGCACCGGCCAGCTCGTGGTGTGGGGCTCGGCGCCCGGCGACACCCGCACCTACGTCGACGGCGTCTACATCCCGGTGCTGTACCACTTCGCGGCCCTGCGCTCGACGGTGTCGAGCGAGTTCGTGCAGTCGCTCTCCTTCATGCCCGGCGGCTACCGGGTGGACCACGGCCGCGGCCTCGGCGGCGTCATCGAGGTCGAGACGCGCGCGCCCCGCACCGACGGGCTCCATGGCTTCGCGCAGATCGACCTGCTCGACGGCACGATCGGCCTCGAGGGACCGCTCACGAGGACGCTGTCGTTCGCGGCCGGCGTGCGGCGGAGCTGGATCGACGTCTTCCTGCCGCTCTTCACCACGAGCGACTTCCAGCTCTCGCCGGTGTACTACGACTACCAGGCCCGCCTGCGCTGGAGGGCCACGCCGCGCGACGACGTCGACGTCTTCGTCTTCGGCTCCGACGACGTGCTCAAGCTGGTCCTCAAGCGGCCCGATCCGGCGCTCTCGTCGGCGTTCGACGCGCACAACTACTATCACCGCGGCCTCGTCGCGTGGCACCACCGCTTCGGCCCGGGCGCCTCGCTGACCGTCACGCCGGCGGTCGGCTACGACGTGCCGTTCCAGATCGGCGGCACCTTCGGCAACACCGCGCTCGCGCTCGACGTGAAGTCCCTCACCTACAGCCTGCGCGCGCTGCTGCGCTGGCCGCTCGGCCGCCACGTCAGGCTCGAGGCGGGCCTCGACTTCGAGGGCACGCGCAACCCGCTCGCCGTGACGGCGCCCGCCGCGGGCCAGCCGCGCGAGGGCGAGGACCCCTCGAGCCGCGGCGGCTTCGGCGGCGCCTTCGCGAGCGACAGCTTCACCCTGCACGTCCTCAGCGCCGCGCCCTTCGTCGCGGTCCCGGTGACGCTCCTCGGCCAGCGCCTGGTCATCGTGCCGCAGCTCCGCTACGAGACCTTCGGCTTCCTCGGCTACCGCGGCACGCCCGACGAGTTCGCCCACGGCTACGGCGCCCTCGAGCCGCGCCTCGCCGTGCGCTACCAGGTCCTCAAGTGGCTCGCGCCCAAGGCCTCCTTCGGCGTCTACCACCAGGCGCCCGACTACCTCGCGTTCTCGAAGTACTTCGGCGCCCCCACGATCAAGCCCGAGCGGGCGCTGCACTACGTCGCGGGCGCCGACTTTCAGCCGACGCGCACCCTCTCCATCGAGGCGCAGGGCTTCTACAAGGACCAGCGCGACCTCATCGTGCACGGTGAGAGCCCCGCGGACCCGGTGCTCGTCAACGCGGGGCGCGGGCGGGTCTACGGCTTCGAGCTGATGCTGCGCCAGCAGCTCCACCGCAACTTCTTCGGCTGGATCGCCTACACGCTCTCGCGCGCCGAGCGGCGGGTGTACGCCGACTCGCCGTGGACCCGCTTCCAGTTCGACCAGCCGCACATCCTCACGATGGTGGGGAGCTACAAGCTCCCGCGCGGCTATCAGGTGGGCCTGCGCTTCCGGCTCGTCAGCGGCAACCCCTACACGCCCGTCGTGGGCTCGTACTTCAACGCGAACCTCGGCCGCTACCGCGCGCTCTACGGCACGGCGTACAGCAGCCGCCTCGACGCCTTCCACCAGCTCGACCTGCGCTTCGACAAGACCTGGACCTACAACCGCTGGAAGCTCTCGGTGTACCTCGACATCCAGAACCTCTACTACGCGCAGCCCCCCGAGGGCCTGACGTACAACTACAACTACACGCAGCGGGCGGCGATCACCGGTCTGCCGATCCTGCCCGTACTCGGCGTGCGAGGAGACCTGTGATGCGGCGCCTGGCGCTGCCCTCCGTGCTCATGGTGGCGGTGCTCGCGGCCGGCTGCCCGCAATCCTTCACGCCGGCCACCTTCGTCGAGGGGCTGCGGGTGCTCGCGGTCACGGCCGAGCCGCCCGAGATCGCGGCCGGCGAGACCACGACGATGACCGTGGTCGCCGTCGACCCGGCGGGGCGGCCGATCACGGCGCGCTGGGAGGGGTGCCTCCTCGCGCCGGGCGTCACCACCTCGCTCAACCCGCGCTGCCTGACGAGCGACGCGAGCGCCGACTTCCTGCCGCTCGGCGAGGGCCTCGCGGCGAGCTTCACGATGCCCCCACTAAACCTCGCCGGGCTCGGCCTGCCGGACTCGACGGCCGGCTTCTACTTCCCGGTGCGCCTCGAGGTGAGCGCGGCCGACGCCGCGATCGCGGCGGTGTACCGCGTGCGCTACAGCCTGGGCCTCACGCCGCCGAACCGGAACCCGGCGCTCACCGGCGTCTCCCTCGTGCCCGGCGCCAAGAACGCGACGCTGCCGCCGGAGCAGCTCGTACCGCTCGACGAGGCGAGCCCGCCCGAGGTCGGCGCCGGCGACAAGCTCATCCTGCGCGGCGCGTTCAGCGCCGACAGCGCGGAGACCTACCTCGTGCCCGACGGCGACCCGCGCGAGGGGAAGACGCGCGCCGTGACCGAGATCCTGCGCTTCTTCTGGTACAGCACCGCCGGGACGATCAGCGACGCGGTCACCGGCGGCGACAAGCCGGACACGGAGCTGACGCTCGACACGCATCTGCCGCCCTCGGGCGCGCTCATCGACCTCTGGGTGGTCGGCCGCGAGGAGCGCGGCGGCACCGCCTGGCTGCACCGGACGCTGCGGCTGCGGTAGCCGAGTTCAGCGCTCGAGCGTGCGCGCCAGGCGGAGGCCGAGGTCGAAGCCGGCGAGCGTCGCCGGGAGGAACATGCGGAAGCCCGCCGCGCAGAAGCGGGCCCGCCACGAGGCCCAGCTCCCGCCGCGCACGGCGCGGCCCGGGCCCGCGGGCGCGGCGCACGGGTCCACCGCCTCGCCGCTCGGGTACGCGGCGGCGCCGTCCCAGCACCACTCCCACAGGTTGCCGTGCAGGTCGTAGAGGCCCCAGGCGTTCGGCGCGTAGCCGGCGACGGCGACGGGGCCGCCGCGGAACGGCCCGCGCGTCGCGCCCGGCTCCGGGTGCTGGCCGTCGAAGTTCGCGGCCGCGCTGCTCAGGCGGGCACCCGTCGCGAACGGCGCCGTCCGGCCCGCGCGACAGGCGTACTCCCACTCGGCCTCGGTGGGCAGGCGAAACCCCGGCACCCGCGGGTCGGGCCAGCGCACGCGCTCGCCCTCGATGACGTAGGCGGCGGGCAGCCCGGCGCGGCGGGAGGCGGCGTTGCAGAAGAGGGCCGCCTCGCGCCAGGTCACGTTGTGCACCGGCACCGCGGCGCCGGGGAAGGTCGGCCGCGGCGCGTGCTCGGGAGCGACGGCGCGCCACACGGCCTGGGTGACCGCGACGGCGCCGAGGGCGAACGGGCGCGTGAGCCGGACGCGGTGGCGCGGCGAGGGCTGGTGGAAGAGCTGGCAGCGGGCCGGGGCGTCGGGGTCGAGGTCGCCGGCGTCGTCGCCCATGAGGAACGCGCCCGCGGGCAGCGCGATCATCGGGTAGTCGGCGAGGGTCGCCGGCGCGAGCGCGGCCGGGCCTGGCGGCGGCGGCACCGCGGGCGGCCAGGGCGGCGCGCGGCGCGCCGGCGCGGGCCGCAGCGGCCGGGCGAAGAGGAGGCCGAGCGTCTCGACGGCCCAGGCGGCGAGGGTCGGGCCCACGCCGTAGCGCTGCGCGAGCACGAGCGGGAGCGCGCGCGCGGCGCGGGCGGCGGCGCCGCGGCTCCACGGCAGCGCCAGCTCGACCTGCATGCCCTCGGCGAGGGCGAGCCCGAAGGCCCACACCTCCCAGCGCGCGCCGGGGAAGCGGGCGGCGAGGTCGGCCAGGAGCCGCTCGTGGTCGAAGAAGGCGCCGGGCACGCCGGTCGCGAGGTGCGCGAGGTGGGCGCGCAGCGCGCGGCCGGCGGCCGCGGGCGCGGCGGCGCGCGCCGCGCGGCCGGCCCGGGCGTCGTCG
>DASXVK010000682.1:0-5477 GCA_036504295.1 Polyangia bacterium
CGCCGGCGGGGGGCGGCGCCCGGTTGGCCGTGGCGCTCGGGCGCGACGAGGATCACGAGCTCCGGGTCCGGCGCGACGCGAGCCTCGGGATCACCGAGCTGCTGCTGGCCACCGGCCTCACTCCCGCGCAGCAGCGCCTCGCGCGCGCGCTCCGGAGCGCCGTCGCCGACATGGGCGACATCGTCGCCGATCCGCTCGGCCGCGACGGGGGCGGCGCGGCCGGGTTCCGCCCCGCGATCGTCGAGCTCGACGTCGAGCGGCTGGTGGCCGCGACCATGGAGCTGTTCGCGGACCGCGCGCGCCGCCGACGGGTCGAGCTCGCGTGGGACACGCGTGGCCCCGGGATCATGCGGGGCTGCGCCCAGCGCCTCCGCCGCGTCCTCGCCAACCTGATCGACGCGGCGCTCGACCACGCCGAGGGGGGCGAGCTGCTCGTCGAGGTGGACGACGTGACCCCGACCAAGCGGGCCGCCCTCCGGGCGCCCGGGGCCGTGCGCTTGCTGCGGTTCACGGTCTCGACGACCGGCGACCCGCACCGCGCGCCGGCCGCGGAGCTCCACGCGGACGACGGCGACCACGCCGCCCCGGCCGGGCCGGTGCCCGGCCCGGCGCTGGCGCGCGCCCGGGTGCTCGCCGAGGCGATCGGCGGCGCCGTCGACATCCAGTGGCGCGCCGGTGGCGGCGCGGCGCTGGCGTTCTTCGCGCCGCTCGAGCGGTGCGGCGCCCCGGAGCAGCGCGGCGAGCTGGCGGCGACGCGGATCCTCGTCGTCGACGAGAGCGTGGCGCTCCGCCGCGTCGTCTGCCGCTGGCTCGCCGGCTGGGGACTGGATCCCGGCAGCGCCGGATCGAGCGCCCCGGCGCTCGAGATGCTGCGCGCCGCCGCGGCCGAGGGCGCGCCGTACGGCGTCATCATCGCGGGGGTCGAGCCGTCGGAGGCGGCCGCGCGCGAGGTGGCGCGCGCCCTCGCCGCCGACCCCGGGCTCGCGGCGCAGGTGGTCCTGCTGGCGCCATTCGGCGGCACCGTGGACCGCGCGGTGGCGGAGCGCGCCGGGGCCGCGGCCGTGCTCTCGAAGCCGCTCGGCCGGGCGGAGCTCCGCCGCTGTCTCCTCGGGCTCGGCGCGCCGCGCGAGCGGGACGATCGAGTGGCGACCGAGCCGACCCGGTTCAACCTCCGCGTGCTGCTGGTCGAGGACGACGCGGTCGGGGGCGACACGGCGCGGGGCATGCTCGAGAGCTTCGGCTGCCAGGTCCAGGTCGCCCCCGACACGAGGACGGCGCTGACGCTGGCGACGGCCGTCCACCACGATGTCGTGCTCATGAGCTGGGACATGCCGCACGTCGACACCCTGGAGGCGAGCGCCCGGCTCCGGAGCGTCGGCGCGCCGCCCCCGGCCCGCGGGCCGGCGGGGGGGCGGCGAGGCCGCACGCCGATCTACGCGCTCGTGAACGACACGGGGCCGGTGCAGCCGGACCGCTGCGTCCCGGTGGGCGTCGACGGCTGTCTCAGCAAGCCGCTGCGGCGCGCGCAGGTGCGGACCGTGCTGCAGGGCCTGGTCGCGGACCCGCGGCAGACGGCGTAGCGGGCACGCGCGGCGGCGCGCGCGCCGTCAGAGCTCGCGGCGCGTGAGGCGGCCGGCGAGCGCGTCGGCCACCCGCAGCGCGTTCGCCTGGATCGTGAGCGTCGTCGGGACGCCGCCCGAGGTCGGCATGAAGCTGCCGTCGACGACGTAGAGGTTGGGCACGTCGTGGGCGCGGCAGGTGGGGTCGAGCACGGAGCGCGCCGGATCGACACCGAAGCGGCAAGTCCCGTGCTGCAGCACGAACGTCGTGCCGAGCGCGGCGGCCACGCGCACCTCGTCGGCGCCCATGGCGCGGAAGAGCTCCTGGGCGCGCTCGGCGAGGAAGCGGGCGACGGGCACGTCGGTCGGGTGGTGGGCGACCGAGACGCGGGCCGCGGGCAGGCCGTAGCGGTCGCGCGCGTCAGGGTCGAGCTCGACGAACGTCTCGGCGCTCGGCAGGTACTCCGCGAAGATCTCGCACTCGAGCGTGCGGGTGTCGCGGAAGTGGCGGCGCAGCCGGTCCTTCAGCGCCTGGCCGAAGAGCGGCGGGTCGGTGTGCTTCGCCACGTGCTCGGCGTTGTAGATGGGGTTCGGGTGGACGAAATCGAAGCGGAGCGTCCCGCCCTTGTGCCCGCCCGCCGCCGCGGGCAGGCGATAGAAGTCCTGCACCGCCACGCCGAGCCACGGGAGCGCGCCGTCGAAGACGGGGACGCTCTTCGCGCCGCCGTCGCGCCGAAAGTCCGCCTCGACCGCGGCGAAGAGCGAGAACGAGAGGTTCTTGCCGACGAGCCCGGAGGAGTTGGCGAGCCCCTGGGGGAAGCGGCTCGAGCGCGAGAGGAGCAGCAGGCGCGCGCTCTCGATGGCCGAGCAGGCGACGACCACGGCGCGCGCGCGCACCTCGTGCAGCCCGCCGGCGCGGTCCTGGTACACGGCGCCCCGCGCGCGGCCGTTCTCGTCGACGGTGATCTCGCGCACCATCGCCTGGGCGCGCAGGCGACAGCGGCCGGTCTTCAGGGCGCGCGGGATGAACGTGCTGAGGACGCTCGACTTGCTGCCGTTCTCGCAGCCGTAGCTGCCACAGAAGCCGCAGTAGTTGCACGGCGGGCGACCGTCGTACGCATCGGAGAGGACGGCCCGCGGCGTCGTGAAGGGGTGCCAGCCGAGGCCGCGGGCCGCGTCCGCGAGGCGGCGGCCCGCCGGGTGCGCGAGCAGCGGCGGCAGCGGGAAGGCGCCGGCGCGCGGCTCGTCGAAGGGGTTCTCCCCCGCCTGGCCGGAGACGCCGATGAGGATCTCGGCGCGATCGTACCAGCGCGCGAGCTCCTCGTACGGGATGGGCCAGTCCTCCACCGTCGAGCCCGCCGGGGCGCCGAGGCGCGTGCGCTGCTGCAGGTCATCGCGGTGCAGGCGGAAGAAGAAGCCGCTCATGTGCACCGTGCCGCCGCCGACGCAGCACGAGATCCAGCCGTCGTTCGTGCGCTGGTGCCGCTCGCCGTTGCGGCGCACGAGGTGCGGCTCGTCGGAGACGTAGGGCACGAAGAAGTTGCGCCGGCAGATGGCGAGCTCGTCGTGGGTGAAGTCGTAGAGGCTGTAGTGCGGCCCCTTCTCGAGCACGAGCACGCGCGCGCCGGCCTCGGCGAGGGCGCAGGCGAGCGTGCCGCCGCCGCCGCCGGAGCCGACGACCAGGACGTCGACCTCCTCCCGCCCGCGGCTCACGGCGTCGACCTCCGGCGCGCGCCGCGGCCGTTGCCGTGGAACCAGCACGGGTGGTGGCCGGCGAAGCGCCAGCCGACCTCGTCGCGGTTGCCGCCGTGACGCGGGTCGCTGAGGAAACCCTCGAGCGTGAGGGTGAGCAGCAGGTTGAAGACCTGGCCACCGTGGACGCCCTTGCGCCGCTCCCTCTGGAGCTGGACGAGGAGCGCGTCCTGCGCGGCGGCGTCGCACGCCGCGAAGGGACGGCCGTGGGCGCGGCCGGCGAGGACGTCGAGGTGGTCGAGGCCGCGCTCCAGGGCGTGGCGCAGCGCCTCGAAGTGCGCGAGGCCGAGCTGGCGATCGATGAAGTCGGCGCAGCCGGCCTCGGTGGCGCCGGGCTCGTGGTCCGTCGGCAGGATGCGGGCGCAGGCAGCGGCGAGCGTGGCCTGGCGGGCGCCGGTGAACGTGCGCGGGGCGGCCCCGCCGCCGGGCCGCGGCCGGCAGCCCGCGAGGCCGCCCCCGGCGAGGGTGGCCGAGAGCAGCGCGAGCTGCTGCAGGAACGTGCGCCGGGTGCTAGCCACGCGACCCTCCGTGGCAGGCGCCGCAGATGAAGCGGCGGCGGGCGACGGCCGGACAGTCGCCGGCCGCGGCGGGGACCCCGGCGCCGTGGCAGCCGGCGCAGCGGAGCTCGGCCGCGTGCTCGCGCAGGTAGACGCAGCGGTGCGCGGCGCCGGCGGGCTTCGGCCCGCGGTGGCAGGCGGCGCAGGGCGCGGCCGCGAGCGCGTCGCCGCGGCCGCGGGGCGGCGGCGACCCGCGCAGCGTGAGGAGGTACGCGACGAGCGCGTCCTCGCGCCCGCGGTCGCCGAGCGCCGGGGCGAAGTCGGGCATCTTGGTGCCGGGGAAGACCTTCGTCGGCTCGCGCACGGCGCGGCGCAGGTACGCGCTGCCGCGCCGGCCGGCGGCGGAGAGGTCGGGGCCGAACTCGGTCGTGGCGTCGACGGCGCCGGCGCGGTGGCAGGCGAGGCAGCCGAGCTCGACGAACGTGGCCAGCCCGGCGCGCACCGGCGCGTCACCCGCGACCGAGCCGATGGTGTGGCGGCGGGCGCAGCCGGCGGCGAGGAGCGGCCCGCGGCGCAGCTCGTCGGGGCCGGTCGCCGGGTGCGCGGCGGCGCGCGCGAGGGCGCGGCCGGCGCCGCCGTGGCAGCTCACGCAGCCGTCGCGCTCGGGCGGGTGCGCGGCGAGGAGGGCCGGGTGCGGCCCCCGGGGACGCGGCCGGCCCGCGGCGGCGGCGCCGTCGTTGACGCCGAGGTGGCAGGTGAGGCAGCGCTCGGGCTCGCCCGTGGGCGCGACCTCGCGCACGCCGGGCGCCGGCCGGCCCGCGACGGACGCATAGCGGCGCTGGACGCCGCGCCACTCGGCGCCGAGCTCGCCGGCGATCGGGGCGGCGGCCGCGGCGAGCGCGACGACCGCGGCGGCCGCGAACGCGGCCGCGCCGAAGCGCGCGCCGGCCATCAGTAGCCGACCTCCGGCCACCGCTGCCAGGGCCAGTAGAAGTGCCAGCCCGGCCCGCGGCCCAGGGCGCCGACGAGGATGAAGACGAACGAGGCCGTGGCGAGGACGACGAGGGCGCCGACGACCGCGGCGCGCCACGAGCGCGCGCGCAGACCGAGCACGCCGCCGGCGAGCGCGGCGCCCGCCAGCGCGAGACCGGCGGGGTTCACGACGGCGCCGCCGAGCAGCCCGCGCTCCTGCGCGGCGACCGCGGCCGCCGTCCCGGCGAGCGTGACGGCGGCGGCGGCGGCGAGCGCCCGGCCGCGCGGCTTCGGGCCGCCGGCGCACAGCGGCGCCGCGAGCAGCAGCACGACGAGCGCGGCGGGGAAGGCGACGGCGCCGGTCGCGTTCGAGTAGCTCGCCATCTCCTGCAGCCCGACGAAGTACCAGGGCGCCTTCTCGGGGTTCTCGGGGCGCTGGGCGTCGGCGGGGGCGCCGAGCGTCGCGGGGAAGGTGACCGCGAGGACGGTGAGGACGGCGAAGAGCGCGAGCAGGACGGTGGCCTCGCGGAGGATGACATGGGGCACGGTCGCGACGAGCCCGGCGCGGGCGGGCGTGGCCGCGGGGGGGACCGGAGCCGTAGCCGTGGCGGTGGCCGGAGCCGTGGCCGGAGCCGTAGCGGTGGCCGGAGCCGTGGCCGTGCCCGTGCCCGTGCCCGTGCCCGGATCCGGGTCCGTC
>DASXVK010000683.1:0-4468 GCA_036504295.1 Polyangia bacterium
ACCGGGGCCGGAGCCGGGCGGCCGGCCGACCGGCGGCCGCGGCGGAGGCGCTGCGCCAGCCGGCGCAGCCCGCGCCTGCCCTGCGCGCCGAGCCGGCGCACCGCCGCGGAGCTCCCGAGGCCGTGCACGAGCGACGCCACGGCGGCGCCGGCGAGCGTGCTCAGGAGCCGCGCGGCCGTGCCGCCGCGCCGCGTCGCGGGCTGGGTGGCATCACGGCGGCGCCACACCGTGTTCACGGTCGCGCCGACGACGCCGCCGAGAACGCCGAGGGCGATGCGGCGCCCGAGGTGGTAGCGATTCGGGTCGGCCGGATCCGGCTCGGCCGGCCGGCTCGTCGTCGGCACCTTCGTCATGCGCGTCTCCTCCGTCTCCTCCTCGTCGGATGAGTAAGCTGGGATCTATAGTGCGATGCCCGGCCGGCAACGCGCGCCCCGGCGCCCCCGCCGACGCCGCAGCGCGGCGTGAGCGGGGCTGCTCACCGCGCCCGCACCGCCGTCCCCTCCTCGAGCAGGTCTCCCGGGTGCAGGATCACGCGGTCACCCTCGCGCAGCCCGGCCGTGATCTCCACCTCTCCTCCGCCCTGGGCCCCGGTCTCGACGTGGCGCAGCGCCGCGCGGCGGCCCTGGATCGTGAACGCCGCCCAGCGGCCGCCGGCGCGGAAGAGCGCGCCGGCCGGCACCTTCAGGGCGTTCTCCCGCTCCGCGACGGTGATGTGGGCCTCGACGTGGAACCCGTCGCCGAGCAGCGCCCAGCCGGCGGCGGCCCCTGCCCCCGCGGCGGGCGCGGGGTCCACGATCACGTTCACGCGCTGCTCCTCGACGCCGAGGGCCGAGACCTTCGTATAGGCGGAGGGCTCGATGGCGCGCACGCGGCCGTGCAGCGCGCCCGGGCCGCCCCACTCGAGGAGCGCGACCGCAGCGCCCGGCCGCATCCGCACCGCCTCGCTCGTGAGCACGTCGACGCAGAGCTCGAGCGCGGTCGCGTCGCCGACCTCGACGAGCGGCGCGCCGGCGGCGACCGGCCCCTCGTGCTCCTGCAGCAGCCGCAGCACCCGGCCGCGCACCGGCGCGCGCACCAGCACCGCCTCGCCGTCGGCCGCCGCGCCGGCGACGGGTCGCGGCAGGGCCGCCTGCGCCGCCTCGAGCTCGTGACGCGCCCGCGCGGCCCCGAGCTGCGCCTGGCGCACCTCCTCGGCCCCGCGCCGCGGGCAGGCGCCCCGCGCGCAGGTGCACCCGGTTGAGCGGCGGCTGGGCGCCGGCGGGCACCGAGATCAGGCGCGCCGTGACGGGCTCCGTCTCGCCGGCGAGCTCGACGAGCGCGTGCGTGACCACGCGGGGCTCGACCTCCGCCACCCCCGGGATGGCGCGCAGCCGCGGCTCGAGCGCCAGGGGCGCGCGCACCGCTTCGGCGAAGACCTGCGGGAAGCGGTAGCGCTCGTAGTACGTCGTCAGCGAGCGCGCGAGGGACCGCCGCGTGCTGATCGTGCCGATGAACGTGGCCGTCGCGCAGCCGACGAGCACCGCCACCGCGACCGCCGGGCCGGCGAGCCGGGCCAGGTCCCGCAGGAGCTTGCGGTCGAGCGCCCTCACCAGCTCAGCTCCTCGGGCGCGCCGCGGTGGGCGTTCACCATGACGCGGCTCAGGCGCCCGTCCGCCATGATCAGCACCCGGTCGGCGAGCGCGCCGATGACGGCGTTGTGGGTGATGAGGACCGTGAGCGTCCCGAGCTCGCGGTTGGCGCGGGCCAGCGCCGCCAGCACGATCTTCCCCGTCGCGACGTCGAGCGCGCCCGTGGGCTCGTCGCACAGGAGCACGTCGGGGCGCTTCGCGATCGCGCGGGCGATGGCGACGCGCTGCTGCTCGCCGCCCGAGAGCTGCGCCGGGAAGTGGTCGAGCCGCTCCTGCAGCCCGACCAGCGCGAGCGCCTGCTCGGCGGGCAGCGGATCACGCGCGAGGTCGGTCGTGAGCGCGACGTTCTCGCGGGCGGTGAGGCTCGGGACCAGGTTGTAGAACTGGAAGACGAAGCCGACGTGCTCGCGGCGGAAGCGCGTGAGCTCGGCCTCGCGCGCGTTGACCAGGTCGTGGTCGCGGAAGCGCACGGTGCCGCCGGTCGGCGTGTCGAGCCCGCCGAGGATGTTGAGGAGCGTGGACTTCCCGCTGCCCGACGGGCCGAGGATCACGACGAGCTCACCGGCCGCGAGGTCGAGGTCGAAGCCGCGCAGCGCCGGCACCGTCACCTCGCCCATGCGGTAGGTCTTGGTGAGGCCGCGGGCGTGGAACACCACCTCGGGCGCGCTCGCCGGCGCGGTCATGACGCGTCCTCCGGCGGCGCGAGGAGCAGGCGGACGCCGGCGAGCAGCCGCGTCAGCACCTCCTCGACGTGCGCCGTCTCGAGCTGGTCGGCGTGCTCGAGGGTCCAGCGGTCGGCGGCCTCGTCGAGCGCGAGGACCACGCCGAGCAGCAGCTCGTCGGGCAGGTCGCGCCGGATCGCGCCCACCTGCTGGCCCTGGTGGACCACGGCCGCGAGCTGGTCGCGCGCCCACCCGAAGAGCTCCGCCACGCGGCCCTCACGGCGCGACTCGGGCGCGAGGCGCCACACCGCCTTGGCGACCCCGAGCAGCGCCGGGTCCGCGCGGTAGTGGTCGAGGGCGTGGCGGTACAGCTCGACCACGCGCGGCCAGAACGAGTCGCGGTCGAGCCCGATGGTCGCGATCCCCGTGTGCGCGAGGAAGTGCTCCCAGAAGTGGCGCACCGTGGCCACGAAGAGGTCGGCCTTGTCGTCGAAGTAGTAGTACGCCGCGCCCTTGCTGAGCCCGGCGGCCGCGAGGATGTGGTTCAGGGAGGCGTCCTCGAAGCCGTGGAGGCCGAACTCGCGGGCGGCGGTGTCGAGGATCTGCTCGCGGCGGGCGGGCGGCAGCTTGGCGAACCGGGGACGCGGCATGGACGTTCAGCCTCCTGATTCAGACCGCATGGTTAGACCGCATGGTCTAAGTTAGGCCTGACGGTTCCGCTGTCAAGGTCCAACGCGGCCGTGCCACGGAACGCTTCCCGAAACTTCGACATCGAACGGTCTGGAGGGGAGCGAGAGATGCCGACGCGTCACGCCGGTCCGGCGCACGAGGTGCGCGCGCTGAACTGCTTCATCAAGCTCATGCGGGCCGCCGATACCGTCAGCGCTCGGCTCGGCCGCACCCTGACGGTGCACGGGCTCACGATGGGGCAGCTCGGGGTGCTCGAGGCCCTGCTGCACGCCGGGCCGATGTGCCAGCGCGACCTCGGCCGCAAGCTGCTGCGCAGCGGCGCCAACGTCACCACGGTCGTCGACAACCTCGAGCGCGTCGGCCTGGTCAAGCGCGAGCGCGGCGCCCCCGACCGGCGCCTGATGACCGTGTCCCTCACCGGGGCCGGCCGGACGCTGATCGGGCGGGTGTTCCCGGACCACGTCGCGAGCATCGCGGCCGTCTTCGGCGCCCTCGCGCCGGCGGAGCAGGAGGAGCTCGCGCGTCTCTGCAAGAAGCTCGGGCTCGCCGCCGCCGCCCCGTCCGCCGACAGTGAGCCGCTCGAAAGGACGGGGTAGAGGAGCGCACATGATCACGATCCGCAAGGCGAGCGACCGCGGCCACGGCGAGCACGACTGGCTCGACACGCGCCACACGTTCTCGTTCGCTGACTACTACGATCCGCGGCACATGGGCTTTCGCGCGCTGCGCGTCATCAACGAGGACCGGGTGAAGCCCGGGGCCGGGTTCCCGACGCACCACCACCGCGACATGGAGATCGTCACCTATCCGCTCGCGGGCGCCATCCGCCACGAGGACAGCACCGGCACGAACGGGGTCATCCGCCCCGGCGAGGTGCAGCGCATGTCCGCCGGCACCGGCATCCTGCACAGCGAGTACAACGCCTCGGACCGCGAGCCGCTGCACTTCCTGCAGATCTGGCTGGTCCCCGCCCGCCGCGGCCTGACGCCCGGCTACGAGCAGCGCGCCTTCCCCGCCGCGGAGCGCCGGGGCCGGCTGCGGCTCATGGCGGCGCCCGAGGGCGCGGCCGTCGCCGACGGCGCGCTCACGATCCACCAGGACGTCAGCCTCTACGGCACGCTCCTCGAGCCGGGCGAGCAGGTGCGCCATCCTCTGGCGCCGGGCCGCCACGCCTGGGTCCACGTCGCCCGGGGCGCCGTCGAGGTCAACGGCCGCGCCCTCACCGCCGGCGACGGCGCCGCCCTGAGCGACGAGGCCGCCGTCTCCCTCACGGCGGCGGCCCCGGCGGAGGTGCTGCTCTTCGACCTCGCGTGAGCCGGGCGCGGTTCCCTGAAGTCGGGCGACGCGAGGCAGGAAAACAGGCAGCATGGAAGGGTGGCGGCCAAGCTCCCCGACCAGATGACCGAGTGCCCGCGCCGCGCGGCGAAGCCGCGGAGGCGTACTGACGAGCCGCAGTGCGCCGCGCGGTTGCGCCCCTCCGAGCAAGGC
>DASXVK010000684.1:0-9739 GCA_036504295.1 Polyangia bacterium
GGTGCTGATGCTGACGACGGCCGCGACCCGCGAGTCGTCGGCGGCCTCCTGCAGCGCGACCGCCGCGCCCAGCGAGATGCCGAAGAGCACGACCCGGCGCTCGCCGAGCGCGTCGAGGACGCGGCGCAGGTCCTGCTTCTCGTGGTAGCCGTAGGTGCACGCGTCGCCGGTCGACACGCCGTGCGCGCGCGCGTCGTAGGCGACGATGTCGTAGCCGAGCGGCGCGAGGCGCGTCACGAGCCCCCAGCAGGACTGACGGTTGTCGCCGATGCCGTGCAGGTAGACGACGACGCCCCGGCGCGGGCCGCGGGCGCGAAAGCGCCAGCCCCGGAGCGTGACCCCGCCCTCGCCCTGGAACGTGAGCTCCTCGTGCGGATCGGGCGGGATCTGCGTGACCGGCCGCCGCCGCGGGTGGAGGATCGCGCCCGCGCCCCACGACGGCGGCATGCAGCTCGCGAGCGCGGTGGCGAGCAGGAGCAGGGCGGCGGCGCGACACCAGAGGCCGCCGCGCGCGAGTGCGGTCATGGACGCTCCAGCGACAGAGCAGCGTCGGCGGCAAGGGACATGGCGACGGGGGACTGTAGCACGGGCGCGCCGCGGCCACGGGCTCAGGGCTGACAGCGGAGGATCGTCCCGTAGGTCCCGACGGCCCAAATGTCACCGGGGCCGCTGCCCCACACGCTCAGCAATGCCTCCGAGGTGCCACTGGTCACGCGCGTCCAGGCGCTGCCGTCCCAGTGAAGGACGGTCCCATTGCCACCAACCACCCAAACGTCGCTCGAACCGCTGCCCCACACGTCGTTGAGCGTGCCGGTCATCCCGCTGGGAAGAGGCACGCTCGCCCACGAGCTCCCGGATGTCGGGGGAGTTCCAGGGTGTGGCGGCCCCTCGTCGCTGCCGGCCTTCACCACCTGTCACCTGCCATGCCGTTATCGGCAAGATGCACCGTTCCAAGCCCCGGCCAGCAGCATCCGGCTCGCCAGTTTCAGTAAGCTCTAAGCGTAGTGAATTGGCGGCCCGCGACGGCCTTCGCTGTGCATGCCGGGACGCCCATATGTCGTCGGTCCCGGGGGCTGACCAGGCCACCGGCAGTCCCGGTGGCGACATGATCAAAACTCGAGTAGGCCGGATCGTGCCACCCCGGAATCTCCGTCGGTGACCACCCCGGCCACCGCCTGAAAGCCGGCGCCAAAATTGGGCATAAGTAGATTGACGGCCAGATCGGTCTGATCGTCTGGCTGCGGCTGCACCGTCAGTTCCTCGTCGGTGCCGTCGTTGCTATCGGCCCACCCGCGCCCCCCGGCGCCCTATCAGGCGCCGCGTGGGCCTGCCGGGCTCCGTGTGCGCTCGGAGTCCGCCATGCCGACTGTCTCCGTCGCTGCCCGTGCCCAGTTCGAGGCCCTCGTCCGTCGCGGGGTCTTCCGGCCCTGTGAGCGCTTCGTGTGCCGTGCTCACGATGCCGAGGACCGCGTCGCCGAGGGCCTGGCCCGCACCTGGCAGTGGTTCGCCCAGCAGGCCGCCCTCGGTCGCGTCCCCGACCTCGCCCTCGTCGTCTTCGTCTGCCGGCTGCGCATGGTCGATCGCAGCCACCGACTTTCCAGTGGTGACCACAGCCATTGGCGCCTCGACGTCTACCAGCGCCAGGGCCGTGATGGCATCGAGCTCCGGCGCCTGGAGTTCCACGATCACGACGACGATCAGGCCGATGACGATGCGGGCCTCGGCCTCGCCGAGCCCGGCGCCCAGGACCCGGAGCCCAAGCTGATGAGCGCCCTCGACCTGCAGGCCTGGCTCGCGCAGCTCGGGGCCGAGGACCGCAGCATGCTGGAGCTGCGCGCCGCCGGCGCCACCCTCGCCGAGATCGGCAAAGTGACCCGGCAGACCACGACCACGGTCCACCGGCGGTGCCGTGAGCTCGGCGATGAGCTGGCCCAGCGGGCCGAGGTCACCATCGAGCCCCGGCGCCATCGCCGGCGCCACGCGCCTCACCAGGCCGAGGCGGCCGCGGTGTAGCCCATCCCCGACCGGAGGTCGCCCTCCGGTTCCTTATCCCGCACACGCCGCCGGCGTTGTCACTGCCGGCGCTGGAGACCACCATGACCGAGACCACGACCTGTGCGCTCTACATCAGGGTCAGCTCTGACGGCCAGAGCCTCGACAACCAGAAGCCCGAGCTCCACCAGCTGGCCCGCGTCCGCGGCCTTGCCGTCACGCAGGTGTTCGAGGAGAAGGTCAGCGCCGTCAAGCACCGCCCCGCCTACGAGGCCATGATGCGCGCCGCGCACCAGGGGCAGTTCCAGGCTCTCGTCATCTGGGCGCTCGACCGGCTCGGCCGGAGCATGATCGGCAATCTCACCGTCGTGCTGGAGCTCGACCGCCTCGGGGTGCAGGTCATCAGCGTCCGCGAGTCCTGGCTCGACACCGCCAGCCCCGTGCGGCCCCTGCTCCTCGCCGTGTTCTCGTGGGTCGCCGAGCAGGAGCGCCGCCGCATCTCCGAGCGCACCAAGGCCGGCCTCGACCGCGCCCGCCGGCACGGCCGGCACCTCGGCCGGCCCCGGGTCGCCGTCAGCGTCAGCGCCGCCCTGGCGCTGCGGCGCAGCGGGCTGTCGATTCGCGAGGTGGCCCGGCAGCTCAAGGTCGGCGCCTCGACCCTGCACCGGCTGCTGCAGGCGGCCGAGGACGCCGAGACCGCTGTCCCGCAAACGGGTACCGCCACGGCGGGGTAGAAGTAGGCGATCGGACTGGGGCGCGGCGGTGTGCCGTCAACGACCGTTTCGGGGACACCATCGGGCTGACGGACACCTGCACCACGAGGCAGAGCGACTACGGCCCAGCGGTCAGCAGCGTGCCCTCAATCGCGTGGCGATAGCCCAGCCGATGGAGACCGCGACGCTCAGGACCCCGGCCAGCATGACGGCGAGGGTGACCGCGGTGTTCCACCAGATCGCGCGGCACCCCGGGACATCACTGAAAGCCGTGAGGGCCTCCCGACACTGGAGGCCGTGAATGCCCCCAGTCGAGAAGAACGCCCAGGCGAGGCTGGCGATGAACGCAGCGTATCCAACGAAGCGAAGCTTTCGAGGCGTCATGGCCGATACGGGTTATCCAACCTCCTCGACCACGTAGGTCCCGGTCAACGGTGGCCACCCCACCGCTGGTGCCGTGACTCGCCGCCAGCCCCGCCACTGACAGCCGCCCTGTCTTCAGTCGCCGAAGCGGCAACTCGAGACGACCCGTTTGGGGGAGCAGGCTCCAGCAGAAACGACACCCTGAAGGTCCTTCTCCGCGCCCGCGGCTGGCGATTCCTGTCGCGTTTTGCCCTGGACCAAAATTCGGCCCGATTCTTTGGCCTGGCACAAAACCGCGCCCACCGGCTTCCGGCCCCCCAGCGCGCATCGTCGCCGCCGCCCCCCGCGTTGACACGCACTTCCGCGCGCGTTAAGACAGCCCGGGCGATGGGGCTGCGTGTGTCTGCCAGGGTCAGCGTCGAGGTGCGCGAGGTCGCGGCGCGGCCGGATCCGCAGCGTCGGTTTCGCCTGAGCCGCGCGCTCGGCCCTGACGAGCTGGAGCTCGAGCGCGCCGTGGGGTTCGCGCCGGGGCAGCCGGTGCTCCTGCGGTTCCGGCTGCCCGCCACCGCCGAGCGGCTCGAGATCACGGGCGTCGTGGCGTCCCCCGCGGACGACGAGGGGCCGCGCCTGGTGCGGTTCCCCGACATCGATCCCGACCTCCGGCGGCGCCTGGTCGCCTACCTCGAAGAAAGGCTGGGACTCACGTGAGCAGCGAGCGCAGCGCAGCCGGCAACGGGCCCGCCCCCGCGCCGGCCCAGGATCCCCTCGAGCGGCTCGCCGCGCTCGAGGCGCGGGCGGAGCTGGGCGGCGGGGCCGAGCGCATCGAGCGCCAGCACAAGGCGGGCAAGCTCACCGCTCGCGAGCGCGTGACGCTCCTGTGCGACCCGGGCTCGTTCGTCGAGCACGACAAGCTCGTCACCCACCGGTGCACGGACTTCGGCATGGCCGACCAGAAGGTGCCGGGCGACGGCGTCGTCACCGGCGCCGGCACGGTCCACGGGCGGCCGGTCTTCGTCTTCGCGCAGGACTTCACGGTCTTCGGCGGCTCGCTCTCGGGCGCGTTCGCGATGAAGGTCTGCAAGCTGATGGACCTCGCCATGCGCGTCGGCGCGCCCGTCATCGGCCTGAACGACTCCGGCGGCGCCCGCATCCAGGAGGGGGTCGAGTCCCTCGCCGGCTACGCCGACATCTTCATGCGCAACGTCATGGCGTCGGGCGTGGTGCCGCAGATCTCGGTCATCCTCGGCCCGTGCGCCGGCGGCGCCGTCTACTCACCCGCCATCACCGACTTCATCCTGATGGTCGAGTCGACGAGCTACATGTTCATCACCGGGCCCGACGTCATCAAGGCGGTGACGCACGAGGAGGTGACGAAGGAGCAGCTCGGCGGCGCCCACACCCACGCCGCCCGCTCGGGCGTCGCGCACCTCGCCTGCACCGACGAGCGCCACGCCCTCGAGATGACGCGCGAGCTGCTCTCGTTCCTGCCGCAGAACAACCACGAGGAGCCGCCGGTCACGCCGACGCGCGACAAGGCCGACCGCGAGGACTTCGCGCTCGACACGGTCGTGCCGCTCGATCCGTCGAAGCCCTACGACATCAAGGCGCTCATCCGCTCCGTGGTCGACGACGGCCACTTCCTCGAGCTGCAGCCCGAGCACGCCCTCAACATGGTGATCGGCTTCGGCCGCCTCGACGGCCGGCCCGTGGGCATCGTCGCGAACCAGCCGGCCCACCTCGCCGGCTGCCTCGACATCGGCGCCTCGGTCAAGGCGGCGCGCTTCGTCCGCCTCTGCGACTGCTACAACATCCCGCTCGTCACCTTCGTCGACGTGCCCGGGTTCCTGCCCGGCACCGACCAGGAGTTCGGCGGCATCATCAAGCACGGCGCCAAGCTGCTCTACGCCTTCACCGAGGCGACGGTGCCGAAGGTGACGCTGATCACGCGCAAGGCCTACGGCGGCGCCTACGACGTGATGGCCTCGAAGCACATCCGCGCCGACCTCAACTACGCCTACCCGACGGCGGAGATCGCGGTCATGGGCCCCGAGGGCGCGGTCAACATCGTCTTCCGCGACGAGATCGCGCGCGCCGCGGACCCGCAGGCCGCCCGCGCCGCCTACATCGCCGAGTACCGCGAGAAGTTCGCGAACCCGTACAAGGCGGCCGAGCTCGGCTACCTCGACGAGATCATCCGCCCGCGCGAGACGCGGCCGAAGCTGATCCGCGCGCTGCACCTGCTGCGCAACAAGCGGCAGGAGAACCCGCCGCGCAAGCACGGCAACATCCCGCTGTAGCGATGTCGACCGTCCTCATCACCGGCGCGGCCGGGCTCCTCGGGGCGGCGCTGCTCGAGAGCGCGCCCGCGGGCGTCAGGCTGATCGCGCAGGTCCGGACGACGCCGCTGCCGCCGGCGCTCGCGGCGCGCGCCACCGTGGTCACGCTCGACCTCGGGGACGAGCCCGCGGTCGCCGCCCTCCTCGACCGCCACGGCGTGAGCGCGGTGCTGCACACCGCCGCCCGCACCGTGCCCGTCGACTGCGAGGACCACCCCGCCGCGGCCGAGGCCGACAACGTCGGCGTGCCGCGCCTGCTCACCCGCCTCTGCGCGGCGCGCGGGCTGCCGCTGGTGCACGTGTCGACCGACCTCGTCTTCGACGGCCGCGCCGGCCGCCCCTACCGCGAGGACGACCCGCCGGCGCCCATCAGCGTCTACGGCCGGACCAAGGCGGCGGCGGAGCTGCTGGTCACGGCCGAGCCGCGCAACCTGGTGGCGCGCGTCCCGCTCATGCTGGGCCGCTCGCCCACCGGCCGCCGCTCGGCCGACGAGGCCATCGCCGCCGGGGTCGCCCGCGGCGAGGTGACCCTCTTCGCCGACGAATTCCGGACGCCGATCAACGCGCTGCTCGCGGCGCGGCTCCTGTGGGAGCTGCGGGCGCGCGGAGCGGCTGGCATCGTCCACGTCGCGGGGCGCGACCGCGTGACCCGCTGGGAGCTCGGCTGCGCGGTCGCGGACCGCCTCGGCCTGCCGCGGGACCGGCTGCGGCGCGCGCGCCTCGCCGACTTCCGCGGGCGGCCGCCGCGAACCCCCGACGTGAGCCTCGACACCACGCGGCTCGCCGCCCGGTGCGGCTGGCCGGCGCCGTCGCTGGAGGAGAGCCTGGCGGCACCGCTCGCGGGCGCGCCGTGGGGCTGACGCTCGGTGCTCCCGCGCTACGGCGGGGTCAGCGGACTAGGCGCTGAGGAGCCCATCCGCGCGCCACCGTCGAGGAGGAAGGCGCGCGGGATCCAGAACCGAACGGGGCGCGCGCGAGGAGCTCCGCCGGATCACGCCTCCATGGTGTCGCGAAGCCACTCGGGGATGTCCTGCCTGGCATGCAGCACGCGCCAGACGTCGAGGTGGTCGTCCCGCTCGACGTAGAAGACGACGTAGGGGCAGCGCGCGAGCCGCCAGGAGCGCAATCCGGGAAGGCCTAATCGGACGCCGTGACCGGGGAGTAGCGGCCGCAGGGCAGCGTGAGCTCGGCGGACCAGAAGACGTCCTTGAGGGCGTCCGTGGCGAGGCCGTGGCTCGTGACCGAGCCCGGCATGAGCGTCGGCGCCGCCACGATGAAGACGATGAAGCCGACCAGTGGCAGGAACCGTCGCGCGTTGCTACGATCACAAGTATGGCAAACGCGGCCCGCAAGGATCTCCACGATCTCGTCGATGCCCTGCCTCCGGGCGAGGAGCCGGCGGCTCGACGGTATCTGGAATACCTGCGCGACGCCAGCGATCCGTTCGCGCTCGTCGACCAGGACCCGTTCCGGGACATGGACGAGGGCGAGCGCGCGAAGCTCCATGAGTCGCTCGAACGAGGGGAACGGGAGATCGCGGCGGGAGAGTGCGTTCCTGCGCAGGACTTACTGCGCGAGTTGCGGACGCGGTGAAGGTCCAAATCTCGGCTACGGCTCGGCAGCAGGTCGCCGCGTTCGCGTCGTGGTGGAACGAGCATCGTAGGGCCGCTCGCGTTCGCGTTGAGGACGCGCTCGAAGCTGCGATCGCCGCGCTCGCGAGGAACCCGACTTTGGGCCACGTATACTCGAGGAACACGACCTATCGAACCTGGCGGCTCAGGGGCACGCCGTACGTTCTCTTCTACCGCGTCGACGCGGCGGCGGACACGGTCTGGATCGCGAGCGCGTGGAGCGCTGTCCGGGGCTCGGGACCCGAGCTGCCATGACCGAACTCGGGGACGACGCCGGGGACAGGCGTGGCCCCCGCTGCGGCAGCCCGCCCCGAGCCTAGCCCAGCAGCGCCGCCACCGTCGCCGTGAGCTCGTCGAGCTCCACCGGCTTGCGCAGGTACGTGACCTCCCCCAGGGGCGCCGGGCGGCGCTCGCCACCCGCGCTCAGGATGATGACGGGGATGGCGGCGAGCCCCTCGTCGGCGAGCTGGCGGGCGCGGAACTCGTAGCCGTCGACGCCCGGCATCAGCAGATCGAGGAGGATCACGTCGACCTGGGCGCCGGCGCCGAGCAGGCGCAGCGCCTCGCCGCCCTCCGCGGCGCAGAGGACGGCGTGCCCGAGCTCAGCGAGCACCTCCGCCATCACCGCACGGAGCTCCTGGTCGTCTTCGACCACGAGGATGGTGCGCCTCGCCTCGTCGTCCATGCAGCTCCTCCCCGGCCCCCGCCGGAAACCGCGCGCCGCGGGGCGCCCTCGCGGGGGCCACGCGCCCACCAGATCATGGCCACACCCGCGCGGGTTGGGTAGGAGTTTCGACCGACGGTCGGCGGCGCGGCCCGGTTTGACCGGTCCCCCCTCGGGTGTTACCCTGAGTTCCCCGTGAGGGCTCGACTTCTCCTTCTGGTGGCGCTCGCGGCCGCGGTCGCTGGTTGCTCGGCGGCCCGCTTCGACGCCGATTCGACCACGGTCCGCATCTTCGGCGACAAGCGCGTCCCCGGCCGCTACATCAGCGACAAGGCCTATTATCACTATGTTCGCGGCGACCTCTTCAGCCTGAGCGGCAACGCCGAGGCCGCGGCCGAGGAGTTCCGCTTCGCCCTCGCCTTCGACCCCGAGGCCGTGGAGCTGCACCGCCGCCTGGCGGAGGAGCTCGCCCGGCTCGGGCGCTTCGACGAGGCGGTGGAGGAGGTGCAGCGAGCGCTCCGCTGCGACGGGAAGGACGCCGAGTCGCTGATGCTGCTGGGCCGCCTGCGGGCGCGCACCGGCAACCTCGCCGCGGGCTTCGACGCCTTCCGCCGGGCGGTCCAGGCCGAGCCCGAGAACGAGATGACCCACCTCACGCTGGCCGACGCGCAGCTCGCGAGCGGGGACCTCAAGGCCACCCTCGCCACCCTGCGGGCCATGTGCGAGCGGCTGCCCCGCTCCGCCGAGTGCCAGCTCCGCCTCGGTCGCGTGCTGGCCCCGCGCGAGCCCGCCGTCGCCCTCGCCCACCTGCGCCGCAGCCTCGAGCTCGACCCCGGCCGCCCGGAGGTGATGGTGGAGGCGGCCGAGCTGCTCGCCCAGACCGGGCACAGCGCCGAGGCCGTGGCGGTGATGCGCGACGCCCTCGAGCGCGCCGGCGACAAGCTCGCGGTCGCCGAGCGCCTCATCCGGCTGCTCATCGATCGCGGCGACCGCCGCGCCGCCCACGACGTCGTCGACCTGCTCGACGAGGGCAGCCCCGGCGACGCGCGCCAGGCCGTGGTCCTCGCGAGCCTCTACCGCGCGCTCAAGGACACGCCCAAGGCGATGGCCCAGGCCGACTCGGCGCTCAAGCTCAGGCCCGACCTGCACCTGGCGCGGCTCCTGCGCGGGCTGCTGCTGGAGGAGACGAAGCGGCCGGGCGAGGCGGTGGTCGAGTACCTCAAGGTGCCGGCCGCCGCCGACGAGTTCGTGGACGCGCGCCGGCGCGCCGCCGACGTCCTGCGCGGCCAGGGCAAGCTCGCCGAGGCGATCGCGCTGTGCGAGCGGGCGCTCGCGGACAAGCCGGAGGCCGACGAGCTCGTCGACGCCCTGGTCCAGCTGCTGGCCCGCGCCGGCCAGGCCCCCCGCGCGCTGGCGACCGTGACCGCGGCGCTCAAGCGGCGCCCCGACAGCGAGACGCTCCAGTACGCGCTCGCCACCGTCTACGAGCAGGCCGGGCAGTGGCCGCGCGCGGTCGAGGAGATGCGCCGCCTGCTCACGCGCAACCCGCGTCACGCCGCCGCCCTCAACTTCATCGGCTACGGTCTCGCCGAGCGCGGCCTCAGCCTCGACGAGGCCGAGCGGCTCGTCTCCGCCGCGCTCGCCCTGCGGCCCACCGACGGCTACATCCAGGACAGCCTCGGCTGGGTCTACTTCAAGATGGGGCGCCTCGACGACGCGCTGCGGATCCTCGAACAGGCCAACCGCAGCGCCCCGAACGAGCCCGAGATCCTGAAGCACCTCGGTGAGGTGTACCTGCGCCGGCGCGAGCCCGCCCGCGCGGTCGAGCTGTTCCGCCGCGCCCTGGACCGCAACCCCGACGCGAAGATCCGCCGCGAGCTCGAGGACGAGCTCCGGCGCATCGAGTCCCCGCAGGCGAAGAAGCCGTAAAGCCCGCGCTCGAAGGGGGAGCACATGAGGGGAAGCGTTCAGGGGGACACGCGATCTCAAGGCCTGAACACCAACTCGCGCGGGAAGCGCGCGGTGGGGGGGAGGCTCGAC
>DASXVK010000685.1:0-11872 GCA_036504295.1 Polyangia bacterium
CGCGCCGGTCGCGCCCGCGCCGCCGCCCGCGCCGCTCGCGCCGGTCGCGCCCCCGCCGGCGCCGGTCGCGCCGTCGCCGCCCGTCGCCGCGCCCCCGCCGCCGCCGCCCGCGCCGCTCCCGCCGCCCCCGCCCGCGGAGCAGGAGCCCAAGGACCCCGCCGCCGCGGGCGACTGGGCGCGCGCCCGGGGCGACCTCGCCCGGGCCGCCGTCGCGTTCCGCGAGGCGGTCGCCGCCAAGGCCCAGGACGTCGGCCTGCGGCGCAAGCTCGCCCAGGTGCTCACCGACTCCGGCCGCTGGAAGGAGGCGCTCGCTCAGTGGGATCTCGTCGTCTGGCAGACCAAGGACGCGGCCGCGCGCGCCGTCGCCGACAGCCTGCGCGCCCGCCTGGCCCGGGTGGGCGAGCCCGCGAACGCCGCCGTGTGGCGCGTGCGCGAGGCGCTCGTCCAGCGCCGCTACGCGCTCGCCATGGCCGACGCCGCCGCGCTCGTGGCCGCGCGCCCCAAGGACGCCGACGTGCTGATCCTGCGCGGCGACATCCACCTCGCGCTCGGCGACGCCGCCGCCGCGCTGGCCGACGCGAACGCCGCCCTCGCCGTGCAGCCCGGCCGCCCGGCCGCGCTCTTCCTCGCCGCCGCGGCCCTGCACGCCGCGGGCGACCGCGCGAAGGCGGTCGCCGCCTACGAGTCCTACCTCAAGCGCGCCGGCGATCACCCGGCCGAGCGCGCCCGCGTCGGCGCCGCCCGCCGCGCCCTCTACGAGCTGCAGAAGTAGCGCCGCGCCGTCGAGACCTCGACGTCAGGCTGTCGAGCCTCCACCACCCGCCGATCTCGCCCCGTGTATTTCCGCGGCGTTGCCGCGCGGCACGCGTCCTGCAACGCCCCCCGCCATGATGCGCCTCGCGGGACTCCTGATCCTCGCCTCGCTCGCCTTCGGCTGCTCGGTCATCACGCCGCCCCCGCTCATGCCCCGCCACATGGGCGCCGCGGCCGACCCGGTCGGCGCGGTGTCCGCCACCGCCATCGGCGGGGTCGCGGGCGGCCCGTGGGTCAACGGCAGCGCCGGCGGCGAGGGCCGGGTGATGGTGCAGGCCACGCCGCGCCTCGCGGTCGGCGCCGGCATCGGCGGCGGCAGTGACGTCGAGCGCCGCGACGCCGCCGGCCCGCACGACCTCGTCGCAGGCCGCGTCTTCGGCCGCTACGGTCTCGACGCCCGCGGCCACTTCGCCCTCGATTTCGGCCTCGGCGCCGGCGGCATGGACAACGGCCTGCGGTACACGACCGCCGATCTCGGCTTCCTCGCGAGCCACACCTTCGCGCAGCGGCTCACCATCTACGGCGGGCCGACGGTCGCGCTCTCGATGCCGGTCCAGGCCGGCGACCCCGTCGAGGACAACAACGAGCTGCGCGCCCAGCGCACCACCTTCGCCTACGGGCTCACCGCGGGCGTCGGCGTGAAGGTGATCCCGAACCTGGTCTTCTCGCTCGAGCTCCTGATGCTCGACGCCCGCACGCAGCGCGACGAGGCCTTCATCATGAGCGGCACCGCCGGCCTGCGCGTGACGTTCGGCGGGTAGGGCCGTGGGGCGAGGGGCGCGCTTGCCGCCATCGCCGCGGGGACCGGCAGCCTGCCCCCGAGCCGTACGATCTCGCCGTCAGCGAGGCCGAGCGCGACCAGATCCTCGCCCTCTGGCGCTGGTTCTCGCGCTTCTCACCGTCCGAGAAGCTGCGCATCCTCGCCCGGCAACGCCGCATGGCGCGCCGACTCCAGGAGCTGGGGCGTGGAGGCGGGCGGTGAGGAGATGACACGCACCTCGACGTCTTCAAGGTGCGCGAGGTCGTGGCGCCGACGAGCGAGCGGTGCACCTTCGCGGAGGCCTGGGCCCGGCGGCGCGAGCGCGGCGACGCGCAGACGGGGCTCGTCCTCATCGTCCCGGCGCTCGCCGACCTGATCGTCACGAAGCTCTGCGGCGGGCGCAAGC
Source organism: Polyangia bacterium (assembly GCA_036504295.1). Taxonomy (GTDB): domain Bacteria; phylum Myxococcota_A; class Polyangia; order JACRCY01; family JACRCY01; genus DASXVK01. The sequence continues at coordinate 1,980 of DASXVK010000685.1, forward strand.
GCGATCTCGAGGACGTGCGCGCGCTCCGCGTGCTGCTCGAGGAGCCGCGCGGCCGCTGAGCAGTGGAGGCGGTCGGGGCGGACCGATCGGACCGCTTTCGCGGCGCCGGCGCCGGCCAAACCGGACGAAGGTGTCCGATTGCATCCTGCTGGGACAGTATTTCCAGGCACTTGGGTGACGCCGCCGGTGGCCCAGGGTTTGCTTTGATGAACCGTAGTGCATCGTACGACTTTTCCTCGGCGACTACCCTGCCTCGGCCCGCACGGGAGCGCGGGTTTCACCCTGACCGAGCTGATGGTGACCGTCGCCATCATCGCCTTGGTCGCGGGCATCGCGCTCTTCGGGCTCAACCGGCCCGCGGGGGCCAGTCACTCGGCCGCGCTCGCCCGTGACCTCTACTTCAGCCTGAACCGGGCCCGCCTCCAGGCCACCACCACCGGCTTCCAGACCCGGATGTGGCTCTGCCGCGCGGCGGGCGGCTCCTGCACGCGCGCCGGCGTGTGGTTCCTGCAGGTGGCCGGTCAGACGGGCATCACGACCCCGACCTCGTGGGCGAACAGCGGCGACGTGGGCCTCATCAGCCGCAACGACGCCGCCGTGACGACCATCGTTGACGCGGGCGGCACCGCCCTGGCCGCCAACGTCAACGCCAGCATCACCTTCTTGCCCGACGGCACGATGGCGACGGGCGCCAACGAGGCGCGCCTCATCTCGGTCGCCGACACGCAGGGCCTGGCGCAGCACTCCATCCGCGTCTGGTCGGCGACGGGGCTCATTCGCATGTGGCAGACGCCATGACGACACGCGCGCGCGAAGCCGGCATGACCATGATCGAGGTGCTGGTCACGCTCGCGATCATGATGATCGGGGCCGCGGGCCTCATCGGGATCAACGCCGTGACCATGGCCTCGGGTCGCTTCGCCCGGGATCTCACCAGCGCCAATGCGCTCGCCCTGTCGAAGGCCGAGGAGCTGCGGATCGTGACCCCGATCCCCGCCCTGCCCTCGACCGCGGCCTGCACCGCCCTGCTCGGCTGCCCCGGCGCCCCGGGGGAGGTCGTGGACGAGACGGGCGCGGAGGCGAGCGACGGCCGCTTCACGCGCTGCTGGTGCGGCGTGCCGACCGGCACCGATCTCACGCTCACCGTGCTGGTGGCCTGGAACGACAACAACGCGACCCCCGCGGCCTGCTCCGGCGCCAGCCACTGCGTCCGCGTCGCCCTGCGGAGGCGGCCATGACGCCGATGCGCGCGCCCGCGCCGGCCGAGCGCGGCTTCACCCTCGTCGAGGTCCTGATCTCGCTGGCGCTCGCGTCGCTGATCCTCGTCGCGACGCTCGCCTTCGTCGCCGCCCAGGGCCGCGCCCACCGCGACTCGATGGAGCTGCAGACGATGCAGATGGGCGTGCGCGCGGCGCTCGATCGGATCCTGCGCGACAGCCGGAGCGCCGCGGCCGGCTTCAGCTCCGGCACCGTGTCGGTCCAGGACGTGACGGCGGCCAACCTGGACATCGTGACGCTCGACGCCGTGAGCCTCGGGCACACGCTCGGCTCGAACCTCTCCAACACCGGCACGGGCGGCGCCGACGAGCTCAACCTCGTCTTCGCCGATGGGCGCGGCGTGACGAGCTCGACCAAGGACGCGGCCGGCGTCATCAACAGGCAGGCGACGGCCCAGGCCATCACGGTGCTCGACATCACCGGCTTCACGACGACGTACCCCGACAACTTCGTCCTCGTGAGCAACGGCGGCGTCGACGCCATCCTGATCGGGGTGCGCACGATCACGCCCACCGCCGGTCTGCCGCCCACCGGCACGCTCACGCTCGACCCCATGACGACCAAACCGGCCAACGTCTTCCCGGCGGGGCTCGCGAGCTTCCCGGGGGGGAGCCTCATCATGACCGCCTCGGCCGTCACCTACCGGATTGACGCCACCATCTTCGGCAGCACCGAGCCGGCGCTGGTCATGGCGCGCGGCGGGCCACTCGGCATCACGGGCTTCGTGGACCCGCTCGCGTCCCAGGTCGAGGACCTGCAGGTGGCCCTGGGCTACGACGGGCTCAACGGCGGCGTGCTCGACGGCTTCATCACCGAGAACCCCGCGCTCGGCGCCAACCGGGACGAGTGGGCCTTCAACCTCACGGGCGACACCCTGACCGGCGCGATCACGACCCTGCGGGCGATCCGGGTGAGCCTCGTCGCGCGCAGCGTCCAATCCCGGCCCAGCGGCGCCGACGCGATCACGATCGAGGATCACGCCCCGGCGACGACCGGGGTCAACTACTTCCGGCGGCGACTGCGCGGCGTCGCGAGCGTGCGCAACTTCGCCCTCTGAGGCGCGCGATGAGGAGTGAGCCCGTGACGGCGAGTCCGCAGGCACCGAGGCAGCGCCGCGGCGAGGCGGGCAGTACGCTCGTCCTCGTCCTCGTCATCAGCGCGATCCTCCTGGTCGTCGCCGCGGTCGTGATCCGCGGGGCGACCTCGGACGTGGGTACGGCGGGCTACGACCGCAGCGGCAAGGCGGCCTTCCTGTGCGCGGAGTCGGGCATCCGGGTCGGCATGACCCAGCTCGCCAACGACTCGACGACCTACACGGCGACGCTGCGGTGCGGGACGACCGACGGGGGCGCGGGCTGCGGCGCCTGCTCCGGGAGCCTGGCGTGCCCGCTGCACGTGACCAACGACGGCGGCGCCTACGTCGACGTCTGGCTCACCGACAACGTCGACGACTCGCCGAACGACCCGCGCACCGACGCCGACCAGCAGGTCTACATCAACGCGCGCTGCACCCAGACGGGGCTGCCGCCGCGCCAGCTCCAGATCCTCTTCAGCTCGGGCGGCGGCGGCCAGTACTACAGGAACCAGGCGGGCCAGGGCTCGACCAATGCGGGCAACCAGAACGTCAAGTGAGCGCGGGTCGGCGAGAGCCGACTGGAGGCGGAGCATGAGCGACACGCGGGCGGGCCTCTCGATCGTGGCCGTGCTCATGGCGGCGGCCGTGCTGCTCGAAGCGCGGGAGGCGCGCGCGGGGTGCACGAGCACCATCGGCGCCAGCTGCTCCGGCGTCGGCAACGGCAACGGCAACTGCTGCACCGGCAAGAACCTGGCGTGCCCCAGCGGGACGTGCACGTGCGCCGCGGGGTACTCTCCGTCCGGCGGCCTGTGCGTCGCATGCACGGCCGAGAGCGACACCACCTTCTGCACGCGGCTCGGCAAGAACTGCGGCGCGGTCACCGCGAACGACAACTGCGGCACGGCGCGCACGGTGACGTGCGGCGGCGCCTGCACCGCCCCCAACACCTGCGGCGGCAGCGGCACCCCCAACGTGTGCGGGTGTGCGGCCGAGAGCGACAGCGCCTTCTGCACCCGGCTCGGCCAGAGCTGCGGCTCGGCCAGCGGGACGAACAACTGCGGCGCGGCGAAGACCGTCGTGAGCTGCGGCACCTGCACCGCGCCCCAGACCTGCGGCGGCGGGGGCACCGCCGGCGCCTGTGGCTGCGGCAGCTCGGCCGAGAGCGACAGCGCCTTCTGCGCGCGGCTCGGCAAGACCTGCGGCGCGGTCTCCGGCAACGACATCTGCGGCGCGCCCCGCACGGTCGCGAGCTGCGGCACCTGCACCGCGCCCCAGACCTGCGGCGGCGGCGGCAGCCCCAACGTGTGCGCGGTCTGCGCGCCCGAGAGCGACGCCGCGTTCTGCAGCCGCCTCGGCAGGAACTGCGGCGCGGTGACGGCGAACGACAACTGCGGCGCGGCGCGCACGGTCGCGAGCTGCGGTAGCTGCACCGCGCCCCAGACGTGCGGCGCCGTCAACCCGAACGTGTGCGGCTGCGCGGGCGGCGGGCTCACCTGCGACGACTTCCCCAACCAGTGCGCCGCCAGCCTCGCCGACGGCTGCGGCGGGACCATCGACTGCCGCGGGGCCTGCGCGGCGCCGCAGAGCTGCGGCGGCGGCGGGACGCCGGCCTACTGCGGCTGCGCGGGCACGGTGTGCGCGGCCTACGGCTGGGCGTGCGGTCAGGCGCCCGGCTGCGCCAACAGCGTCAACTGCGGGAGCTGCTCGGGCACCGACCAGTGCGTCAACAACAAGTGCCAGGCGTGCATCGACGCGTCCTATAACGCCCGGGCGTGCGCCTCGAGCGCCGAGTGCTGCCAGGACGTCGATCCGCTCACGTGCGTCGCCACCAAGTGCTGCGTGTCGGAGGAGCCGGTGTGCTGCGGCAATTACTGCGACCAGACCTACACCTGCAGCAACGACCGACTCGGACCGGGGGTCCAGCACTTCGCGGGCGAGACGCTCATCATCCCGAACGACTGCGCCAACCAGGACGAGATGCTCGCCTACGGGTTCGTCTACCGGCTGCTGCAGGCCGGCATCACCGTCAACTGGGCCATCAACCACGGCAAGTCCTCCCAGACGGGCGTGGACTTCACGTTGCCCACCGGGACCAGCATGCAGAGGTTCACCTGGGCGGGCGGCGGCGGCTCGTGGACCGCGCTGGCCACCCCGGTGCTCAGCTTCCAGGGCGGCCCGTTCATCGTCAGCGAGCCGGCGAGCGTCATCAAGCTCAAGGGGATCCTCGACGGGACGCGCCCGTGGAGCTACCGCGGCTGCTTCGACGGCAACGTCACCATCTACCGGGTCACGGCCACCTATGACGCGCCGATCTACAACACGCTCAACCGGCCGCCGGGGAAATTCATGCTGCACGATCCGCGCGGCGGGGCGCTCGGCAAGGAGCTCGGCGGTGGCTTCGGGAGCGGGACGGGCTGCGACCCCGAGGGCAGCGTGTGGCACACGATCGGCAGCACGAGCGAGATCACGGCTCTCGACGCGGACGGCCGGCCCGGGCTGAACACGTACACCTACAGCGGGTTCTGGACTTCGAAGTACAGCTCCAACTTCACCGCGGCGGAGTCGGCCGTGATCCACCGCTTCGTCGACGCGGGCGGGACGATCATGGCCCAGAGCGACTCGGTGGGCGCGCTCGAGAACGCCCCGGGGGGCAACTACCAGAGCTCGGGTGGGGTGGACCAGTGCACGCCCAACAACTCCTTGCTGGCCTACTTCGGCGAGCCCGAGATGCAGATGTGCCCGGACGGCATCTTCAAGGAGCAGGGCGGCTGGAAGGGGTGGCACCCGACGCCCGCACCCTCCGCGTGGACGAGCAGCGCGACGAACCCGGCGCGGTGGGTGCGGCTGTACGAGGGCGACAGCTCGTGCGCCGGGTTCAGCGGCGGCCAGAAGGACGGCAGCCTCCAGAAGGGGTGGATGTACTACATGCAGGGCCACAGCTCCGTCGGCGGCGGCCAGCACGTCAACGTCAAGCGGATCCTCCTGGGCGTGCTCCTCAAGCAGTCCGTCACGATGCGGATCCCGAACCTCGATCGCGTGGTCGCCCGCTCGGCGCCAGTGGTCGACGAGACGGCCGCGCTGCTCTACCAGGGCACGCGGACCGTCAATTGCAACCAGCGGACCACGTTCGGCGGCGGCACCGGCTGCGGCTACCTGTTCCCGTACTACACCGGAGATGCGGCGGTGACACCGACGAGCGCGCTCGGCACGAGCGCGTCAGCGGCGACCCTGACGTACGCGGACATCGCCGGGAGATCGGCCTGGGATCCGGCGACCACGCTCGCCGCCCAGGTGGCCAACGAAGCGGGGAGCGGCACCCGCCCGAAGCGCTGGATCTTCACCGCCGTGGGGTCGGGCAGCAGCTGGGCCCGGACCGATTTCGCGGCCGCGAATGCGTCGGCGCTGTCGACCAGCACCCCGGGCACGGGACTGTCGGCGACCGACACGGCGACCCTCATCGCGGGCGTCAGGACCGGCGGCTTCGGCGGGGTCGACCACGCCACGCCCGCGATCATCGAGGCCCACACGCTCACCAACCCCAGCCGGCCAACCGTCGCCTACGTCGCCGCGCTCGACGGCATGCTGCACGCGCTGTGCGCCGACACCGCCGGCTGCACCGTGAACGCCACGAGCTATCAGGTCGGCGAGGAGCTGTGGGCCTTCATCCCGCCCTCGCAGCTGCCCCTCCTGAAGAGCAACACCCAGGGCCTCGACGCGTCGCCGCGGGTCGAGGACCTGCAGGCCCGGTACCACGGCGCCGCGGTCGCGAGCTGGAAGACGGTCCTGGTGCTGGCCGAAGGCTCGTTCGGGAAGAACGTCTACGGGCTCGACGTGACCGACCCCGCGAACCCGCAGCTCCTGTGGCAGGCGAACGGCACGCCGACCACCGGCACCGGCGCGCCGACGATGGGCAACTCCAACGGCGCGGCGCTCGGCATGGCGGCGGCGACCCCCTCGAAGGCGCTCGTGTGGGTGTCGTCCGACATCAGCGGCGGCCGGGGCCTGGCCGTCTACGCCCTCGACGCCGCCGACGGCACGTTCGCGTGGTGGTTCCGCCACGACTACGCGCAGCGGAAATATGCGGGCATGACCGTGGATACCCCGAACGACATCCCGGCGCCGCCGGCGGTCGCGCCGACGACCGCCTCGGGGGCCCTCGACCGCCTGTTCATCGGCGACTTCGACGGCAACGTGTGGCAGCTCGACGCCACCACCGGCGGTCCGGCCGGCACCAACCCGCTCTTCACCACCGCGACGGCGGGGCAGCCCATCGGCGCCCCCCTCGCGATCACCCGCGGCATCTCCGGCGGGCACCTGATGGTGGTCGCGGGCACGGGCGGCGCGGACTGGACCCTCGCCGGCCCGCTCGGCGACCAGTTCGCGCTCTACGTCATCGACGCGACCACCCGCGCGTATCGGACCATCGGCGCGGGGGTCATCCCGGTGGGCGAGCGCGTGTTTGCCCAGCCCGTCGTGCGGGGGCAGGAGGCGTTCGCGGCGTCCACGAGCACCGGGATGAACCAGCCGCTCGACTGCACCAGCGACCTCTCCGGGGGCACGGGCACCCTGTACCGCGCCAACCTCGAGAACTCGAGCATCGCAATCACGACGCTGAACACCGGGACGATCGCCGGCTTCGATGTCGGGAGCACGAGCGGCACCGTCGTCGCGGGGGGCATGCGCGGCGAGACCCGGGCGCCGTCGCCCGAGACTGCGACCGGGGCCAGCACGACCAGTGCGAGCCTCGAGGTGTCGGCGATGGGAGGCCAGGCGAAGATGTGGCTGCAGCGCTTCTAGCGTAGCGCACACGGGAACACCCCCACCACGACCAGTCGTCCCGTCGCCCACCATCTCACCGACGCCCGGAGCCACCCGGATCCCCCTTGACCCCGACGCCCGGCGCCCGGATGATGGCCTCGGCTTTCGCAGCGTTCGTGTGTCCGATCGCCCCAGGAGGGATCTCATGACGCGTCACTCGCAGCTGGTGTACTCGCTCGCGCTCGTCCTCGCCCTCGCCGTCGTCGGCTGCGCGGGCAGCGACGCCGTGTCGGTGCCGGGGGACGCCGGCCCGAGGTCCGATGCGGGGCGCGACACCGGCCCCGCGACGGACGGGCCCCTGGCCCAGGAGGACGCGACGACGCCCCAGGACGACGCGGCGCCCGCGGACGCCGCTCCGCAGCAGGACGCGGCGCTCCACCAGGACGCCCCGCTCCAGCAGGACGCGGCGCTCCAGCAGGACACGGCGGCCCAGCAGGACGCGACCCAGCAGGACGCGGCCCAGCAGGACGCCACCCAGCAGGACGCGACCCAGCAGGACGCGACCCAGCAGGACGCCACCGTCACGACCCGCACGATCACGGGGACCTCGATCGCCCACCGCCAGTGGGACACCGGCAGCGCCGACGAGCCCGACGACCTGTCCGCTGCCAGCGTCATGGCGCTGGTCGCGAACGGGGCGAGCTACACCACGTACGCCGGCACGGGCGACGCGACCGGCCACTTCACCATCCCGAACGTGCCCGTGGGGCCGTACCTGCTCTTCGCCGGCGACGGGTATTACTACCGCATGGCGACGGACACCCCGAACCTCGACTACTACGTCCGGGGCCGCCCGGCGATCGCCACGACGTCGTCCGCGACGAACCTGGTCTTCAACGTGACGAACCTCAGCGCCTACCACCAGAACGGCGACGACGTCCTCTACTACTCGTCGAACACCGACGCCTACGACACCATCGCCTACACCGGCGCCCAGCCCACCGAGGGCGCGACCACCCTCAGCAAGACCTATGACCTCAACGGCGCGAGCGCGAGCAACGTCCTCGCGACCACGGCGGATCATCCGATCCTCATCGACTACGTGGGCACGGGCACGGCGACCACCTATGTCGCGACCGCCGCGCGGAGCTTCTCGCCCGCGCCCTACGCCCAGGCCAACGGCGCCAGCCAGAACGTCAGCGGCGCCTTCGCGACCATCGCCAGCACCACCACTACGGGCGTGAGCTGGTTCCGCTCGGAGTTCCATGGCGGAACGGTGATCGCCGACATCGGCCCGTCGGCGGCCTTCGACCTCGAGTTCTCGATCATCACGGCGCAGCCCGGCGGCCTCACCCACGGCGTCTTCGCCAGCGGCGTCGACCTGGCCCAGCTCTACGGCGACAGCACGACGAGCAACCTCGACTCCGGCAACGTCACCTACGGCAATCCTTTCGACGGGAGCTGGGAGCAGTACCTCTTCACGCTGGTCCGCGCCAAGTTCCCGGTCACCGCGCCGGGGGCCACCGCCCCGGCCACGGTCTACGGCTGGGTGCGGACCATGGAGACGCGGGCGAGCAGCATGTCGGTGCACATGCTCGTGTCACCGCCCCGCGCGCTGCAGATCAACGGCCAGGCCGCGAGCGCGAACCTGACCGGCGTCACCACGTCGCCGACGCTGAGCTGGACCGCGCCCGCGACCGGCACCGCGACCACCTACCAGGTCTACGTCTACCGGGTGAGCAACAGCGCCGGGAGCACCGCCCGGGCGGCGGTCGCCGCCTTCTACACGGACCAGACCAGCGTCAAGGTCCCGGCCGGCCTCCTGAGCGCCGGCACCAGCTACCAGTTCCGCGTCATGGCCATCAGCGACCCGAACGCCAACTACGCCGTCGCGCCGTGGCTGACCGGCCTCCCGCACGGCGACGCGACGGCGTTCACCGCGCTCGCCACGCCGTAGCCCGGCACGAGGCTGACTCCCAATACGTGGAGCCCCCAGCTGTGCCAGCGGTCGAAGGACCGGGCGGGCGCGCGCGGGTGACGTGACAGGCCCGCCTGCCTCGTGGCATCCTCACAAGCTGTGTTGGATCGCCGGTGGACGCTTGGAACAGGGGCTGCACGGCGCGCGTGGGCGTTGCCGCTGCTTCTTCTGCCGGCACTCGGCGCGGCGGCGGAGCCGAGCGGCGTGGTGCTGCTGCTCACCGACGCGGAACCGGCGCTCGATGACCATCATCTCGTCGAGGAGGTGGCCATCTATACCCGCGACCTCAACTACGAGGTCCGCCAGCAGCCAGGCGCACCGCGCGACGTCACGAGCGTCACCTTGAGCGCGATCACGGACCTCGCCCGGACCGCGGGAGTGCGCCTCGTCTTCTGGTATCGGGTGCACTCCGACGCCACCGCGGCGCGCGTCACGCTCTACGCGGTGAGCAACAACCGCGGCCGGATCACAACCCACGCGCTCCGCGCCGGGAACCTCGGCAGCGAGGGGCTCGACCACGTGCTGGCGCTGAAGGTTCGCGCGATACTGACCGGCAGCGCCTCGCTCGAGCCCCAGGAGGCGGTACTCCCGGCCCCCGTCGCACCGCACCCACCGGCGAGCATCGGAGCCGCCCCGATGATCGCCACGCGGCCAGCGCCGCCCGCGCGCCTGTCGCCGGCGCGCGCGTGGGTCCGTGCGGGCTACCGGGTCGTGCTGCCCACGGACGTCGACCTCGTGCGCCATGCCCTCTTCCTCGAGGGCGCGGGGCGGGTCGGTTCTTCCTACGAGCTCCACCTCGGCGTC
>DASXVK010000686.1:0-20180 GCA_036504295.1 Polyangia bacterium
CGAGGCCGGCCTGCGCCGGCTGCGCCGGACCTAGCGCGGGACGCGGGCGGGGGCCGGCTGGGTCGCCGCCACCGCGGCCGAGGCGGGCGCGCTCGCGGGGCGCGAGGCCGAGGCCGAGGCCGGGGCCGACGCCGCGGCCGACGCCGGGGCCGGGGCGCCGCGCCGGCCGGCGGTGATGACGCCCGCGTCGACCTGCGCCGGTCCCTTCGCGAGGTCGAAGGGACCGAGCGTCCCGCCGACCTCGACACCGGCCGGGTCGGCGCCCACGCTCTCGGGCAGCAGCAGCCCGACGGCGTACCCGCTCCGGGGCAGCCCGCCGAAGCTGAAGCGGCCCTCCCGGTCCGTGGTGGTCGCGGCCAGCAGGCGCACGCCGTTCGGCACGCGGTCGAGCGGGGCCGCCGCCGAGTAGAGGGCCACGCGCAGGCCGAGGACCGGCGCGCCGGCGAGGCGCACGAGCCCGGTGATGGCGCCGTCCGCGGGGACGAGGGCCGCGGGGATGCGCCCGGGGTTGGCCGGCGCGCCCTCGGTCACCGCCTCGCCCCAGAGGCGCTGCGCGCGCGCGAGATCGCCCAGGTTGAGGGCCACCTCGGCGAGGTTGGCCTTGCCTTCGCCGCGGGCCCGGTAGCGGGCCGGGTCGAGGAGCCGCTCGGCGACGGGCTTGACCGCCGGCGTCAGCGGCATGCGCTTGAGCCGCGCGGCCAGCAGCGCCGCCTCGAGGATCGAGCCGGTCGCCTCCGCCGCCGCGACCTGGGTCCGCACCGCCTCCTCGGGCTCGAGCAGCCGGTCGAGGATCTGCGACTGGGCGCCCCAGGCCTTCTGCGTGTGGACGGTCCACCTCGGCTGGCGCTCGACGTAGGCCCGCAGCAGCGAGAGGTTGCGCCGCGTGGCCCCGACCCGCTCGTCGGACGCGACGCCCGTCGCCGTGGCCTCCATGGGCCAGGCGAAGGCCCGCGGGCCCGCCGCGCCCGGCAGGGCGAGCAGGCGCGGGGCCGGCGCGCGCTCGAGGCCGGCGGCCGCGGCCAGCGTCGGAAAACGCAGCTCGCGGACGTCGCGGCAGTGGCCCTGAAACCAGAGCGCGACCAGGGCGAGGACGGCGGCCGGGAGCGCGGCCAGCAGCAGCGATCCGAGGCGCCCCTTGCCCGACCTCGGCGACGGCGCCAGCGCGACCAGCAGCGCGCACGACGAGGCGCCGAGCAGGCCCAGCGCTACCGCGAGCGCCTGGCGGAGGCGCTCGAACCCGAGCGCGCTCACCTCGCCGCTGCCGCCGAACGCGGCGATCAGGTCGAGGTTGAAGAGCTGCCCGAACCGCGGGCGGACCCAGGCGGCGAGGAGCGCGATGAGGGCGCCGGCGAACAGGCCGCCCACCGCCTCCAGCGCGGCCCCGCCGCCGCGGCCCTTGCCCGGGGCGGCGCCATCGGTCTCGCGCTCGCCGACCACGGCGAAGAGCGCCGCGGTCCCGACCGCCGTGAGGACGATGCGCAGCACGAGCGGCCCCCACGCCCGCACGCCACCGCCGGCCGGCAGCCCGAACGAGCCGGTGTCGGAGAGCGCGATGCTGGTCGCGGCGAAGAGGTCGCTGGTCGCGAGCACGAGCAGCTCGACGACGCCGACCAGCGCGACCGCGCCGACGAGACGCAGCAGCCCGACGAGCGACAGCAGCCGCCGCACCAGGCGGCGGTTGATGAGGAAGGGCATCACCAGGACCGCACCGCCGGCGGTGCACAGCGCGATGATCGAGGTCCGCCGGGCGCTGGCGCCGCCGACCCAGTGCGACAGGGCGTTGAGGTTCGCGTCGAACGCGGCCGTGTGGAGGTACCGGCCGAACGCCGGCATGGCGATGCTCGCGAGCGCCTGCACGAGGGCGAAGGCGAGCGCCACCCCGGCCCCGGCGCCGAGCACGGCGGCGAGCGCGGTCCGGAGCGGCAGCGACCGGTCATGCGCGGGGGCGGGGGCGTCGGCGTCGACCATGGGCGTGGAGTATACCACCCGGGCTGCCGGGGCCCGCGCCCGTCGGGCAGCCTGAGTTGACAACCCGAGAAGCGGCGCGCTAGGTTGCCGGGAGCTACCACGACCACTGGGGCAGGTGCCATGAAATCAAAGGATTTTCTGACCATCTCCGACGTGTCGATCGAGGAGTTCGAGGGCCTGCTGGACAAGGCCGACGAGATCAAGGCGCATCCCGAGCAGTACCGCACCGCGCTCGCGGGCCAGACCCTCGCGATGATCTTCCAGAAGCCGTCCACGCGCACGCGCGTCTCCTTCGAGGTCGGCATCTGGCAACTCGGCGGCTACGCGCTGTACCTGTCGGGCACCGACATCCAGATCGGCCGCGGCGAGACCATCGCGGACACCGCGCGGGTGCTCTCGCGCTACTGCGACGGCATCATGGCGCGCGTCTTCGGCCACCAGGACGTGGTCGATCTCGGCCGCTACGCCACGGTGCCGGTCATCAACGGGCTCAGCGACCTCACCCACCCCTGCCAGGCCGCCGCGGACTACATGACGCTGCGCGAGAAGCGCGGGCGAAACGTCGCGGGGCTCAAGCTGGTCTACGTCGGTGACGGCAACAACGTCGCCCACAGCCTCATCCTCGCCGGCGCGAAGCTGGGCGTGAACGTCGTCATCGCCTGCCCCGAGGGCTACCGGCCCAAGGCCGAGATCATCGAGCGCGCCCTGCCCGATGCCAAGAAGCGCGGGTCGACCATCGAGGTCACGAGCCGGCCGGAGGACGCCTGCCAGGGCGCCGACGTGATCTACACCGACGTCTTCACCTCGATGGGCCAGGAGAAGGAGAAGCAGGAGCGGGCCAAGGCGTTCCAGGGCTACATGGTCAGCATGGAGATGCTGCGCCGCGCCAAGCCCGAGTGCATCTTCATGCACTGCCTCCCCGCCCACCGCGGCGAGGAGGTCGAGGCCGCCGTCGCGGACTCGCCGCAGTCGGTCATCTTCGACGAGGCGGAGAACCGCATGCACGCCCAGAAGGCGATCATGGTCGAGCTGATGGGCAAGCGGAAGTGAGCGGAGGGAGCCCCATGTCGCGCACCCAGGAGATCATCGAGCAGACCGAGCGCAACAGCGCGCACAACTACAAGCCGCTGCCCGTCGTCATCGAGCGGGCGGAGGGGATCTGGGTGTGGGACCCCGAGGGGCGCCGCTACCTCGACTTCCTCTCGTGCTACTCGGCCATCAACCAGGGCCACCGCCACCCGAAGGTCATCCAGGCGCTCAAGGACCAGGCTGACCGGGTCACCGTCACCTCGCGCGCGTTCTACAACACCGAACTCGGCCCGTTCTGCAACGAGCTGTGCGCCCTGTGCGGCCCCGAGATGGAGCAGGTCCTGCCCATGAACTCGGGCGCCGAGGCCGTCGAGACGGCGCTCAAGACCGCCCGCAAGTGGGGCTACCAGAAGAAGGGCATCCCCGACGGCAAGGCCGAGATCGTCGTCTGCCGCGACAACTTCCACGGCCGCACGATCAGCATCGTCTCGTTCTCGACCGACGAGGAGTACCGCGCCGACTTCGGCCCGTTCACCCCGGGGTTCGTCACCATCCCGTACGGCGACGCCGCGGCCCTCGAGCGCGCGATCACGCCGAACACCTGCGCCTTCCTCGTCGAGCCGATCCAGGGCGAGGCCGGCGTGCGCGTGCCCCCGGCGGGCTTCCTCGCCCAGGCCCGCGAGGTGTGCACGAAGCACGACGTCCTGTTCATGGCGGACGAGATCCAGACCGGCTTCGGCCGCACCGGCCGCATGTTCGCCGTCGACCACGAGGGCGTGCGCCCGGACCTGTTCATCCTCGGCAAGGCCCTCGGCGGCGGCGTCTACCCCGTGTCGGCGGTGGTCGCGCCGGCCGAGGTCCTCGGCGTCTTCAAGCCCGGCGAGCACGGCTCGACGTTCGGCGGCAACCCGCTCGCCTGCGCCGTCGCGCGCGCCGCGATGAAGGTGCTCGTCGACGAGCGGCTGCCGCAGCGGGCCCTCGAGCTGGGCGAGTACTTCATGGGCCAGCTGCGCGACATCAAGAGCGCCCACGTGAAGGAGGTGCGCGGCCGCGGCCTCCTCATCGGCGTCGAGCTGCACCCGGCCGCGGGCGGCGCCCGCCGCTTCTGCGAGGCGCTGCAGCAGGAGGGGCTGCTCTGCAAGGAGACCCACACCCACGTCATCCGTTTCGCTCCCCCGCTCGTCATCGACAAGCAGGACGTCGACTGGGCGCTGGAGCGCATTGCCCGGGTTCTCACCCGATAAGAAGGTGCCACGATGACTCGCGCCAAAGTCCTGATCCTGGGAGCCGCCGGCCGCGACTTCCACAACTTCAACGTCTTCTACCGGACCAACCGCGACTACGAGGTCGTGGGCTTCACCGCCACCCAGATCCCCGGCATCGACACCCGCCGGTACCCGCGGGAGCTCTCGGGCGACCTCTACCCCGACGGCCTCCCGATCTACCCCGAGGTCGAGTTCGAGCGCCTCGTCCGTGAGCTGGGCGTCGACATCGTCGAGATGGCCTACTCCGACACGAGCCACGAGGACGTGATGCACCTCGCGTCGCGCGCGCTCGCCGCCGGCGCCGAGTTCCGGCTCCTCGGCAGCCGGCAGACGATGATCAAGTCGAAGAAGCCGGTCATCGCGATCTGCGCCGTCCGCACGGGCTGCGGCAAGTCGCAGACCACGCGCTACGTGGCGCGCATGCTCCGGGAGCACGGCAAGAAGGCCGTCGCCATCCGGCACCCGATGCCCTACGGCGACCTCGCGCGGCAGAAGGTCGAGCGCTTCGCGACGTACGAGGACCTCGCGAAGTACGAGTGCACCATCGAGGAGCGCGAGGAGTACGAGGCCCACGTCGAGAACAACACCATCGTCTACGCCGGCGTCGACTACGAGGCGATCACCCGCGCCGCCGAGGCCGAGGCCGACGTCATCCTGTGGGACGGCGGCAACAACGACACGCCGTTCATCAAGCCCGACCTCTGGATCACCGTCGCCGACCCGCTCCGCCCGGGCCACGAGATGAAGTACCACCCCGGCGAGACCAACTTCCGCGCCGCCGACGTCATCGTCATCAACAAGGTGACCGACGCCGTCGCGAAGGACGTGCAGCAGGTCTTCGACAACGCCAAGAAGCTCAACCCGAAGGCGCAGATCGTCATGGCGGCCTCGGAGCTCGTGATCGAGGGCGGCGAGCAGATCAAGGAGAAGCGCGTCCTGCTCGTCGACGACGGCCCGACGATCACCCACGGCGGCATGCCGTTCGGCGCGGCGAAGGTCGCGGCCGAGCGCTACGGCGCCGCGGTCACCGTGGACCCGAAGCCCTACGCCAAGGGGACGATCAAGGAGACCTTCCAGAAGTACACCCACATCGGCCGCACGCTGCCGGCGATGGGCTACTCGGCGCAGCAGATCGCCGACCTCGAGGCGACCATCAACGCCACGCCGTGCGACCTCGTGGTGTTCGCGACGCCGTTCGACCTCACCCGCCTGGTGAAGATCAACAAGCCCGCGCTGCGCGTCGGCTACGAGCTGAAGGACCTCGGCCAGCCGATCCTCCGCGACATCCTCGCCAAGTTCGCGAAGTAGCCGCGCCGCCGTCCCCCGCCATGCGCCTCATCCCCCGCGGGCCGCTCCTCCTGGGGCTCGCGCTCTGCGCCATCGCCGTGCCGGCCGCCGCCCGCGAGGACGGCCGGTACCATTACTGTGGGGGCCCCGGGCCCGCCGACGGGATCGTCGACTGCCCGTGGGAGGTCAGCGTCGGGCTCTCTGGCGGCGTGGTCGCGGCCGGCGGCGCCGGCGGGGGCCACGCCGGGCTCGACGTCAGCGCGGGGCGGAAGCTGCCGTTCTGGCTCGGCGCCGGCGGGCGGGTCGAGCAGCTCATGGGCCGCACCGCGGGCGCGGCGTACGCCGAGGCCGGCTTCCTGATGGCGGTGCTGAACGTCGGGCTCGGCGCGACGGTGCGGTTCGACGGCGCCACCCGCGCGGGCCCCCACCTCTTCGTCGGCGTGCCCGTCGCCCTGCCCCCGACCTCCGGCTGGCTGCGGACGACCCACTGGTACCTCGAGCCCTACTACCGCCCGGCCTTCCTCTTCGGCGGCGGCTACCGGACCTTCCACGAGGTCGGGCTGCTGCTGAAGTGGTGGTCGAAGCGCACCCACTACGAGGACTGAGCGCGCCTCCCCGACCGCGCGCCGAGCGCCCACGACGGCGCCGCCGGCGGCTGGGTTTCCTCCCGCCCCAGGCCGGCTTGCCACGAGGCCGCCGCGGCGGTAGCTTAACTGGGTAATACTCGGAGATCACGATGGCCCGGAAGACGAAGATCCTGGGGTTCTCGGTGCCGCCCGAGGTAGCCGACGAATACGCGGCCATGGCGGCGCGCCAGGGCAAGAGCCGCAGCGAGCTCTTCCGCGAGATGGTGGAGGTGTACCGCAGGCAGCAGGACGAGGAGGAGCTCTTTCGCCTCCAGCGGCGCATGAGCAAGGCCGCCCGCGCCACGGGGAGCTTCACCGAGCGGGACGTCGAGCGGATCGTCTTCGCCGACCGCTGATGCGCGCGGTCTTCGACACGAACGTGCGCCGTCGCGGGCCGCGCCGGTCTCGTGGTCACCGGCGACCGCCACCTGCTCAAGCTCAAGGCGTACGCGGGCATCTCGATCCTGCGCCTGGCGGACTTCCTGCGGCCTTCCCGGATGCGTGATCTTCCCCCGGGCGGCTACCGCCACCGCTTCAGCTCGTCGCGTCGGAACACCCACTCCGGCGTGACGAGCACCTGGCCGAAGCTAGTCGCGTACCACGGGCTCAGGCGCGGATCGCCCGGGTTCTTGAGAACGTGGATGTCCTGCGCCGGCATGTAGCTCTGCGCGAGCAGGAAGCGCCGCTCGCCCCCGCCCGGGGCGGCGGCGACGTCGAGGACGATCACCGCGTGGCCCGGCGCACCGCCGCGGATGAACACGTCGCCGGGCTGGATCTCCTCGACGCGGGCGACCACGAGCTCCTTCGTGAGCGAGGCGGTGCCGGCGTAGCGGAAGACGACCTCGAGGTAGCGCCGGAGGCTCGGGTAGGTGGCGTCGGCGCGCGCCTGGCGCGTCCAGCGCACGCTGTTGCCCGCGACCACGGGCCGGTCGCCGCGGGCCCAGCGCGGGAACGCGGCCTCGTGCCCGCTCGTGAAGTTGAAGTGGATCGCCGCGGGCCGCTTCGCCGCGTACAGGTACTCGGCCCGGAGGCGCATCACCGCGTCGGCGCACTGCTGCAGGTCGCGCCGCCCGACGTCCACGTCGAGCACCGCGGCGTGGGCGGCCTGGTTCGCCTTGCGGCGGCCGTCGTGCAGGTACACCGGGGGCGTGCCCGGCTTGAGCGGCAGCCCGCGCAGCCACGCGGCGAAGCTGCCGGCCGGCGTGGGCTCGCGGGCGAAGCCGGGCGGAGGCGGGAGGCGGGCGGCCAGCGTCTGCGCAAAGTCGACGGAGCCGAGCCACGGGTAGCGCGGGTCGGGCGCCGTGCGCGCCGGCGCGGCGACACACAGGACCAGGAGTGCCGCGGCCGCGGCCCGGCTCATCGTGCCCGGCCCGCGCGCACGAGGTCGCGGTAAAGGTCCCGCGGCCGCGGCGCGCCCTCGACCACCGCGAGCGACATGAGGTGCAGGTGCGTCGGCGAGCGCCGCTTGGCGGCGTTGACGCCGGTGCGGCCGACCTCGCCGAGGGGCGTGCCGGCGACGACGCACGCGCCGACCGCGACGGCGACGCGCGCGAGGTGCGCGTAGTAGAAGAGCCCGCCCGACGCCGGATCGTAGACCCAGACGTACTTGCCGCCGCGCAGCGGGCTCGCCGCGTCCCACTCCTCGTTCAACGCCACCACGAGGCCGCTCGACACGCTGCGCACGACCACGGCGGCGCCGGTGCGGTCGTCGCGGCCGTCCTGGTCCCGGTCACGGATGAAGAGGTCGTGCGCCGGGTGGCCGCCGTGCCGGTTGCCGTCGAACCAGTCGTACCCCGCGGGCTGGTAGCCGCTCCCGCGCCGCCCGCCGATCGCGCCCGCGTCGTAGCCTGCGAGGGGGAACGCCCACCCGTCGCGGGGCGACACGGCGCACCTGCCGGCCGCGTGCTCGGCGGCGAGCAGCGGGACCAGGCGCGCCACCTCGCGCCGGGCGGCGTCGCGCGCGATGCGCCCGTCGCGCACGCGCGCGTCGAGCCGCGCGTACGCCGCGGACGCCGGCTCCGCCGCCTTCGCGGCCGGCTCCTCCGCCCCGGCCGCGAGCGGAGACGCCAGCGCGGTCACGAACGCGAGCAACCCGCCGATGCGCCCCACGATCGCGAGTGTAGACCGGCGCGCGGCGGAGGAGCAACGCGGCGCAACCGGGGTCGTGAGCCCGCGTTCGCGGTTTCACTTCCGCCAGGAGAAGTGGACGCACCACGGTCCCTGCGGAGGTGCTTCGTACCGCTCCGCGAAGGCCTCGTCGAGGTTCGCGACCACGACCGGGCTCTTGCCCAACTCGCGCCGCATCGGCGTATCATCGCCGCATGCGCGTCTACCTCCGCGGTGCCGGCTGGGCCACGCTGCTCGTGCTCGCCGCCGCTCTCGCCGCCTGCGGCCGGGCGCCCGCCGTCGGCGTCGACGCCGGCCCCGGCGACGCGCCCGCGCTCGACTCCGCCCGGGCCGACGCCCCGCCGGCCGACGCGGCGTTCGCCGACGTCGCGCCCGACGCCCCGCTGCCCGACATCGCCGAGCGGCTCGCGGCGATCCCCGGCATGACCGTCGTCGAGGCCGGGAGCACCCTGCCCACGTACCGCTTCTTCCGCCTCACCTACGACCAGCCCGCCGATCACGACGCGCCCGACGGCACGCGGTTCGCGCAGCGGCTCACGCTGCTGCACCGCTCGACGGCCGCGCCGATGGTGCTGGCCTCGACCGGCTACATGCTGTGGCCCGCGCCCTACGACGCCAGCCTCGCCGAGCCCGCGCAGATGCTCCTCGCGAACCAGGTCACCGTCGAGCACCGCTTCTTCACGCCGTCACGGCCCGCGCCCGCCGACTGGAGCCGCCTCACGATCGCGCAGGCCGCCGCCGACCACCACCGGATCGTCACCGCGCTCAAGCCGCTCTACGGCGCCGCCTGGATCTCGACCGGGGCGAGCAAGGGCGGGATGACGACCGTGTACCACCGCCGCTTCTACCCCGACGACGTCGACGGCTCGGTCGCGTACGTCGCGCCGCTCAGCTTCGGCCTCGCCGACGCGCGCTACGTCGCGTTCCTCGCCGCCGTCGGCGATCCCGCCTGCCGCGCGGCCCTCACCGCGTTCCAGCGCACCGCCCTCGGCCGCCGCGCCGAGATCGTCGCGCACATGAACGCCATGGCGACCGGCGGCACGACCTTCGACGTCCTCGGCGTCGACGTCGCGTTCGAGCACGCCGTGCTCGAGCTGCCCTTCTTCTTCTGGCAGTACCACGACGTGAGCCTGTGCACGGCGATCCCCGTCCCGACCGCGAGCGCGGCGCAGGTCTGGTCCTTCCTCGACCAGGTCTCGGACGTCACCGGCTTCGGCGACGCCAGCGTCACGGACTTCGAGCCCTACTACTACCAGGCCGGCACGCAGCTCGGGTACCAGGGCCTCGACGAGGCGCCGGTCGCCGATCTCCTCGCGCACCCCGGCACCGACCGCCCCGAGACGTACTGCCCCGGCCTCGGCGTCACCTTCGACCCGGCGGCGATGACCGACGTGGACGCGTGGGTGCGCACGGCGGGCGCGCGGCTCATGTTCGTGTACGGCGGCAACGACCCGTGGAGCGCCGCGCCGTTCGAGCTCGGCGCCGCGGTCGACTCCTTCCGCTACGTGGTGCCCGCCGGCAATCACGGCGCCGACATCGCGCAGCTCCCCGCCGCCGCGCGCCTCGAGGCCACGGCGACGCTCGGCCGCTGGGCCGGCGTGCAGGCGCACCTGCGCGCCGCCGGACCGCGCGCCGGCGAGCCGCCGCTGCGGGTGCGGCGCCGCCTGCGCTGACACCGCCCCGGCCTGTTGACCGCCGACTACAGGCCGTTGGCAACAGACCGCAGCCGCCGCGGCCCTCGCGTCGCGGGTCGCGTCGGCCCCCGCCACCGACGGAGCTGGGGCCGCGCCGGGCGACGCGCGCCGGTCCGGCATCGTTCTTGCTCTTGGCCCCGAACGCGCGACCAGACGTCACCGCCCACCCTGATGAGGAGGGGACCATGAGATCGAAGAGAACGATGCTCCACACGCTCCTGTGGCTCGCCGCCGCGGCCCTCGCGCCGCTCGGCGCCGGCTGCGGCAGCAGCGCCCCGATCGGCGAGCCGCCCCTCGGCGCCAGCGACTTCGTCTCCGCCGCCGGCCAGCAGGGCCAGCCGACCGCGGGCGGCGACAAGAACGGCTTCTCCGAGGGCGCCGCCGCGGCCCCCTCCGCCGACGGCAGCGGCACCCGCACCGTCGAGGAGGGTGACATCTACCGCGTGCTCGCCCCCGAGCGCCTGCTGAACCTGAACTCCTACCGCGGCCTGCAGGTCATCGACCTCAGCGACGTCAGCGCGCCCAAGGTCATGGGCCGCGTCGCGGTCACCGGCTATCCGGTGGAGATGTACGTCGTCGACCAGCGCGCCTACGTGCTGCTCAACAACTGGTACGGCTACTACGGCACCCGCACCGACGTGCACGTCGAGGCGTACCAGGGCGGCCTCGTGCTCGCCGTCGACCTCACCGACCCGGCGCACCCGACCATCACCGGCCGCGCCGAGGTGCCCGGCAACATCGTCACCAGCCGCCTCACCCGCGGCGGTGGCAAGGAGGCTCTGTTCGTCGCCGCGAGCAACTGGAACGGCCAGTCGGCGACGGTCGTGCGCAGCTTCGCCGTCTCCGGCGCCGGCAAGCTCGAGGAGCGCAGCACCATCGACCTCGGCGGCTGGGTCGTCGACGTGGCGGCCACCCCGCAGGCGCTGCTCGTGGCGCGCTCGCAGTACGATGCCTCCTCGTACTACACGTCGAGCGTCGCGGTCATCGACATCTCCGACCCCGAGGGCGGGATGGTCGAGGGCGCGTCGATCCCGGTCGCGGGGTCGATCAAGGACAAGAACAACATGGACCTCTACCGCGGCGTCCTGCGCGTCGCCTCGGGCAGCCAGTGGGGCGGCACGGGCGCCCACCTCGAGACCTTCAACGTGACCGACATCCAGGCGCCGGCCCCGATCGACCACCAGACGTTCGGCGACGGGCAGGACCTCTACGCGACGGTGTTCCTGGCGAACAAGGCCTTCTGCGTGACCTACCGCCGCGTGGACCCGCTGCACGCGTTCGCGATCACCGACGACGGCCTCGTCACCCCCAAGGCCGAGTTCGTCATCACCGGCTGGAACGACTTCTTCACGCCGGTCGCGGACGACACGCGCCTCATCGGCGTCGGCGTCGACGACCAGGGCGGCCGCAACATGGCCGTCAGCCTCTACGACATCACCGACCTCGCGAACCCGAACCCCTTCGTCGGCCGCGCCAGCGTCGAGTTCGACTCCTCCTGGTCCGAGGCGCAGTGGGACGACCGGGCCTTCTCGGTCCTCGAGAACGCCGTCGAGATCCCGAGCGCGACCGGCGTCACCGAGACCGGCCTCGTGCTGCTGCCGTTCACCGGCTACAACTACGACGGCGGCGCGTACGTCGCCGGCGTCCAGATCTTCACGTTCTCGCCGACGACGCTCACGAAGCGCGGCGTCATGGACCACGGCACGCAAGTCCGCCGCAGCTTCATGCAGAGCGCGGGCGTCACCGCGAACCTCTCGGAGCAGAAGCTCAGCCTCTACGACGCGCAGAACCCCGACAGCCCGCTCGCGCTCGGCAAGCTCGACCTCGCGCCGAACTACATGGACTTCTTCGTCTTCGGCGGCTACGGCGCGCGCCTCAAGTACGACGTCGACTACTACCGGTGGTGGGGGACGCAGACCGACCTGCCGGACAACCAGCTCCAGATCATCCCGCTCGGCGCCGACCCCGACCTCGCGACGCCCATCGCCGTCGTGAGCCTGCCGGCGCGCGCCCAGCTCTTCCAGGTGGGCTCGCTCGCCGTCGCCGTGACCACGACCTACGTCGAGAACAGCAACCCCGCGCAGTACAGCTCCGATGTCCGCGTCTACGACCTCAGCGACCCGACGAGCCCGCAGCTCCGCGGGACGCTCACGACGGACAAGATCCAGCCGGCCTACGGCTACTGGTACGGCGGCATGGGCGACTGCTGGGACTGCGGCCGCTACTACTGGTACTACGGCAACCTGGAGGCGCAGGTCGCCGGCGCCGCCCTCGTCTTCCCCGCGCGCCAGTGGCAGAACGAGCTGCTCGGCAACGAGCACGTCTGCTACTCCTACCCGAACGAGCCCTACCAGGGCGACTGCAGCGGCGCGGCCGGCGCCACCTGCAGCTACGTCACCGGCAACATCACCTGCAGCTCGCTCAACGGCGCGCCGCAGACGTGCGCGGGCGGCTACAGCCGCTGCTCGAGCGACGCCGCGGGCAAGTGGACCTGCGAGAAGCTCGAGCCCTCGGCGGTGCAGACGCAGACCTACTGCTACGACCAGCAGAAGTATCGCTACTGGTCCAACCTCACCCTGAGCGCCCTCGACCTGCGCGACCCGGCGCAGCCCGCGATGGCCGCCGACCTGACGATGCCCACGACCGAGGACGACGCGAGCGTGCTCGCGAAGGACGCGGCGATCTACGTCACCTTCCGCGTGCCGGTCACCATCCCCGGCGACTCGCGCCCCTTCGTCCGCTACTACTTCAAGAAGGTCGACCTCACCGACCCGCAGCACCCCACCGTCGGCACGCCCGTCAACATCCCGGGCGAGCTGATCATGGTCGACGGCGCGACCATCTACACGCGCGACACGGTGTGGGGCCAGAACATCGTCGAGGCCGCGATCAACCGGCTGCAGGTGCTCGGCGATCACGCGTTCCTGCAGGCGCGCCGTCGCTTCCAGGACCAGGAGGTCCACACCGTGCTCCTCGACGGCGCCGGCCACGTCCTCGTGAGCCACGGCGACTCGTGGTACATGGCGTACGAGCCGGGCTACGACTCCTCGCAGCGGGTCGAGAAGCTCAGCATCCTCGACACGAGCGGCGCGAGCTTCCCCATCCTCGCCTCGGTCGACGTCGACCAGTGGGCCTCGCTGCGCGACGCGAAGCTCGGCCGCGCCCTCTTCTCGGTGCCCGGCGGCCTCCTCGTCGTGAACGTGCAGACGGCGACCGCGCCCTACGCCCAGGCCTACTTCCCGGTCCAGGGGTGGCCGACGCGGACCGTGGTGGCGAACGGCGACGTCTACATGCCGGCCGGCTCCTACGGCATGTACCGCTTCGACATCGACGAGTTCAACCTCCTCGCCCGCGCGCAGTAGGGTCCCTTTCCTGGTAGGCGTGCTGCCCCGCTCCGCCCCGCCTTTCCGCGCCCCCCGTCGCTTCTCGATTGACCTGAGCCGTGGTGCTCGCGGTATGCTGTCCCCTCGTGCTCGCTCGAGGCGAGCAGGAGGGGCAGCGCATGGAGACCGGCCGCAAAGACTCACACCACTGGCTGCGCGGGCTGTCGCGCGCCGCGCTCGTCGCCGGCGTCGTGCTGAGCCTCGGCGCGTTCCCGGGCTGCATGTGCCGCCGCAGCTACCGCAGCTACGGCCCCGGCGGCGTCGTCGTGACCCGCCCGGTGGTCCGCGCCGTCCCGGTGGTGCGCACCGGGCCGGCCGTGCGCGTCGCCCCGGTGCCGGTGCAGCGGACCGCGCCCGCCCGCCGGCCCTAGCGCGACGCGACGCTACTTCGCCGCCGGCTCCACGAGGAGGCGAGTGTGCTTCCCCGACGCGACGACGTGATCGCCGTCGGTGATCGCGACCTCGAAGCCGGCGGAGCGCCCGTCGGGCGACAGGCTCGCGAGCTGCGCCGTGATGACGAGCCGCGTATCGACGGGGATCGGCGTTCCCTGCTGCGTGTTGACCGCCAGCCCGACGCCGACCGACTTCGTCCGGCCGGCCAGGAGCGGCGCCAGCAGGCGCGTGCAGGCCTGCTCGATCATCCACGCGGCGCGGCTGGGCGCGATGGAGCACGGGTAGCCGCCGGGCGCCGCGAGATCGCTCGGCCCGACGACGAGCTCCATGAGCGCCTCGAGCCCAACGGCGGGCAGGGTGCCGGTGCCGTAGAGATGCGAGGTCACGCGCCCCGGCGCCGCGGCGGCCGGACGGGGGGGCGCGACCGTCCCCCTGTCCGCCTCCCGGGCGGCGCGCGTCACCATGCTCTGGGCGGCGGCGGCCTGCTCGAGGACACGAATGAACGCCTGGTACGCCCCGCCGGCGGCGGTCGTGAACCGCAGCCCCATCGAGTTCTGCGCCTCGAGCGTCGCCTTGCCCTGGAGCTTGCGCGCCCACTGCACCTCGGCGCGCACGCGCACGGGCTCGCCGGACGGGAGCTGGAAGCTCGCGGCGATGGCCGAGCCGGGTGGGAGGACGAAGTCGGAGTGCACCGAGAGGCCGCCGCGTGAGACGTTCGCCGTGACCCCAGCCCAGGTCTTCGCGCCGGCGCTCAGGTTGACCGCCATGCGCCTGCGCAGGCGCGGGCTCCGCCGCAGCTCGGGCATTGCTTCAGCTTAGCGGCGGGCGGCGGTGCCGGCAAGCGGCGAGCAGAGCTACTGCAGTTGCCCCGCCGCCGAGAAGTCCACGTTCTGGAAGTGCGGCGCGGTCGGCCGGATGATCTTCACGAACCGGTACCCGTTCGGGTACGCGGCCGACGTCGTCCCGACGTGGCAGCCGTTGCAGCCGCTGATCGCGTTGTCGTAGGCTGTCGTGAAGGCGGCGAGGTCCTTGGCCGCCGCCGCCTGATCCAGCGGATCGAGGAAGCTGCCCTCGAACGCCTTCAGCGCCGCGGCGCGCGCCGGCCGCGTCACCTCCCCGACCTCCTGGATCTCGCGCATCTCGAGGATCTGGTAGGTCACCATGTCCCAGTTCTGCGCCTGGGCGGCCCACCACAGGTTGTTGAACCGGATGCCGTACTCGACCATCACGGTGCCGAGGCCGGGCTGGATCTTCCACAGGGTCAGGTTCTGGTCGTTGTTGTTGAAGAGCGCGCGCACCTGGTCCGCGGTGACGGCGCCGCCCGCGACCCCGCCGTCGTCGACGACCGCGGCGTCGAGGTCGAGGCCGGGGCCGGCCGGGCCGGTAGGACCGGTGGGACCGGGCGCGCCCTGGGGGCCCTTGTCCCCCTCGCAGGCGGTGACGAGCAGGCCCATGAGGGCCAGCGCGGTGACTGGAACAATCCATCTGCTACGCCGCATCGACAGAATCCTCCTCGCCCGGCGCCCGCTGACCGTCGAGGTCGCCGCGCCCGAGCGCGCGCGTGCCGTCGAGCACGCGCGTACATTGGATGTCGCGCCCGGCGGAAACCGTCGCGCGAGGCTGGCGCGTGGCCCGACGGTGGCGGCCCTGGCGGGGAGTGAAAGAGGCTGCTACAGCGCGACGCCGTTGCCGTCGAAGAAGCCCTCGAAGAGCGCGGTCGAGAGGTAGCGCTCGCCGCTGTCGGGCAGCACGACGACGATGGTCTTGCCCTCGAGCGCGGGCTCCTTCGCCAGGCGGGCGGCGACGGCGACGGCGGCGCCGCACGAGATGCCCGAGAGGATCCCCTCCTCGCGGGTGAGCCGCCGGGCGTACTCGATGGACTCCTCGTTCGAGACCTGCTCGACGCGGTCGACGATCGAGAGGTCGAGGGTGTCCGGGATGAAGCCGGCGCCGAGGCCCTGGATCTTGTGCGGCCCGGGCTTGAGCTCCTGGCCGGCGAGCTTCTGGGTGATGACCGGGCTCGCCGACGGCTCGACGGCCACCGAGAGGATCCGCTTGCCCCTGGTCTTCTTGATGAAGCGCGAGACGCCGGTGATGGTGCCGCCGGTGCCGACGCCCGAGACGAGCACGTCGATGGCGCCGGCGGTGTCGTCCCAGATCTCGGGGCCGGTGGTCTGCTCGTGGACGGCCGGGTTCGCGGGGTTCTTGAACTGCTGCGGCAGCCACCAGCGGCCCGGGTCGGAGCCGGCGATCTCCTCGGCGCGGGCGATGGCGCCCTTCATGCCCTTCGCCCCCTCGGTGAGGATGAGCTTGGCGCCGAGCGCGACGAGCACCTTGCGGCGCTCGATGCTCATGGTCTCGGGCATGGTGAGCGTCAGGCCGTAGCCGCGGGCCGCGGCGACGTACGCGAGGGCGATACCGGTGTTGCCGCTCGTCGGCTCGATGATCTCCTTGCCCGCGGTGAGCACGCCGCGCTGCTCGGCGTCCCACACCATCGCCGCGCCGATGCGGTCCTTGACCGAGTAGGCGGGGTTGCGGCCCTCGATCTTCGCCAGCACGGTGGTGCGGTGGTGCCCGACGATGCGGTTGAGACGGACGAGCGGGGTGCGGCCGATGGAACGCGAGTTGTCCTCGAAGTACGACGGCATGTGGCCCTCCTGTGACCAGTTCCGCGCGGACATGGGATACACCTTAGATGTGCGCCGCGGCGTTTGAGATGTCAAGCGTCGAGTTTATTATAATGAACAAGAGCGCGCCCGGCCGCGTGCTATCCTCGGTCTGATGGCGCGGCCGTGGCAGACGCTCGAGCGCGTCGAGACTCCCGCGGGGCCGCTCGAGCTCCGGCGCCGCGGCGCGCGCGACTTCCTCATCACCATCGCGGGGCGCATCCTCATGACCAGCGCCGCCCACCGCTCCGAGGACGCGCTCGCGGTACGCGCCTGCGCCGCCGTCGCCGCGCGTCCGGCGCCGCGCGTCCTCGTCGGCGGGCTGGGCATGGGCTACACGCTGCGCGCGGCGCTCGACGCGCTGCCGGCGGCAGCGGCGGTGACCGTGGCGGAGCTGAACCCGCAGGTGGTCGCGTGGTGCCGCGGCCCGCTCGCGGCGCTCAGCGCCGCGGCGCTCGACGACGCCCGGGTGACCGTGGCGGTGGCGGACGTCACCGCGGTGATCGCCGCGGCCCGCGGCCTCGACGCGATCATCCTCGACCTGTACGAGGGCCCGCACGCGGCCACGCAGGGCGCCGCGGACCCGCTCTACGGCGCGGCCGCGCTGGCGCGGGTCGCCCGCGCGCTCACGCCGGGCGGGGTCTTCGCCGTGTGGTCCGAGGAGCCGGACCGCCCCTTCGAGGCGCGGCTCCGGGCGGGAGGCTTCAGCGTGGAGGTGCACCGCGCCCGCGGCGGCCGGGCGCACGTCGTCTACCTGTCACAGCGGTTGGCACAGAGGCTGGCGCCCAGGTAGCGACAGCGCGCGGCCGCGGCGGTCGCGGCGGGGCAGCGGCTACTTCTTGCCGACCGCCTTCTCCTTCTTCTTCTGCTTCTTCTCCTTCGGGCTCAGCTTCGGCTTGTTGTTCTTGCCCTGATTCACTTGACCCTTGGCCATGGCCGCTCCTGAGAGAGGGTTGTGAGCCAATGTTGCGCGCTCGCCGCCCCGCAGGCAAGTTCCGTGGCGCGGCGGGGGCGTGTAGCATGGGTCCCACGATGACTGCGGCGAGGCCGACCCGCGGCCGCCCGCCCGGGCGGGTGTCGCTCAACCGGGCGCTGTCGAAGCTCGGGATCGCCTCGCGCGCCGAGGCGACCCGGCTCATCGCCGCCGGGCGGGTCACCGTCGACGGCCGCGTCGTTCGCGACCCCGCCGCGGCCGTCGTCCCGGAGCGCGCCGTCATCGCCATCGACGGGCAGCCCGCGGCCCGCGCGGCCTGGCGCACGCTGCTGCTCCACAAGCCGCGGGGCGTGCTGACCACCCGCGCCGATCCCGGTGGGCGGCCAACCGTCTTCGACCTGCTCGGCGAGGCCGGGGCGCACCTCGTCCCCGTCGGCCGGCTCGACCTGGCGACCACCGGGCTGCTGCTGCTCACGACCGACACGCGCTTCGCCGCGTGGGCGACGGACCCCGCGAGCGCCGTGCCGCGGCTCTACGTCGTGACGGTCCGCGGCGAGGTGAGCGACGAGACGGCGGCGCGGCTCACCGCCGGCGTCGAGGATGCGGGCGAGCGCCTGGCCGCCGACGCGGTGACGATCCGCAAGCGCTCGCGCCGCGAGACGCACCTCCTCGTGCGGCTGCGCGAGGGCAAGAACCGCGAGCTCCGCCGCCTCTTCGCCGCGCTCGGGCACGAGGTCACACGGCTCACGCGGGTCGCCTTCGGCGGCCTCGAGCTCGGCGCGCTCGCCCCGGGCGCGTGGCGGCCGGTCAGCGTGGAGGAGCTGCGCGCCGCGTTCCCGGGCGCCCCGCTGGCCTTTGAGAAAGGGACCCTGGGAGGGTCCCTTTGACCCCCCCGCGCAGAGTGCTGGCAGGCACAGCCCGCCAGCACTCACGCGGATGCCTGACCGGTGGCGCGCTGCGGTGCGACGCTCTATGTTTGGGACAAAGGAGCCTGTCGCATGCCCCAGAGCGGTCCGGCCTATCCCGGTAGCTACGCCCCCGGCTTCCTGCGCTTCACCGGCACCTCGCAGTACATCACCAGCGCCCCCCTCGAGCAAGCGGTCAACGCCGCCATCGCCCTCGGGCGGCCGCTCCTCATCAAGGGCGAGCCGGGGACGGGCAAGACGGTGCTCGCGGAGCACGTCGCCGGCGCGCTCGGCCTCACGCTCCTCCGCTGGCAGATCAAGTCGACCACCCGCGCCGCGGACGGCCTCTACGTCTACGACACGGTCCAGCGGCTGCACGACAGCCGCTTCGGTGACGCCGACGTCGCCGACATCCGGCGCTACATCCGCTTCGGGCCGCTCGGGCAGGCGTTCCGCGGGGCGGTGCAGGTGGTGCTGCTGATCGACGAGGTCGACAAGGCGGACATCGAGTTCCCGAACGACCTCCTGCACGAGCTCGACCTGATGCAGTTCGACGTGCTCGAGACCGGCGACCACTTCGCCGCCGCGCGCCGCCCGGTCGTGCTCATCACGAGCAACAACGAGAAGGAGCTGCCCGACGCGTTCCTGCGGCGCTGCGTGTTCCACTACATCGAGTTCCCCGACCAGGAGCTGATGGCCCGGATCGTGCGGGTGCACTACCCGGACATCGAGGACCGCCTGCTCGACGACTGCATCGCCACGTTCTACACGCTCCGCGGCGTCGACGGGCTGCGGAAGCGGCCGTCGACGAGCGAGCTCATCGACTGGATCGCGGCGCTCCGGCGCTCGGGGGTGGACACGGCGCGGCTCGCGCTGCGCGTGCCCTTCCTGGGCACGCTGGTGAAGAACGAGCGCGACCTCGAGCTGGTCCGCGCCGCGGTGGGCGAACGGCGGTAGGCATGCTGCTCGAGTTCCTCTACGAGCTGCGGCGGCGCAAGCTGGCGGTCGGCCTCCAGGAGTGGATGGCGCTGATGGAGGCGCTCGGCCGCGGCCTGCACGAGAGCACGCTGACCGGCTTCTACCACCTCGCGCGGGCGCTGCTGTGCCACAGCGAGGCGTCGTTCGACGCCTTCGATCAGGCCTTCCTCGCCTGCTTCCAGGGGCTCGAGGCCGAGGCGCTCGAGATCACCGCCGAGCTCGAGGCGTGGCTGCGCGATCCCGCCCTGCTCGCGTACCTCAGCCCGGAGGAGCGCGCGGCGCTCGAGGCCCTCACGCCCGAGGAGCTGCGGCGGCTGCTGGCGGAGCGCCTGCAGGAGCAGAAGGAGCGCCACGAGGGCGGCAACCGCTGGATCGGCACCGGCGGCACCTCGCCCTTCGGCCAGGGCGGGTTCCACCCGACGGGCATGAAGCTCGGCCACGCCGGCGGCGGCCGCGGCGCCGTGCTGCTCGCGGCCGAGCGCCGCTTCCAGGCGTACCGGAACGACCTCACCCTCGACGTGCGGCAGATCCAGGTGGCGCTGCGGCGACTGCGGGAGCTGCGGCGCGACGGCCGCGACGACGAGCTCGACCTCGAGCGCACCATCGACCGCACCTGCCGCAACGCCGGGGAGCTGGAGCTGACGTGGCGCGCGCCGCGGCGCAACAACGTGAAGGTGCTGCTCCTCATGGACGTGGGCGGCAGCATGGACCCACACGCGGAGGTGGTGTCGCAGCTCTTCTCTGCGGCGGCGCAGAGCAAGCACTTCAGGGACTTCCACGCCTTCTACTTCCATAACTGCATATATGAAGAGGTGTACCGCGACGCCCGGATGCGCGACGCGCTGCCGGTGAGCGAGGTGCTCAACACCTACGGCCCCAACTACAAGGTGGTGCTGGTGGGCGACGCGATGATGGCCTCGTGGGA
>DASXVK010000687.1:0-5443 GCA_036504295.1 Polyangia bacterium
GCCGGTGTAGTTGGCCCCGTGCTGGTAGAAGGGCGTGTCGATCGCCGCCGGCAGGACGGCGCAGACCTGGATGTCCGTGTCGCGGAGCTCCAGCCGGAGGGCTTCCGTCAAGCCGAGCACGGCGTGCTTGCTCGCGACGTACGCGCTCGTGAACGGCTGGGTCAGGCGCCCGAGGATCGAGGCGTTGTTGATGAGGACGCCGCCGCCCTGGGCCTTGAAGATCGGGATGGCCACGCGCGCCCCGAGGACATAGCCGAGCAGGTTGATGTCGATGACGCGGCGGACCGCGTCCATCGGCACCTCCTCGATCTTGCCGAAGAGCCCGACCCCGGCGTTGTTGATCCACACGTCGATGCGGCCGAACGTCCCGACCGCGGCCTGGGCGAGCCGCTGCATGCTGGTCTCGTCGGCGACCTCCGTGGGCACCGCCAGGGCGCGGCCGCCCGCGGCGTCACAGGCGGCGGCCGCGTCGCGCAGCGGTCCCTCGCGGCGGGCGGCGAGCACGACGGCGGCGTGCTCCTGGGCGAAGGCGAGGGCGGTCGCGCGGCCGATGCCGCTCGACGCGCCGGTGATGACGACGACCGAGTCCTCAAGCTTGCGTGCCATGCTCCTCCTCCATTCCCACGGAAGGGCTCCGCCCTCCCGCCCCGCCGGCGAAGCCGTCGGGATCCCCACCCTCCCGCGGCGCGCCTCGCGCGCCGGCGCGCCCCGTGGGCGCGCGGGCGGCGCTCTGCAGCACCCCGGCCGCTATGAATGACTATCCGACGGAATCCTGTTAGGTCGCGGCTGGGCTGATCGCAAGCGGCGCCGCCGCCGGCGCGGCCGGGCCTTGAAAAGTTCGCCCACGACCGCACGTAAATCCTGGACGACATCACCGGGAGGGCGGGCCATGCCGCAGCAGGAGCCGTTCGTCGTCACCATCAGCCGGCAGCTCGGGAGCGGCGGCGCCTACCTGGGCCAGCGGGTCGCGGCGCGCCTCGGCGTGGCCTACGCCGATCGGGAGATCCTCCGCCGCGCCGCCGAGACCCTCGGCGCGAAGGAGGAGGTGCTGGCCAGTCAGGATGAGCGGGCGCCGTCGTTCTGGGACGAGCTGCTCGGGAGCTACGCCTACGGCCCGCCGGAGGCGACGTTCGTGCCGCCCCCGCTCGTGGTGCCGTCGCCCCGCGCGCTCCAGGCGGCCGAGGCCGCCGTGATCGCGGAGCTCGCCCGCACCCGCAGCGCCGTCATCGTCGGCCGCGGCGGGTTCCACGTGCTCCGGGACCACCCGCGTCACCTGAGCGTCTTCCTGCACGCGGATCCCGTGTTCCGCCGCCTCCGAATGTGCGCCAACTACGGCCTCGAGGAGGCCGAGGCCAAGGCGCAGATCGAGGAGGCCGACCGCGCCCGCGCGCGCCACCTGCGCGCCCTCACCGGCCGCGACTGGGCCGACGCGCGCCAGTACGACCTCGCGCTCAACACGAGCGCCCTCGGGCTCGAGGCGGCGGAGGAGGCGATCGTCACGGTGGCGACGCGGCGGTTCGGGCCGCCCTGATCCCGATCCCTCCGCCCGCTTGCATTGACGCCGGCGCGCGTCAGCATAACCTTGCACCCGGACATGGAGCTCGTTGAACCCATCAGCCCGGCCGCCGCCGCTGAGCCGGTGCGGGCGGGACTCGCGCGGATCGAGGCCGCCCTGGCCGAGGGGGCGCGCTGCGCCCGCGTGACGGCCGCCGATCCGGCGCTCGTCGCCCTCGTCGCCGCGCGCCTCGCCGCCGGGCGGCCGGCCGGCACGCGGCCGCTGCTCTGCATCACCGCCGACGAGGAGGCCGCCCAGGCGCTCGCGCGCGATCTCACCTTCTTCCTCGGCACCGGGGCACCCGAGGGCGAGGACCTGCCGCTCGCGCCGCCGCGGGTGATGTTCCTGCCCGCCGTCGAGACCTCGCCGTACGCCGACCTGTCGCCCGACCGGCGCGCGATCATGCAGCGGCTGGCGGTGCTCTTCCGGCTGTCGCAGGGCTTCGCGGGCGACGCGCTGGTCATGTCCGCCGCGGCCTGGGCGCGCCGGGTCGTGCCGCGCGCGGGCTTCGCCGATCTCTGCGACGTGATCCAGGCCGAGGAGGAGCTGGACCGCGACGCGACCGCCGCGCTCCTCGACCGGTCCGGCTACGGCCGCGTGCCCGTGGTCGAGGACCCCGGCACCTTCGCCGTGCGCGGCGGCGTGCTCGACGTCTTCCCGCCGCTGTACCGCTACCCGGCGCGCATCGAGCTCTTCGGCGACCTCGTCGAGTCGATCCGCTTCTTCGACCCGCAGACGCAGCGCACGATGCGCTCGCTCAAGGAGCTGTACCTGCACCCGGTGCGCGAGACCGTGCGCACGCGCGGCTCGGACCCGCGGCCGCGCGTGCTCGCCGCCGCCGACGCCGCCGAGCACCCGTCGTCGCGCACCCGCGCCATCCTCGAGCAGATCGAGCAGGGGCAGGACTTCTTCGGCGTCGAGGGGCTCGCGCCCGCGTTCCACGCGCGCATGGGCTCGCTCGCCGAGTACGTGCCCGAGGGCGCGCTCTGGCTCGTCGACGACCCCGAGGCCGTCCTCGAGCAGGTCCGCCGCGAGCTCGTGCGCGACGGCGAGGGCTGCGCCCACGCCCGCGCCGACCACCGCATCGCCTTCCCGCCGGAGGACTTCTGGCTCACCGAGGAGGAGGCCGCGGCGGCGCTCACGGCCGCGCGCCGCGTCGAGACCCGGCGCATCCGGTGGCACGAGCCCGGCGCCGCGGCCCCGGACATCGTCCTCGCCGCCGACAACAACGCGGCCCTCTCGGCCGAGATGCACCGCGCCCGCGCCGAGCGCGGCGAGGAGATCCTGCGGCCGCTCGCGCTCGCGCTGCGCGAGGACGGCGCCCGGGGCGTGCGCTGCGTGCTCGTGTCGCCGAACCTCACCCACGCCGAGCGGCTGGCCGGCCTCTTGCGCGGCCACGACCTCGAGCCCGTGCTGCGCCGCACGGCCCAGAACCTGGATCTGCTCTACCTTCCAGGCGAGCAGACCGCTGACGTACGGGGGGCCGGGGGGCATCGGAGCAGCGCAGCGAGCGCAGCGCCGGGCGCGAGCACTGCGAGCGACATCGTTGGCGAGCAGCGCACGGGCCCCCCGGATGTGATCGAGGTGCGCGTCGGCCCCCTCGGCCGCGGCTTCCGCCTGCCGGCCGACCGCCTCGTCGTCATCACCGAGGAGGAGATCTTCGGCCCGCGCGTACGCCGCGCGCAGCCGCGCCCGAAGGGCGACGTCTTCGGCGACCTCTCCGCGCTCGAGATCGGCGACCACGTGGTCCACGCGGACCACGGCATCGGCCGCTACCGGGGCCTGACGAAGCTGCCGGTCAAGGGCATCCCGATCGACTTCCTGCACCTCGAGTACGAGGGCGGCACCCTCTACCTCCCGGTCTACCGCCTCAACCTGCTGCAGCGCTACGTCGGCGGCGACAGGCCGCGCCTCGACAAGATCGGCGGCCTCACCTGGGAGAAGACGCAGCGCAAGGCCTCGGCCGAGGTGCGCCAGCTCGCCGAGGAGCTGCTGCAGCTCTACGCCCAGCGCCAGGCGCTGCCCGGGCACCCCTTCCCCGGCGCCGACCCGATGTTCCGCGAGTTCGAGGCCACCTTCCCGTTCGAGGAGACCGAGGACCAGCAGCGGGCCATCGACGACGTGCTCGGCGACATGGAGCAGGGCCGGGCCATGGACCGGCTCGTCTGCGGCGACGTCGGCTACGGCAAGACCGAGGTGGCCCTGCGCGCCACGCTGCGCGCGGTCCAGGGCGGCAGGCAGGTGGCGGTGCTGGCGCCGACCACCGTGCTCGTCGAGCAGCACAACGTCACGTTCTCCGAGCGGTTCCGCGACTACCCCGTGCGGGTCGCGTCGCTGTCGCGCTTCAAGTCGAAGGCCGAGCAGATCGAGGTGGTCAAGCGGCTCGCCGAGGGCCAGGTCGACGTCGTCATCGGCACCCACCGCCTGCTCTCGGCCGACGTGCGCTTCAAGGACCTCGGGCTCCTCATCATCGACGAGGAGCAGCGCTTCGGCGTGGCGCACAAGGAGCGCCTGAAGCGGCTGCGCACCCAGGTCGACGTGCTGACGCTGACGGCGACCCCGATCCCGCGCACGCTCCACCTCGCGATGGTGGGCCTGCGCGAGATCTCGATCATCGCGACGCCGCCGGCGGACCGGCTCGCCATCCGCACGCTGCTGTGCCGCCACGACCCGAGCATCATCCGCGAGGGCGTCCGCCGCGAGCTCGCCCGCGGCGGCCAGGTCTTCTTCGTGCACAACCGAGTCGAGGACCTCGAGCTGCAGGCGCGCAAGATCCAGGAGCACGTGCCCGAGGCGCGCATCGCCACGGCCCACGGCCAGATGGACGAGCGCCGGCTCGAGCGCGTGATGGTCGATTTCGTCGACCACAAGTACGACGTCCTCGTCTGCACGACGATCATCGAGAGCGGCCTCGACATCGCCTCGGCCAACACGATGTTCGTCAACCACGCGGACCGGTTCGGGCTGGCGCAGCTGTACCAGATCCGCGGCCGCATCGGCCGCTCCCGGGAGCGCGCCTACTGCTACCTCATGGTCCCGGCCGCGGACTCGCTCACGAACGAGGCCAAGCAGCGCCTCGCGGTGCTGCAGCGCTTCACCGAGCTCGGCGCCGGGTTCAACATCGCCTCCCACGACCTCGAGATCCGCGGCGCCGGGGAGCTGCTCGGCGCCAAGCAGTCGGGCACCATCGCCGCGGTCGGCTTCGAGATGTACACGAAGCTGCTCGAGGAGGCGGTGGCCGAGCTCCGCGGCGAGAGCATCACCCGCGAGCGCGACCCGGATCTCACGACCGACCTGCCCGCCTACATCCCCGACGACTACGTGCCGGACGTGGGGCAGCGGCTCGATCTCTACAAGCGCTTCAGCGGCGCGGCCGACGAGGACGAGATCGCCGCGCTGCTCGTGGAGATGGCCGACCGCTTCGGCACGGTGCCCGAGGCCGTGACGCAGCTCGCCGATCTGATGGTCTGCAAGGCCCACGCGCGGCGGCTGCACGCGGCGACCCTCGAGCTGAGCGAGACCAAGGTCGCGCTCGCGCTCGGTGACGGTACGCCGCTGCGCCCCGAGCGGGTCGCGAAGCTCGTCAGCGGCAAGCGCAGCCCGTGGAAGATCAGCCCCGACATGCGCCTGACCCGGACGCTGACCGAGGACGAGCGCGGCGGCCGCCTGGGCGCGGCCAAGAAGATCCTCCAGGAGCTGCTGGCCTGCGCCGAGTGAGGGCGCCGTACCCGGTGGTAGCGCCCCCGGCAGGGCGGTCGAGTTCTAGGCAGGCGTTCCAGCGACGTGAGGCTTGGGAAGCCCGACTTCGCACGCCGGTGCTGCGCGCGGAGCCCGGGGCCAGGCTCCCCGCCGTGCTCACACAGTCCTCGCCGGCGAGTGCCTGGTCCG
>DASXVK010000688.1:0-19229 GCA_036504295.1 Polyangia bacterium
TCCGGGATTGCCGCCCGCCTTCCTCGCGGATTTGCGAGAGAACCACCGTGCGGATCTATGTGCGAGCCGACAGCTCTCGTGGCGCAGCGCGACGGCACGCGCGAGCACTGCGGCGTCGATCACGCGGGCCTGGCCGCGGTCCTTGCGATAGCGCGGCCGCAGGGCGTCGATACCGCCGCGGCGGTAGGCGTGCAGCCAGCTGTAGACGGTGCGCGCCGTCAGCGTGAGGGGGCCGCGGCCGGGCCGGTGATGGGGCCGGCCGGTGATCTCGCCCATCAACTTGACCACGGCGCCGCGACCGCAGACCGCGCCCGACTGGTCGCGCTCGACGAGCGGCGCGATCACGCCGTAGCGGAACAGGGCGACGAGCAGGGCCGGCTCGTCCTCGCGATACACGACCTCACGCTGGTCGTCGGTGCTCACACCCCAGGAATGCCAGAAGCGGGCCACCCGGTCGCCGGGCAAGAACGGGGATGGCCGGGGCCGCGTAAGTCGTCACGCGGTCGCGCTCGGCGAGGGCCAACTGGAGGACCGCGCCGAAGCCGGGCGGCGGCAGGTGCCACGCCGCCCCGAGGGCCTCGAAGAGCACCAGGCAGAGCGCGGCCAGGGTGAGCCGCGCGCGGGCCGGAGGACTCGCCGCCTTGCGCGCGAGCGCCGCGACGGCGGGCGTCTGGACCAGCACCGGCGCCTCGCTGGCTGCACACACGTGGCGCTCGAGATCCGCCGGAGCTGCCACCTGCCCGACGTAGCCGAGCCAGCGGCCGAGCGTCCGGCGCGAGCACCCGTGCGCGGTCGCGACGTGCTCCTGCGCCGCCGCCGCGTCAAACAGGTACTGACTCGTCGCCTGGGCCACGACGCACGCCTGAAAGTGCCGTCGCGGCAGGACTCCCGGCGGGCGCAGCGTCCATCCGTGGTCGCACCCCGCGCAGCGGACGCGGCGACACGGGATGCTGTCGAGGTACACCGGGTGGCCCGCGACAAGCAGGCTCAGGCTGCGATGGCGCCAGCCGTCGTAGGTCACGTGCGTCGCCCCGCAGAACACGCACGTCGGCGGGAGCGGCGCCGCCACCGCGAAGGCCGCCAACTCTTCCTTGAGCTTGCTCGCTGCATCCGGTACGTCCATGGAACCTCGGGAGGTCGCCATCATGGCCAAGCCCGGACGCAATGATCCCTGTCCCTGCGGCAGCGGGAAGAAGTACAAGAAATGCTGCCTGCCCGTGCACGAGGCCGCCGACGCTGAGCGCGCGCGTGTGCGCCACCTGCCGGCGGCCTCCGTCGAGCAGGTCTACGCCGAGATGGACGAGCTCGATACGCTCTCCAACCGCGCCAACGTCCTCATCAAGACCGGCCGCTTCGACGAGGCCGCCACCATCTGCGACGAACTCGAGCGCCGCTACCCCGACCAGATCGACTTCCTCGACCGGCGCGCGCAGCTCTACGAGGCCCGCCTCGAGAACAAGCTCGCCGCGCAGTACTACCGCAAGGCCCTGGCCTTTGCCGCCAGCCGTGACGGCTTCGACGAGGCGCGGCTCACCCACCTACGCAACCGGGCCGACGCTCTCGACCCGCCCCCCGCGCCCCCTATCCGCTGATCACGATCTCGCGCCGGCCCGCTCCGTCACTGCAGCGAAGCGTGCGCCCTGACATCGACGCACGGCCTGTTATGCTGCACCGGCGGTGTACCTGACCGACGCCAGCGGCGCCGGGCGGGCTGCGCGACCCGCGGCGGGCGCACGCTCCGCGAGGCCGGGCAGGCCGCGGGGCCCTCGCGCCCCGCAGGACGCACGCGCGGCCGGTAGCGACGATGGTGCAGCTGCGCGCGGCCCTGGACGAGGTGGGCCCGCTGGTGGGGTGGCGGGGCCGGTGCGGGGGTGCATGGTGAGCATGCGGTGGGGGGAGCGGCACAGGGACAGAGGCGGCCACCCTTTCGGTCAACGGACGCGCAGGTCAGCTTCTTAAGGAAGTTGATGGAGAACGAGACCCCGCCGGAAGGGGCCAGGCCCGGGGATGGTTCCGGTTGCCAGGGGGGCTCCGGCTCGGCTAGGGTGTCCGGCGTGCCCGACGGGCCCTCAGTTGTCATCCGCTCGGAGTTGATCGAGACCGCTGACGAAGCGCGGGCCTACTACGCGGCACGCTTGGCGGGCTCGCATGACATCGGGTGTTGCGGGCAGACCGTCACGATCGTCTTCGAGCGCGACGCGACGCACTTGTACTCGACGGAGATGAAGGGCACCCCGTGCGAACCGGAGTTGGTCGTGCGGCGAACGATTCCCGGCGGCCGCGTCGAGCAACGCAAGTTCAGCGTCGCGCGCGCCCGGCTCATGGACCACGTTCTCCGGGCGGTCTCCCTCTACACGGTGTCGATCCCGGGGACAGGCCAGCGCGGACACGAGAAGCGGATGCTCCACGGGCCGCGGCTCGGCGGAGGGGACTACCTTCGCGTAGTCCTACGCCCGGGCCCGGGAGCGGCGTGGACCTGCGTCTCGGCGTATCCAGTGAACGTCAACGTGTGGCGCGAAGCTTGCCGCTCGCGTCGGGCGAAGTTCCCGCCCTAGAAAAGAGACAGCCCCGGCGACCGCAAGGGCCACCGGGGCCAGGCAACGAATCCGGCCGCGCGCGCCAGCCGGACGGCCCTTCGGCACACCCGAGAGCGTGCCAACGTGCTGCGGGCCTTTAACAACAAGATACTGCTGATGCCGCCGCGGATCAAGGGCGCGCGTGCTCGATGCCCTCGATCACGACGGGCCGGATCCCGTGGCTCGAGGAGCCAAGGGGCTCGACCTGCCACGCCGCGGTCGCGCAGGTCGACACGGGTGCGACGCTCTGTGTGCCACGCGACCTCGCGCGGCGGCGGCTCGAGCGCGACCGGCTTCGACGCGAACCACGGCGGGCTGCGGCCAAGGCACACCTCGGCGTGCAACGTGTGCCACACCGCGACCCCATCGACGCACTCCGAGTGGCCGTGTGCGTTCCAGTGGAAGCGCCGGAGCATCCACCTCAACCCGGGAACTCTCGAGTAGGGAGGAATCGGCCATGCTCCTGACGCCCGCGCGGTGACCGGGCGCGCGGACGCTGTCAGGGTTGCGGTGCGGCGGGCGCTGGGCACTCGCACAACCCGACCCACGAGCCGTCTTCGGTCTGGGTACACACCTGCGGAGGTGCCGCTGCGGCTTCCATGAGCCGCTCGCCGCAGCCGCCAACGAAGGGGGTGCCCCCGGTGCGTAAACACCGGGGGCTATCGCCCGCCCAAGGCGACGACGGTGGGTTGTGCGCCGGGCAGGCGAGCGCATGGTATCCTGGCCCACCGCCATGACCGCGACTCAGCCGTGGCCGCCGCAACCGATACGTACCGCGTGCTCACAGCGCGCCGCCCCGAGGAACCGGCGGCAACGCCGTGCTAACGTCTAACCCCCATGCTTGACCTGCTCGCTGATCTCGGACGCTCGGCGGCCGCGGCCCTGACCACCGACACCCCCGACGCCTCCGTTCCTGCCGAGTTGCCGGTGCTGCCTGCCTCCCGGCCCGAGTTCGGCGACCTGCAGATCGCGGCCTGTCTGCAGCTCGCGAAGCCGCTCGGCCGCAAGCCGCGCGACCTGGCGCTGCTGGTCCGGGCCGCGCTCGCCGCGCACCCCGCGATCGCCCAGGCCGAGATCGCCGGCCCCGGCTACGTCAACCTGACGCTGCGAACGGCCTGGCTGGAGCAGCGCGTGGCCGCGGTCGGCGAAGATCCGCACCTGGGTCTCGCTCGCCGCCCGCCCGGGGAGCGGGTGGTCATCGACTTCTCCTCGCCGAACATCGCCAAGCCGATGCTCGTGCACCATCTCCGCTCGACCATCATCGGGGATGCGTTGCAGCGCATCCTCCGCGCCGTGGGTTACGAGGTCATCGCCGACAACCACCTCGGGGACTGGGGCACGCAGTTCGGCAAGTTGATCGTCGCGTACCACAAGTGGCTCGACCCCGAGGCGTATGCACGGGATCCGATCGGCGAGCTCGTACGCATCTACATCCGCTTCGCCACGGAGGAGAAGGAGCAGGCACGCGCCCTGGGGCTGGGCCGGGAGCCACTGGCCCCGAGCGCCGAGCCCGGGGACGATGCCGAGGGCGGTGAGGCCGAGCCGACGGCAGACGTCACGCCCCTGCTGGCCGAGGCTCGCGCGGAGCTGGCGCAGCTCCACCGGGGCGACCCGCAGAATCTGGCCCTGTGGCGCGAGTTTGTCGACGTGTCCCTGCAGGTCTTTGCGCGCACCTACTCGCGGCTGGGCGTTACCTTCGACGTGCAGCTCGGCGAGAGCTTCTACAACGGCCGGCTGGCGGCGCTGGTCGAGGGACTACTGCTCGATGGCATCGCCGAGGTCAGCCAGGGTGCGGCGGTGTGCCCGGTGGCGGGGGAGTCAGTGCCGCTGCTCATCCGCAAGGGGGACGGCTCGTTCCTCTACGGGACCACCGACCTCGCCACCCTCGAATACCGGATCAAGACCTGGGGGCCGGCCCGCATCCTGTACGTGGTGGGCGCGCCGCAGCAGCTCCACTTCCGGCTGCTGTTCGCGGTCGCGCGAAAGATGGGCGTCACCTGCGGGCTCGAGCACATCCCCTTCGGGTCCATCTTGTTCCCCGGCACGCAGCCGGGGACCTGGGTGATGGGATCGACTCGTGGTGGCACCACGGCCCGCCTCGACGACCTCCTGGATGAGGCGATCAGCAAGGCGGAGCGGGTCACACGCGAGCACCACCCGGAGCTTCCCGACGCCCAGGTGAAGGAGGTGGCGCGCGTCGTGGGCATCGGGGCCGTGAAGTACAACGACCTGTGTCACGATCGCGGGGGGGATATCCGCTTCGACATCGAGAAGGCCGTCAGCTTCGACGGCAACACCGCCCCGTACCTGCAGTACGCCTACGCGCGGCTGCGATCCATCGGCCGAAGGGGTGCCAGCGAGGGCAGGGCGGCGATGATCGCGCCCATCACCCTGGCGGAGCCGGCCGAGCGGACGCTGGCACGGCGCCTCCTGGACTACCCCGGCGTGATCGAGCACGTCGTGCGCACGGCGCGCCCGCACGTGCTGGCCGAGTATCTGTACGAGCTGGCCGTGGCGGTGAACAAGTTCTACTCCGAGGTCCCGGTGCTCAAGGCGGCGACCGCCGCGCAGCGCGATTCCCGGCTGCGGTTGCTTGAGGTCGTGGCGAAGACCCTGCGCCACGGCCTCGGACTGCTGGGCATCGAGGTCGTCGAAGAGATGTAGCGCGACGCGCCTGGCCCTACGGCCCACCTCCCGCGCCCGCGCGCGGCTCGGCCTCGCCCGCGCGCTCGTGGTGCGTGGCCGGGATCTGGGGGGTGAACACCTCGGCGAGGATCGCGGGGTTGCCGTAGAATCCTTCACGTCGCAGATTGCTGTCCGAAGCCGCACCGGACTCACGCCATCTGCCCCGTGAGCAGCACCCTCGCCGCCGCGAGCGCTTCCGGGGTGCCGGTGACCGCGACGACGTCCCCGGACCGCAGCACCTCGCTCGCCGGCGGGACCACCAGGGTCGCCGCCGCGGACGCGCGCGTGCCTGACTGCGCCTGGGCGGCGAGCGCCTCCGCCACGACCTGGGCGCCGGCGCGCACGTGACCCTCGAGGTTCGTGGCGCTGCGCCAGAACCCGGCCGCGAGCACGAGCAGCAGCCCCGCGAGCACGGCGGCGGCCGCCGCCGCCGGCAGGAAGGGCTGCGTGAGCGCGACCAGCGGGGCCCCGACCAGCAGGACGATCGTGAGCTGGAGGGCGACCACCAGCGCGCGCCGGGGCGCGGCGGCCAGGTCCACCCGGCCGGCGCGCGCCGCCGGGAAGGCCGCCTCCGCGAGCATGACACCGAGCCGGCGCGCCACCCGCACCACGCCCGCGCCGAACGGGATCGACACGAGCACCGTCGCCCCGACCACGAGCCAGCGCAGCGCGCCGGGGTGGACCTGCACCCGCGCGCGCAGCACCTCGACGGCTCGGTCGATCGCCACCGCAGAGCCGATGATGATGGCGGCCAGGATGACGGCGTTCACCAGCAGCAGCCGCACCAGCCGCCGGGCCTGCGCGCCCTGCGTGGTCTGCGATGGCGCCCGCCGCAGCCCCTCGAGCCAGGTGCCGTAGAGTGCGGCGAACGTCTGCAGCGCCCGCGGGAGGCGCCGATCCACGGCCTCGGCGACCCGGCCCGAGGCGCGAATGAGCCAGGGGGTCGTGAACGTCGTGAGCGCCGCGACCGAGACGGCGACCGGGTAGAGGAAGTCCCGCGTGGCGCCGAGCGCCAGCCCGAGCCCCGCGATGATGAACGAGAACTCGCCGATCTGCGCGAGGCTCATCCCCGACTGCACCGAGGCCCGCACCCCGCCGCCGGTCAGGAAGGCGCCGAGCGTGACACTCAGGACCTTGCCGGCGATCACCACCGCGGTGAGGACGGCTACCGCCGCCCAGTGGCGGGCGATGAGCGCCGGGTCGATCATCATGCCGACCGACACGAAGAAGACGGCCGCGAACAGGTCCCGGACCGGCAGGAGCAGGTGCTCGATGGTCTGCTCCTCGCCGGACTCGGCGACCAGGGAGCCCGCGATGAACGCGCCCAGCGCCACCGAGTAGCCGGCCGCCTGGGCGAGCAGCGAGATCGCGAAGCAGACCCCGATGCTGGAGATGAGCGTCGTCTCGGGCCGGCCGAGACGGACGACGGCCCGCATCGCGCGCGGCACGACGAACAGCCCGACGACCACGAGCCCGACCAGGAACGCCAGGAGGCGTCCCAGGGTCACGGCGAGAGCGCCGGCCGAGAGCCCGGCCCCGCTGGCCAGCGCGGTGAGCGTCGCCATCAGCAGGATCGCGATGAGGTCTTCGACCACGAGCACGCCGACGACGAGCTCGCGCAGGGATCCCTTGACGCCCTGCTCGTCGAAGGCCTTGGCGATGATCGTCGTGCTCGAGATCGCGACGATGGCGCCGGTGAACAGGCTCTCGAGCGTGGTCCGGCCGAACGCCCGGCCGGCCAGGAAGCCCAGCCAGGTCATGATGCTGCTCTCGACCACCGCCGTGATCCCCGCCCTCGGGCCCACCCGGAGCAGCTTCCGCAGGCTGAACTCCAGCCCGAGCGAGAACATGAGCAGGATGACGCCCAGCTCCGACAGGGTCTGGACGATCGCGCGGTCGGCGACGAGCGGGATGGGGACGTGCGGCCCGATGATGAGGCCGGCGATGATGTACCCCAGCACGACCGGCTGCCGCAGTCGCTGGAAGAGCACCGTCACGACCGCGGCCACGCCGAGGACGATCGTGAGGGCTTGCAGAAACTCGTGTGCGCTGTGCATGCCGACCCCGGGGGCGGCACGACCGGGCCGGGCGCCTGCCCCGAACCGACGTGCCTTCCGCCGGCAGCCGCGCCCATGGTCATCTGCCGCCCCGGAAGCTGGCGAGCTCCCGGGGCGGCGATGCGGATGAGCCCTGACGGGCCGGGCCCGCCTCAGTTCATGTTGAGCACTACCAGCGCGACAATGGCGAGCAGCGCCCCGGCGGCGATGACGACCGCGCCGTGGCGGCTCCACCAGGTCTTCGGCCGATCATCGGCGGCGGTCGCCGTCGGGGTCTCGTTCGGGGTCTCGGTCGGGGTCTCGGTCTCGCGCTTCTGCGCCATGTGATACTCCTCCGCGCGCGGGCCCATGCCCGGCGCTCCAGGTCCTGTTTCGAGTCGTGGTCGATTGAGCTCAGGACCGGGCGCGAGGAGGCGCGCGGGGCGAGGCTGGGCGGCTGGCC
This sequence comes from Polyangia bacterium, assembly GCA_036504295.1. Lineage (GTDB taxonomy): Bacteria > Myxococcota_A > Polyangia > JACRCY01 > JACRCY01 > DASXVK01. Next base: position 7,761 of record DASXVK010000688.1, read on the forward strand.
GCGCCGCCGGCGTGAGCGGCGGGGAGCGGCAGCACCGCGCGGCTGGCGCGGTCGGGGGTCGGGATCGAGAAGTGGGCCGCGGGCGCGGCCGGGCGGCTCACCGGGGTGGGCGTCGGGCGCTTCTTGAGCAGCGCCGAGGTCCACCGGACCGGTGCGTCCGTGATGGCGACGAAGAGGTGATCCTGGCCGCTGCCGCTGGTCGTGAGGCGGGCAGTCCGCGGCCCGGGCAGGCGCCCCGAGGTCGCGACCCCCAGGCTCCCCAGGAACACCGCTATCGCAAGGATCAGCCGCACGCTCCATGCACCGTAGCATCGGGGCGCGACGTCCGCCACCGGGAGGCGCGAGATTCATCCAGGAACGGGGCTGAGGGAGCGGGGCCAAGAGGCCGTGAGATCGGATGGTTGAGAGGGAATTGCTGAGGTGATGGATGCGGCGCCCGGCCCGTCAGCGGCGCGGCGGGCGGGCGGACGGTCCGGGGCCGGGCATTCGCGGGGGCGGCGCGATCTGGGTCGCGCCGTCGGCGTCGCCGTCGCCGAAGTCGTCGCCGGCCTGCGCCTGCGTGATCTGCGTCGGCTGGCCGCGATCCTCGGGCGGCTCCGGCGCCGTGCCGATGGTCGTGACCGCCTCATTGGGGCGCGCGATCCTGGTGACCACCTCATGGGGGTCCGGCGCGTACGGGACGGCGCCTTCGTGCGGGTGGACGATCCTGGTGACCGCCTCGTGGGGGTCGACAGCGGCCGCGCGGGGCGGCGCCAGCTTCTGGTTGACGGTGGCCATCCCGAAGACGGTGGGCTTCGGTGGCGGGCGGCGCGGCGGCGCCGGCTTGGGTGCTCCGGCCGGCGCTGGCCGGGGCGCGCCGACTGCCGGCGCCGCGCCCGTCGCGCTGCGCTGGGTGGACGGCACGACCGGCGGCCCGGACGGCGTGTGCGTGAGCTGCGCGGGCGGCGGCGCCTTCGGCGGCGCGGGCTGAGGCGGCTGCGGCGCATAGACGGGCTGCGGCGCCGTGTCGCGCGGGGGCTCGTACGCCGGCGCCGGCGGCGCGGGCTGCGGGGCATACGCCGGCGCGGCGGGCGGCGGCGCGAATCCGGGCGGCGGCTGCGGCGGGTACCCGGGCGGCGGCTGCGTGAACCCGGGCGGCGGCTGCTGCGGGTACCCAGGCGGCGGCTGCGGGGCGTACGCGGGCGCGGGCGGCTGCTGCTCGTAGCCGGGCGCGGGCGGCTGCGCGTACCCGGGCGGCGGGTACGCCGGCGGCGCAAAGCCCTGGGGCGCCGGGTAACCCGGCGGCGGATAGCCCGGCATCGCCTGGGGCTGCCCGGGGTAGCCGGGCCCGGGCGACCAGCCCGGGGCGGGCGCGGGTCCGCCCGGAGACGGCTGGGCGCCGGGCGCGAGGCCGGGGGCTCGCTTCAGCACGGTGGCGCCGACGACCATCGCGGCGCCGATGACGACCAGCCCGAGGCGGAGGAGCCAGCCGACGCCGGCACCCCAGGCGTCGATCCACAGCAGGAAGCGGAAGTTCAGCCCGATGAGCCGCAGCACGCACGAGAGCACGCCCGCCGTGGCCAGGAATCCGCCGACGCCGCGGACGCTGAGCGGAAACCGGAACGAGAACATGCCAGAGCCTCCCGGCGCTGAACGGTAGCAGAGTCGCCGCCTGGCTCCAATGTGGTTTCGCCCAACTCGGCCTCGGGGCCGAAGAATTCCCGCTGCGCGCGGCCCCCCGGCGCGCCGGCGATCTCTGTACGCAACGTCTGATAAGGGATATTATGTCAACTGAGCACAGCTGCCGCAGAGGGGTCGAGCCGGCGACTCCACCCTGCGCGCCCGGAGGCTCCGAGCACGAGCCTACGAACGTGACGTGGCGCCGCAGCGGCCGTCCGCGAGCAGCGTCAGGCTCGCGCCCGACTGGGCGATGCCGTCCTGCCAGTCGACCGACACGGCGAGCTCGTGGGCTTCGATGAGCCGCGCGCGGGCCTGGTCCGCGGCGCCGGCCGCCGCGTCCTCGCTCGCGAGCGCGATGAGGAGCTCGGCCGTGGAGCGCCGGTCCCCCAGGTTGCGCATCCACTCCACCGCCTTCACGCGATGCATCGCCGAGTCGTGCGGCCGCTTGAGCATCGCCAGCACGTCGCCCATCAGGACGTGGCTGCGCGCCGCGCCGACCGGCGAGCCGACCCGCTGCGCCTGCCCGAGCGCGGCCTCGACGTAGCCGAGCGCCTTCTGCGGCTGGCCCAGGCTCAGCGCCAGCTCGCTCAGGCGCAGGACCAGGCGCCAGAGCACATCCGGGCCTTCGGCGGCCGTCGGGCCTTCGCCGCCCGTCACCAGGAGCACGCCCTCCAGCAGCTCGTCGGCGGCGCCCTTGACGTCGCCCTTCCGCTGCAGGAACATCGCGAGATCCAGGTACATTTCGGCGATGAGCGCGCGGTCGCCCGTGCGCAGCGCGTGGGCGAGCGCGTGGCGCAGGTGCTCGTGGCCGCGCTCCTGCTGGTTCCAGCCGTTCGCGGCCAGGTGCGCGAGCGCCCGGCACACGCGCGCCGCGATGGCGCGGTCCTCGCCGCAGCGCTCGAGCGTCTCACGCAGCACGCCCTCGGCGCCCACGAGATCCCCGGCGAACCGCATGGCCTCGCCGAGCACCAGGCCGAGGCGCGCCATGGCCGGCTCGGCGTTCTCCTCCCCCCGGAGCACCATCCAGCGCGCCATCTCCCAGCCGCGCTGGAAATGCATCATGGCCCCGGCGTCGTCGAAGGCCTGCTGAGCGTCGAGCCCGGCCCGCTCCAGGGCCGCGAGCACCCGCTCGGCCCCACCGGCGGCATGGCCGTGGTAGCCGATGACCGCCGGCGCCGCCCCGGCCTGCGCCAGGATGGCGTGGACGCGCGCGTGGAACTCGCGCCGGGCGTCGACGGGGATGCCAGCGTAGACGACCTCCTGGATCAGCGGGTGGGCGAAGCAGAGGTCGTCGATGCGCCGCGTGAGCAGACCGCGGCCCACCAGCGTCCCGATCGCCACCGCCGCGTCGTCGTCACCGCGGAGGAGCGCCGCCACGACCGCGGTCGGGGTCTCGAGGCCGTGGACCGAGGCGGCCTGCAGCGCGCGCCGGGCTGCCGGCGGGAGCGCCTCGATGCGCGCGTCGACCACGTCGGCGAACGACGTCCCCTCGGCCGAGCCGCCGGACTCCATGGCCTGCCGCAGCGCCTCCTCGATGTGCAGCGGCAGCCCCGACGCCTCGGCGTGGAGCCGGCGCGCGAGCTCCGCGGCGCTCGGCGAGGTCCCGAGGACCGCCTCGACCGCCTCGACCACGGCGGCCTCGGGCAGGCCCTCGAGCGCCAGCAGCTCCGCCCCCTGCATCCACTCGGCCTCGCTGCCCGGCACGGACGTGAGGAGCACGTGGACCGGGGCCTCGCCGAGGTACTCGACGAGGCGCTGGAGCACCTCGACCGACGGCCGGTCGAAGCGCTCCACGTCCTCGAACACGAGCAGCGTCGGCGGCCAGCTCGGGTGGCCGCGCAGGACCCGCAGCGCGGCCGCGGCGCACTCGCGGCGCCGCACGGCGAGCTCGAGGCCGGTCACGGGCGCGGCGAGCGCATAGAGCTCCGCCAGGCCGGGGAGCTCGCGCAGGTCGATGCCGGCGGCCGTGCAGGCGCTCTGGATCGCGGCGCGGCTCACGTCCGACGGGAGCCCCAGCAGCGCCGAGACCGCCGCGCGCACCGGGAACCACGGGGCCGCGAGGCCGGTGGGATCGGGCTTGAACGTGAAGACGCGGTACCCTGCCCGGCCCGCGTCCTCGGCGGCCTCGGCGCACAGCCGCGACTTGCCAACACCCGCGGGGCCCACCACGATCATCGCCCGGGCGCGCTCGCGGGCCGCGAGGATGCGGCCGATCAGCGCGCGCTCCTCGTCCCGGCCGACGAACTTGAGGGGGAAACGCGGGTCCTCCTCGGGCGGCCGGGTCGGCTGCCGCGGGTCGGTGATGACCTGGATGGTGGCGCCGTGGGGGTCGATCTGCGCCCCGGAGGGGGTGCTGTCGCGCAGCCGCACGCCGCAGCGCGGGCAGAAGAGCGAGCCCGCCGGCGCCTGGGTCGCGCACGCGGGGCACGGCACCGTGCGTACGAGCAGGACGCTCGTGCAGGACTCGATCTCGGCGCGGAACTCGGCCGCGGACTCGAAGCGCGCGTCCGGGTCCTTCGACAGCGCCCGCATCGTGACGTCGACGAGGCCCGTGGCGAGCGACAGGTCGGGTCGCCGGACCTGCGGGCTCACCGGGACGTCGTTCAAGTGGGCGCGCAGGACCTCGGTCTGGCCGCCGTCGAAGGGCCGCGCGCCCGTGAGCATCTCGTAGAGCACGACGCCCGCGGCGTAGACGTCGGCCCGGCCGTCCACCGGCTGCCCGCGGATCTGTTCCGGCGCCATGTACTCGGGGGTGCCGCAGATCACGACCTGCTCGCCCGCCTGCGCCTCCTCGCCGCGGAGCCGCGCGATGCCGAAGTCGGCGATCTTCACGAGGTCGCCGCCGGTGCGCATCCGCTCGACCAGGATGTTGTCGGGCTTGATGTCCTGGTGGATGACGCCCTGCGAGTGCGCCTCGTGCAGCCCGGCGAGGACCTGGCCCATGACCTCGACCATGCGGGCCTGCGGCAGCGGGAAGTCCTGCCGGATGACCTCGGTCAGCGTTCGACCCCGCACGAACTCCATGACGAGGTACAGCAGCCCGTCCAGCGTCTGGCCGAAGTCGATGATCGAGATCGTGTTCGGGTGGTTCAGGCGGCTCGCCGCGCGCGCCTCCGCGTGGAAGCGGCGGACCATGGCCTCGTCGCGCGCGAGCGCGGCGTTGAGGATCTTGACGGCGACGGTCCGGCCGAGCGACGCCTGGTCGGCGCGGAACACGGTCCCCATCGCGCCCGCGCCCACGATCTCACGCAGGATGAACTTGCCGCCGATCGTGGCCCCGAGCACCGGCTGCTGGCTGCCCGCGTCCGCGGCCGCGCCGCACGCCGGGCACGGACCACCCGGCTCAGCGATCTCCGCGCCGCACGTTCCGCAACGAGTCACGAGACCCCCCATCCCCAGGGAGCCCCCACTGTACCGATCGCCGCGCGGTGATGTCAATACACCCGAGGATACAGGGTTTTTGCTGGATCCGTCGCTCCGCATGGCCGCGACCCTCGACCCGCTGTGGTGCCGGCCCACGGCGACCCACGACCCCCTGAGATGCCGGCCCGCGCGCGCCCGCATCGCCCTTTGTGCGATTCCGCCGGTCTGGCCGCTTTGACGCGGAGCCAGGGCCGCCGCTATAGTTCGCGCTGCCATGGCCTCGATCATCAACACCGTGCGTGACATGGAGCGCCTGCGGCAGATCACGGTGGTACTGCTGAAGCACGGGTTCGGGGATCTGGTCCAGCGGCTGGGGCTGAGCGGGGGCGAGGCCAAGCCGGAGGCCGGCGCCGAGCAGGAGGCGGACCAGAAGCGCAAGCGCATCACGTTCGGCGAGCGGCTGCGGCTGGTGCTGCAGGACCTGGGGCCCTCGTTCGTGAAGCTCGGCCAGATCATATCGACCCGGCCCGACATCATCCCGCCCGACGTCGTCGTTGAGCTGAAGAAGCTGCAGGACGAGGTGCCGCCGGTCCCCTTCGACGAGGTCAAGGCCGACATCGAATCGTCGCTCGGTGGTCCGATCGACGAGGTCTTCGCGGAGTTCGGCACGCACCCGATCGCCTCCGCCTCGATCGCGCAGGTGTACCGGGCCAAGCTCAAGGTGGCCCCCCTGCCCGCGAGCGGCGACGGGATCGTCGACGTGGCCGTGAAGGTGCAGCGGCCGAAGATCCGGGGCGTCGTCGAGCGGGATCTGGACCTCCTCTACTTCCTCGCGCGGCTCATCGAGAAGGCGGTCCCCGAGAGCCGCATCTACGCCCCGACCGGCCTCGTGTCAGAGTTCGACCGCGCCATCACCGCCGAGCTGGACTTCACGAACGAGGCGGACAACGGCGAGCGATTCGCGCGGAACTTCGAGGGCATCGAATCGATCCGCTTCCCCAAGGTGTACCGCCAGGCGTCGAGCAAGCGCATCCTCACGCTCGAGTTCATCGACGGCAAGAAGGTGTACGCCGCCGTGAAGTCCGGCTTCTCCGGCGAGAAGATCGCGAAGACGGCCGTCAACCTCATCCTGAAGATGATCTACGGGGACGGCTTCTTCCACGCCGATCCCCACCCCGGCAACATCTTCATCGTCGGGACGCCGGAGCAGCCGGTCATCGTCATGCTCGACCTCGGCCTCGTTGGCCGCCTCTCCCCGGAGATGCGCGAGAAGACCGTCGACCTCATGATCGCGATCGTGCGCGAGGACCTCGACGCCATGGCCGAGGCGTTCCTGGCGATCGGCCGCCCCGGCGCCCGCGTCGATCGCGCCGCCTTCAAGGCCGAGGTCCAGCGCATCGGCCAGAAGTTCGTGGGCAAGCCGCTCAAGGAGATCGAGCTCGCGGCGCTCATCCGCGACCTCGTCGAGGGCGCGATCAAGTTCGACATCGAGATCCCCCCCGACTTCCTCATGATGGGCAAGTCGCTGATGACCATCGAGGGGATCGGCAAGGAGCTGTACCCGGACCTCGACGTCGTCGCGGAGTGCCGGCCCTTCTTCATGCGGCTGCTGCAGGAGCGCTACAGCCCGGTGCGCCTCTCGGAGAACCTCCTGCGCGGCCTCGGGCGCCTCTCGACCGCCGCGTCCGGCTTCCCGATGCAGGTGCAGGACATCCTCGAGGACATCCGCCGCGGCAACCTGAGCGTGAAGACGGTCGATCCCGGGCTGCCGAAGATCGTGGACCGCCTCGGCCGCCGGATCTTCTCCGCGGTCGTCATCATCGGCCTGCTCGGCTGCGGCACCGCCCTGGTCCTCGGCCACCACTACTATCTCGGCGGCATCGCCTGGTTCCTCGCCGGCACCCTGTTCTTCTGGCACTGGGCGCTCGACCTGTGGAAGAATTGGTAGCTGCTCATGCCCCGGTTCCGGCTGCGCTTCCACACGACCGAGATCGATCTGCCCCTCGGTGACGTGATCATCGGCCGCGCCCTCGAGTGCTTCATCCGGCTCGACGACGCGATGGTGTCGCGCCGGCACGCGCGGCTGTTCGTCACCGACGACGGGATCACGGTCGAGGATCTGGGGAGCCGCAACGGCGTCACCGTCAACGCCGCGGTCATCAGCGGGCGCGTGCGGCTCACGCCCAACGACGTCATCGGCATCGGCCACGAGGAGTTCACGTTGCTCACCCAGGAGGCGCGGCGCACGCTCGCGGGGGTGACCGGCCGGATCGAGGTGAACCTGTGCCCGGGCTGCGGCGAGGCGGTGCCGCACGGCATCAGCCGCTGCCCGGCGTGCGGGCGGCACGTGCCGAGCGCGCGGGCCCAGACCGTCGGCGACGCGCACAGCGCCGCCCTCGTCGAGGACGGGGCGGCCGCGGTCCTGAACGCCATCGGCGACAAGGCGCTCGCGATGGGCCGCGTCGACGAGGCGGAGCGCATCCTCGGCGGCTCGCTGCGCGACATCCAGGCGCGCATCGCCCGCGGCCACCGGCCGGACGCCGCGCACCTCGAGCCCGCGATGCAGCGGGCCCTGCGGCTCGCCGGCGAGACGCGCAAGGACGAGTGGTTCCGGTGGATCTTCGAGGTCGCCGGCGCCGCGGGCATGGTGCTCCCGAGCGGGATCATCGACGAGCTGCACATGCTGATGTTCCAGCACAAGCCCGCCGCCGGGGCCGCGGTGGACGCGTACCTGACGGCGGTCACGGCGCCCGCCGCTGACGCCGAGCAGGTCTTCCAGCTCAAGCGCGTGGGCGCGCTCCGGCGCTTCTGCCGGGATTGATGGCGCGGCGCCTCCAGGGCCGGCGGTGACCGCCCTCGCCTACGTCGCCTGCGCGCTGATCTGGGGCACGACCTGGTTCGCCATCCGGGTGTGCCTCTACCACCCGGCGCGCGGCGGCTACCCGCCGCTCACCGGGGCCGCGCTCCGCTTCCTCGTCGCCGCGGCGATCCTCTGGGCCGCGTTCGCCCTGAGCGGCCGCCGGCGCCGGCCGCACGGCGCCCGGGCGCACCTCGCGCTGCTCGGCGCCGGTGTGCTCAACGCGCTCGGCTACGCCGCGGTGTACCTCGGCGAGACGCGCGTCTCGGGCGGCACCGCCTCGGTGCTGTACGCGCTGCTGCCGTTCCTGGTGACGCTCTTCGCCGCCCTCTCCGGGACCGAGCGGCCGAGCCGCGCGCTGCTCGGCGCCGTCCTCGGCTTCGCCGGGGTCGCGGTCATCGGCTCGGAGAGCTTCGCGGTGGGCGGGGCCGCGCGCCTCACCGGCGTCGTCTGGATCCTCGCCTCCGTGACCACCGCGTCGCTCTACACGGTCGTGCTCAAGCGCTTCGTCGTGGGCGTGTCGCCGCTCGCGATGAACGCCCACTTCGCGCTCTACGGCTGCCTCACGCTGAGCGTGCTCGCGCTCTGCACCGAGCGCGGCGCGCCGACGCAGGTCACGCTGCGGCCGACGCTCGCCCTGCTCTACCTGGCGCTCTTCGGCACCGCGGTCACCTTCGTGGCGTACTTCTACCTGCTGCAGCACGCGCGGCTGGTCGTGGTCTCCAGCCTCGTCCTCGTCGAGCCGGTGCTCGCGCTCTGCATCGACGTGGTCGCGGGCGACGGGCAGCTCGGCCCGCGCGGCTACGCCGGCGCGGCGCTGGTGCTCGCCGGGACCGTGGTGGTCGCGCTCCTCGGCCGGGGGCCGGCCGTGGGCCCCGCGCCGCCCCCGGCGTAGCGCGGCTACCGCAGCCGCATGCGGTACAGATAGCCGCCGTTCGACAGGAGGACGAGGTCGCGGCCGCTGAGCGTCGGCTCGCTCGAGATGCCGCGGCCGGGCGAGAAGTACTGCAGCAGGCTGCCGTTCTCGCGGTCGACGATGTAGAGGCCGCCGTCGGAGCCGGCGAAGACGAGGTACTGCCCGACGATGAGCGGCGGGGTCAGCGTGCCGCCCTTGCCGACGCCCTGGCGCCACACGAGCCGGCCCTTCAGGTCGAGCACGTGCAGGCCGAGCTGCGGGGCGGCGAAGTAGAGCTGGTCGCCGGCCACGCGCACCGTGCCGGCGCCGACGACGTCGAAGCGCCAGTACACCGTGCCGTCGCGCGGGCTCATGGCATAGAGGCCGCCCGAGTACGAGGAGGCGTAGAGGACGCCCCGGTGCACCGTCGGCGTCGAGTCGACGTCGACGTACTGGTCGCTCACGGCGGCGAGCGAGCGCGACCAGGCGACCTCGCCGCTCTTCTGGTCGAGCGCCACGAGGTAGCCGTCGGAGAAGCCGGCGTAGAGCCGGCCCGCGTACAGCGCGACCCCGGCGTTGCCGTGGATCGTGAAGGCGTCGGGCTGCTCGCGCTCGTACTGCCACAGCCACTTGCCCGTGGCGGCCTCGAGCGCGTAGACCCGATCCTCGTCGGTCATGAAGTACACCCGCCCGGCGAAGTGGACCGGCTGGCGCTTGACGAGCCCCTTCGGGCGGTACTTCCAGTGCAGCTTCCCGGTCGCGGCGTCGAGGGCGTAGAGGTTGCCGTCGCCGCCGCCGAAATAGACGCTGTTCTGTTCGGGGACGTAGAGCGCGCGGCCGTCGATGACCCCGCCGGTCTTGTAGCGCCACAGCACCCGGCCGCGGCGCTCCTCGATGGCGTAGAAGAGGCCGTTGCTGGCGCCGACGTAGATCACCTGGCCGTCGGTGATGGGGCTGGCGAACTCCTGCGGCTTCCAGTCGAGGATCTCGTGCGTGACGAGCTCGGAGCGCCAGGCGATGGTGAAGACCTGGCGGCCCTTGAAGACCCCGTCGGCGCGGGGCGGCCGGATGGCCGCCGTCGTGCAGCCGGCGGCGAGGAGGAGCACCAGGCCGAGCAGCGCGGGCAGGCGTCGTGGATCGAGGATCCGCCCGGCCATGGTGGGAGCGGTCATTTGCCCAGCAGGGCCAGGCGGTTCGAGATGTCGTCGCGCAGCGGCGTCATCGGCGTCTTGTCCAGGATCTCCTGGTAGAGCTTCTGCGCCGCGGCCTTGTCGCCCTTGCGCTCGAGCATGCGACCCTGATCGTAGAGCGAGCGGTCCTTGTAGAAGTCGCCGGCCTGCGTGATGAGGCGGTACTCCTCGAGGGCCTTGTCGAGCTCGCCCTTGGCCTCGTAGACGTAGCCGAGCCCCTCGTGGGCCAGGGCCTTCAGGTTGCCCCGCGGGCCGCGCGACAGGAACGCGCGGTAGTCGCGGATCGCCTCGTCGTAGCGTTGCAGATCGTACAGCACGCCGGCGCGCACGAGCCGGGCGTCGCGGCCGGCGCCCGAGGAGCTCCAGCCGGCGATGGTCTTGTCGAGCGCGGCCAGCGCGGCCTCGCGGCGCTCCTTGTCGGTCTTGAACTGCGGGACGTCGGCGTCCGGCTTCTCCTTGGGCGCCTCCGGGTCCTCGAGCGCGGGGGTGTTCTCGCTGTTGAGGACCCGCAGCGCGTAGGCGAGGCTCTTGGAGCTCTCGGCCTGGCGGCTCTGCGAGAAGCGCGAGTAGAGCGCGACGCTCGCGATCACCACGACGGCCGCGAGGGCGCCGTAGGCGAGGGGGCGAGTGGTCGTCCTGAGGAACTCGTAGACGCGCGTCCAGAAGGACTGGAAGGTGTCGGGACGCTTGAGCTCCTTGCGGGTATATCGCTTGGCCACGAAGATCTCCTGCTATGGGCTTTGAGGCGCGTTTTTCTTAGCAAACTGGCGTCGAGGTGTCAAACCTTGCCTAGCGGAAATCGGCATGTTAGACCCGCACCATGCGGCGAGCGTTGCCAGCGTGGATCATCGTCGGGTTGCTCTGCGGCGCTCCCGGCCGTGCCGCCGCGGCGGAAGGCGAGCTGGTGCTCAGCCTCACGCCGGTCTACTCCATCATCAAGTGGGACCAGCGGCAGCCGAGCGGCGGCGGCGGCGTCTTCGACGCCACCTACGGCCTCACCGAGGCGCTCAGCCTGCGGGGCACCATCTTCTACACCGCGCAGGCCGCCGACGCCGACCCGGCCAAGGGTCTGCCGTCGGGCATCATGAGCGTGGGCGGCTCGCTCATCGGGCTCTCCTTCGCCTTCGACGTGCTGCGCGTGATCCCGTACATCGACATCGGGATCGGCGCGCTGCTCACGACGGGCGCCGGCCAGAAGGACTCGTCGGGGCGCGGGACCTTCATGGACTTCGGCGTCGAGGTCGGGATCGGCGCGGACTACCTCGTCAGCCGCACCTTCTCGCTCGGGCTGGTGGCGCGCTACTACGCGTTCCTCACGAACCTCAGCAACATCCCCGTCTACCTCTGGGCCGGCCCGCGCATCGCGTGGCGCTGGGACTAGGAGACCGTCGCAGGGAAGCTGACCCATTGGGCGCGCACGCACCCGTTGACCTGAACGTTGACATTGACCTTGACGTGGACTTTGACGGCGACCTGGACGTGAACGGGGTCGCCACCTTTGACGT
>DASXVK010000689.1:0-10274 GCA_036504295.1 Polyangia bacterium
CCTCCGCGCACCCGAGATCGAGCCCCGGCACCCGGCGCGGATTTCCGCCGGCGCGGGCCAGCGCCGCCTGCCCGGCCGCCACGACAGTCGCCACCGCGCGCGCGTCGGGACAGATGACGAGCTGCACCCGTTCGGTGCCCGGCGCGTCGTCGAGCTCGATGCTGCCCTCGAGCAGCTGGTCCCGGCCCGGCGCCACGGGGGCGAGCGCCGCCCCGCGCGGGTAGTAGGGCGTGACCGCGCCCCGCTGGTCGAGCCCGACGACGGCGACAAACCCCGGACGATCGCTCGACACGCGCCAGCGGATCGCGTCCCCCGGGGCGAGGGTATCGCCGGGGAGCACCAGCTCGACGCGCCCGTCCGGCCGCCGCACGACGAGGTCGAGGGCCACGGCGCCCTTGGTGCGTTCACCGCTCGGCGCCACGATCGGGGCGGGCCGGCGACCCGGATGCACGGGAACGCCGAAGATGACGAGCAGGGCGGCGGCGGCCGCAGCGAGGCCGACGAGGCCGACGCGCAGGGAACGCCAGCGGACCCCCGGGCGGCGCCGGCGCTCCTCCACCAGCCGCGCGGCCGCGGCGCGCATGGCGCTCTCGGCACCCCGCTGGGCCTGCCGGAGCTCCTCGATCCGGCGCCGGCAGGTGAGGCAGCTCGCGAGGTGCGCGGCTGCTGGTCGCCCGTCGAGCTCGCCGGCGACCAGCCGATCGAGGATCAAGTCCGACAAACAGCTCTCCGGCCGTGCGCGCGTGAGCAAGGATGTCATTTCGCCACCACCTGGCTCACGCAGGGCTGCTCGGCGCTCGCGCGCGCGCGGAACTCGGCCAGCCGGTTCCCCACCGTGCTCCGGGCCAACCCCAGGAGCTGCGCGATCTCGTCCTGGTTCATCTGGTCGACGTAGTAGTAGATGGCGATCTCGCGCAGCTCCTCGGGCACCGCCGCCAGGAGCTGCCGCAGCGTCAAGCGGTCCTCGGTCGGCGCGGTCGTAGGGGGTATCGCGGGGCTGCGCTCCACCAGGAGCTCGCGGTGCCGCACGTCGTCGCGAATCACGTTGAGGCAGTGGTTCGTGACGATCCGGTAGAGCCACGTCACGGCCGAGGCCTCGCGGCGAAAGTCATCTCCGGCGTGGAGGACCTTCAGGAACACCTCCTGCATGGCATCCTGCGCGGCGGCGTCGCTGCCGAGCAGCTGGCGCGCCCGCCGCTGGACCATCGGCCCATACCGCACGTACAGCTCCCCTAGTGTCGCCGGATCCATTCCTGGCGCCGATTAGACACGCAACTCGGTCGGCGTGCCAGCCGTGCTCGCGCCGAGGGGCGGCCATTCGCCGGGGCAGCCGTTCCTGCGTGAGGCGTCCTCAGGCGTCCCCCCGCCCGCTTGACACCGCGGGGGGCGTCCTCGAGAACGACCGCCTCGTCCCGGTCGGGCGCCCCGGTCAGCCGCAGGACGCCGGGTCGATGAGCTGGCACGTCCCGGTCGTGGTGCCGCCGTCGCTGACCGAGCCCACGCAGCGGGCTGGCGCGAGGCAGGGCGGGCCGAGGTCGGTGTCGCACGCGGCGCCCTCGGCCGCGGGCGCGACACAGGCGCCGCGCAGCACGCCCGCCTCGAGGACGCAGAGCGCGCCGGCGGTGCAGGCGGCCACGGTGAACGCGCCGGCGCCGCCGTCCGCGCCGCCGGCGCCGCCGTCGCCCTGGTCGAGGCGCCCGCAGGCGGCGCCCCCGCCGACGTAGGTGATCGGCGCGCACACGCCGCCGGTGTGGCCGGTGCAGAAGACCCCGAGGGTCCGGTCGCAGTCGGCCGCGCTCGTCCGGCGGGCGTCGCACGCGGCACCCGTCGCCGTGGGCTGCGCCTCGCAGGTCGTGGCGCTGCCCGCCGCGCCCACGCAGGCGAAGCCGGCGCCGCACGGGCTGTCGTCGTTGCAGGCGCTGCCGCTGGCGCCGAGCGGCGCCCAGGTGCCGGTCGTCCTGGCGCAGGTGAACCCGCGCACGGTCTCGCCGGTGTTGACGCAGGGCGCGCCCGCCGCCGGCAGGTCCGCGCAGAGGCCGCAGGCCGCGCCCTTCGGAAGGGCGCAGTACGTGCTCTGGCACTGACCGGGGGCGCCGCACGGCTGCCCGTTGGCGCGGGCGCCGGCGGGCGGGAGGCAGGCAGGGATGGGCACGTTGTTCCAGAAATCCGCGCAGGCTTGCCCCGGCAGCCCGGTCGCGCACGCCGCCACGGTGGCCGGGGTGACGTGCGTGCCCGGCGCCCTGAGGTTGCTCTCGCACGCCTGCGCCTCCCGGCTGACACAGCTCGCGGGATCGCCGTAGCGCGCCGCGACGCCGTGGCCGCTCGAGCAGCTGTCGCGCAGCGCGCAGCTCGCGGTGGCGCGGCTCGTACAGGCGGCCGTGGCGCTCGGGCCGGAGCTGCCGCCGCCGCAGCCGACCGCCAGGATGGTTGCCAGGACCAGGCTCGCACGTCGCATGGGTGCTCCTCAGGCTGAGGCTCGGGCTTGCATGCCGGATGCCAGCGGCGCACGGGTGCGCTGCGCGATCCAACCACGCTCGATCACGCGGATCGCGGGCGGGGTCGGGTACGACGGCGGGGGTGACCTGAACGAAACGGTAGATCGCGACCTCAGAGTTGTTCGTAGCGGCGACGCTGGCGCCCGGTCCGCTCAGAAGCTCGCGCGCCGCTCGACGGCGGCTGGGCTCGGGCGCACCGGGCCCAGCACGCGGTCGAGCGCGGGGCTCGCGAAGCGGCCGTGGGGGTCCACGCGGCGGCGGACGGCCTGGAACCAGTCCCACGCCGGGTAGCGCTCGCGGAGCGTGGCCGCGGTCAGCGTGTGCAGCTTGCCCCAGTGCGGCCGGCCGCCGTACGCCGCCACGAGCTCCTCGAAGTCGCGGAAGTACGCCTCGTGCGGGAGGCCGCACACCATGACGCCGATGTAGCAGCTCTCGCGGCGGTAGGCCGGGCTGAGCCAGATGTCGTCCGGCGCGACGAAGCGGGCCTCGACGATGAAGTTGACGCGGAAGCGGCGCTCCTCGATGCGGCGGCGCAGCGCCGTGAGCACCTCGCCGGCGGCGGCGCGGGGCACCGCGTACTCGCACTCGAGGTGGCGCACGCGCACCGGGAACGTGAAGACGCGGTCGCTCCGGTCCACGTACTCGAGGCGGTGGCGCATCGCCCCGGCGATGCCGCGGTTGAGGCGCTCGACCGCGGCGGGCACCAGGGCGCTGGCCCACAGCACGGGCCCGAGCAGGCGGTTCCGCAGGAGCTCCTGATCGACGAAGCGGGCGAGGCGCGCGCGCGGGCCCGGCGTCTGGGTCCGGTTCTGGCGGAACGTGACGGTGACGTCGGTGTGCGGCACCCACCAGAGCTTGAAGTGCTCGTTGCCCTCGACGAGGGGGTCGAGGTCGCGCACCACGTCGTCGAAGCGCCGGGTCTCCTCCACGCAGTGGAGCTGGAACGCCGGCGCGCACTGCAGGGTGACCGCGGTGACCACGCCGAGGCTGCCGAGGTTGCAGCGGGCCGCGGCGAAGAGGTCGGGCTCGGTGCGCTCGGAGCAGCCGACCACGCGCCCGTCGGCGGTCACGAGCTCGAGCGCGGTCACCTGGCTCGACAGCGTCCCGAAGCGGGCGCCGGTGCCGTGGGTCGCGGTCGCGACGACGCCGCCGACCGTCTGCTCGGCGATCGACCCGAGCGACGGCAGCGCGAGATCGAACGCGGCGAGCGTGTCGTTGAGCGCGTGCAGCCGCATGCCGGCGTCGACCGTGACCGTGCCCGCCGCGGCGTCGCCGTCGCGGACGCCGGCGAGCCGGTCGAGCGAGAGGAGGTGCCCGTCGGACCGGGCCAGATCGGACCAGGAGTGGCCCGCGCCGACGACCTTGAGCCGCTCGCCTCCGGCCGCGACCCGCCGCACGATCTCGACGACCTCGGCGACGCTGCGGGGCCGGTGCACGGACCGCGGCTCGGCCCGCTGGTTGCCCGCCCAGTTGCGCCAGGTGTGCGCGGCCATGCCGTCCTCCCCGTCCGGGCCTTGCGGGTAGGATGCCGTTGCCGCCGTGTGGGGCTTAGAAGCCGTACACCAGCGCCAGCCGGTTCTCCACCATGGGGCCGCGCGGCGCGCCCGCCGCGTCCCGGATGCCGACCGTGTCCTGCAGCGTGAGGCCGCGCAGCGCGCCCGGGAGCGTGAACGCGACGCCGGCGTCGAGCGCCCACTGCGACTCCCGGCGGAACGGCTGACCGGGCGGGTAGCCCGCGGGCCCGCTCACGTCGTAGGCCGCGCCGTGGAAGCCGTAGCCGGCGCGGTAGCGGACGTAGCCGAGCGTGAGCGTGAGGCGGCGCGCGAAGAGGTGCGCGTCACCCTTGACCCCGTAGGCCTGGCCCGGGCTGATGTCCTCGAGGCCGTCGTTCATCGTGTCGGTGTAGAGGTTCCCCGTGAGGTCGTTGTACGGGTGCACGAGGCCGCCGTGGCGGAAGGCCGCGAAGTGCTCGGGCGCGACGTCGGCGACGAAGCTCAGGCTGAAGGCGGGGCCGCTCACGCCCACGAGCACGCCGTACACCTGCGCGCTCACGGGCCCGAGGCGCCCGCGGCCGGCGGTCGTCTCGTGCGCGAGCTGGAAGCCGACGACCGGGCCGAGGCCGGCGCGGCCGGCGAGCTGGTAGCGCGCCTCGCCGTAGCCGAGGTGAGCGAAGTCGACGAAGTCGTAGTACCAGGCGTGGGCGAAGAGGCGGTGCGGTCCAACGCGCTGGCGGAAGCGCAGGCCGGCGACGAAGAAGCCGTCGGTCGGATCGGTCGTGTACTCGTTGCCGCGCGTGAAGCCGTCGGCGAAGCGGCTCTCGTAGTACCAGAGGTACGCGAGCGTGAGCACGAGGTGCGGGCCGTCCGCGTCGTCGGTGAAGGGCGCCGCGGGGCCGCCGACCGGGTCGCCGGCGCCGGGGTGCGCGCGGTGCAGCGGCAGCGGGGTGACGTCGGCCGCCACGCCGAAGAAGGCGCGCGGCAGCATGGTGTAGAGGTCGGGGCCGGCGAAGGGCGTGTCGATGAGCTGGCGGCCGGCGCGCACGAGCACGTGGTCGCGCTGGTACTGCAGGTACGCCTCGGCGAGCGCGTTCAGGTGGCGGTCCGGACCGGCCAGGGCTTCGTAGCGCGGGTCGAAGAGCTGGAGCGAGTGCGCGGTGTAGAAGCCGAGCGCCGCGCTGAAGCCGGCGAGCGCGCCCGAGTGCAGCACGAGATCGCCGCCCACGGCGAGGTCGTGGCTCGTCGGGTGCGGCGCGAGCGGGTCGTCCCAGCGGCCGTAGTCGTAGACGCGGACATGGCCCTGGGCGGTGCCGCCGCCCTGCAGTCCGGCGGCGGCCGGGGCGGGCCCGAGGACGGAGGCGGCGAGCGCGAGGACGACGGCGAGCGGCGCGGCCGCGGGCCGCGACGCTACGCCGGCTGCGGGTGCCACGAGGCCTCGATCTCCTCGAGGCTGCGGCCCTTCGTCTCGGGGACGACGCGGCGCGCGAAGATCCAGGCGGCGACGCCGATGGCGGCGTACGCCCAGAACGTGGTCGTCGCCCCGAGGGTGTGGAGCAGCGCCGGGAACGTGAGCGCGACGATCAGGTTGAAGAGCCAGTTCGTCAGCGTCGCCAGGCTCATCGCGCGGCCGCGCACCTTGAGCGGGTAGATCTCGGCGATCAGCAGCCAGAAGATCGGGCCGAGGCTGATGGCGAAGCAGGCGACGAAGACCATGAGGCAGGCCATGGTCAGCTGGCCGCGGTGGCCCGGCGGCAGCATGAAGCCGAGGCCCAGCAGCACGAGGGTCGCGATCATGCCCGCGAGGCCGCCGAGGAGCAGCGGCCGCCGCCCGAGCCGGTCGAGGAGCAGCATCGCGACCACGGTCATGACGACGTTGATGAGCCCGACCCCGGCGGTCGCGAGGATCGCGGCGGCGTCGGTGCCGAAGCCGGCGAAGCGGAGGATCGTCGGCGCGTAGTAGATGACCGTGTTGATGCCGGTGATCTGCTGGAAGATCGCCAGGCCGAGCCCGACGACGAGCGCGGGCCGCAGGCGCGGGCGGAAGAGGTCGCGCCACGTCGAGGCCTCCTCGCGCGCGAGCGTCGCCTCGATCTCGCCCACCTTGCGCGCCTCGACGGCCGGCCCCTGGATGCGGGCGAGCACGGCGCGGGCCTCGCGCTCGCGGCCGCGGACCAGCAGCGAGCGCGGGCTGTCGGGCAGCAGCAGCATGCCGACGCCGAGGAGGACGGCGGGCACGAACGCGAGGCCGAACATCCAGCGCCACCCGCCCGGATGCGCGAAGGCGAAGTCGACGAGGTAGGCGACGACGATGCCGATCGTGATCATGAGCTGGCTCATCGACACGAGCGCGCCGCGGATGCGGGCCGGCGCGCACTCGGAGATGTAGAGCGGGGTGACGTACGACGCCACGCCGATGGCGAAGCCGACGATGAGGCGGCCGACGACCAGCAGCCCGAGCCCGGGCGCGAACCCGGTCAGGACCGCGCCCACCGCGAAGAGGACCGCGGCCACGATGAGCATCGCGCGCCGGCCGAAGCGGTCGGCCAGCGTGCCGGAGAGCCCCGCCCCGATCACCGCGCCGAGGAGCACGATGGCGGTGACGATGCCCTGCGCCGTCGGCCCGAGGTGGAACTCGGTCCGCAGGAAGAGCAGCGCGCCCGAGATGACGCCGGTGTCATAGCCGAAGAGCAGGCCGCCGGTCGCGGCGACCGCGGCGAGCAGGATCACGTAACCCCGGCGCCGGGTCCTTCCGCCGCTGCCGGCCAGACGGGACGCTCGGGCTTCAGGCGACATGGCGCGCTCCTTCTTCTCGACCTTGAGTTGATGCCCGGCTCGTCGCCGCGGCGCCCGCCCGCGCGCGCTTGGCGGCAGACGCGGCGCGTCGTAGAGTTGACGCACGATGACGACCGGGAGCGGCTTCAACGGCTTCCCGCGCGCGGCGGTGACGTTCCTGCGCGGGCTCGTGCGGCACAACGACCGCGCCTGGTTCACGGCGCACAAGGCGGCGTACGAGGAGCAGGTCGTCGGGCCGGCGCAGGCCTTCGTCCTCGCGATGGGCGCGCGGCTGGCCCGCGTCGCGCCCGAGGTCAACGCCGACCCGCGGGTGAACCGGTCGCTCTTTCGCGTGCAGCGGGACGTGCGGTTCGCGAAGGACCAGCGCCCGTACAAGGAGCACCTCGGGATCTGGATGTGGGACGGCCCGGGCGCGCGGATGGAGAGCAGCGGCTTCTACTTCCACCTCCAGCCGCCGCGGCTGATGCTGGCCGCCGGCATGAAGGGCTTCCCGCCGGCGATCCTCACGGCGTACCGCGACTCGGTCGTGCACGAGCAGCACGGGCCGGCGCTCGCGCGCGCCATCGCCCAGGTCGAGCGCGCCGGTTTCACCGTCGGCGGCGTGGCGCGCAAGCGCGTGCCGCAGGGCTACGACCGCGAGCACCCGCGCGCCGCGCTGCTGCTCTACGACGGCATGTTCGCGTCGCTCGAGCAGCCGATCCCCGACGCGCTCTACGGGCCCGCGCTCCTCGACCTGTGCGAGGCCACCTGGCGCGCCATGCTGCCGCTGCACCGCTGGCTCGCGGCGATGGTGTTGCGGGCGGGGTAGGCGACCGCGGCCCGCGGCGGGCGTATGATGGGGGTGCAGCAACAGGCCGAGGACGGGACGTTCGCGACGGCGCCGGGGGCGCACGCGTTCGACTGGCCGCTGCCGTTCGTCCTGGGCGCGCCGGATCTGCTGGTGCGGGGGGTCGCCGTCACGGGGCGGCTCGACAGCGCCGGCCTCCCGACCTCGGCGCAGCTCGCGGGCGTATACACGGGCTGCATCAGCCAGGCCTCCGCGGCCGCGGCGGAGCTGGGGGTGCTCATCGATGGCCGGGTGTGGACGGTCGACGAGCTCCTGCGGAGCAACGGCGCCGTCCTCGACTGCACCGCCGACACACCGGGCGCGCTCGACGGCTACGCGCTCGAGCTCCGGTGGGAGGCGCAGGAGGTGGTCGGGCTGGAGTGGGGCGCGCCGTGACCGGGCGTGCCCGCACCTGGCGCCGCGTCGGCGGCGGCGCGTTCGTGGTCACGGCGGCAGCTCTGGCCATGGGCTGCGTGGGGGACCGCACCGCCGACGGCGGCCCGGTCGCGTGCCCGGACGGGCTCGCGACGGCCGCCGAGATCGCGGCCACTCCGCGCGCCGACGCCGAAGCGGAGGGGCTCGCGCTCACCATCGACCGGAGCCTCGTCGCGACCGAGGCGGTCTACCAGCGCGTGCGCGCCCTGTACCACTACGCGATCGACCGCGGGAGCGGCGACTGCCCGGCGGGGTGCATCCACCACGACGTGTATGGCTTCGACTCGCTCGACGGGGCGATCACCACCGTCGACGAGTGGCACAGCGACACGGGGGCGCCCCGGCCGGAGTGGCTCGAGCGGCTCGTGGCAGCGCCAGCGGGGCCGACTTGCCCGTTCTGACGGCGCACGTGCAGGCTGGGCCAAATGCTCCCCGCAGAAGTTCGCAAATCCCGCACTCCGAGCGCGGAGGATCCGGGTCCTCCCGGGTCGGAGGGCGCGTTTTGCGAACTTCTCGAGGGAGCATTCCCGCGTGGTACGCTTGCCGCGGGAGGATCTCATGCCGCGGACGCGAGCCGTCGTGATCATCGCAGCGCCGCTGCTCCTCATCGCCGCGTGCGGCAAGGGCCCGGGCCCCGCGCCCGTCGTCACCGCGCCGGACGCGCCGCCCCGGGCCGTGTCCGCGCCTGCGCTCGCCCCCGCGCCCGCGCTCGGCCCCGCGTCCGCGCCCGCGTGGCCGCCGCTGCGCCGGTTCAGCCTCACCGCGCCCGCGACGGGCGGGCCGGAGGTCATCGAGCTGCCGCGCGTGACGATCCTGCGCCGGGCGCCCGCGCTGGGCCGCGGCCCGGAGCTCCTGCGCGGCGCGCCCCGGCTCGCGCTGTTCGCCGCGCACGTGGACCTGAACGGGCGGCGCGTGGGCCCCATCCCGTACCCGCCCGCGCGCGCGCCCGAGCTGCGGCACCAGATCACCGCCGCCGTCGAGGCGGCGCGCGGACCCGAGTACGTGGCCTGGTCCCGCGGGTCCGGCGCGGCCGGCGAGAGCCCCGAGCACACCCGCTACCCCATCGAGCTCTTCGCCGACGCCGCGCTGCCGTTCGGCCGCGTGTGGGAGGTGCTCGCCGCGACCTCCCACATCGAGGCCAAGACCTGCGCCGGGCGCACCTTCCTCGCGGCGGTGCAGCCGAGCACGCTCGGCGGGATCGGCCCGCACGAGGTCGATCTCGTCGAGCAGCTCGCGTTCGTGTGCGGGCAGCCCGCGGGCGGCGGGCCCGTGGTCATCGTGGACGTGGCCGTCAGCGCGACAGGGCTCACGGTGGCCGGCCACACGGCCGCGGGCGCCGACGAGGCCGCGGTGCTCGCCGGCTTCCTCGCGACCGCCCGCGGGCGGGCGCCGGCGAAGGGCGCCCCGGTCGTGCTCGCGGTGCGCGCGGCCGCCGATGTCCCGTGGGCGCGGGTGCTGCAGGTGCTGCGGGCGCACCCGTTCGCGGCGCCGGGAGCGCTGGTCTACCTGCGGCCGGAGTGAACCGCCGCCGCGCGCCGCCGCAGCGTCGGCGTCTTGCACCGCCCCGCGCGCGCCGTATCTCTCCCCCAGAGAGGTGCCGCGGTGAACGTCCTCGTCGCAGGTGCGAGCGGAACCATCGGCCGGCTGGTCGTCCGTGAGCTGATCCAGCGCCACCATTCGGTCGTGGGGCTGGCAGGAACCACCACCCGATTGCCGGCGCTCGCGCGGCTCGGCGCCGAGCCGATCGCCGTCGATCTCCTCGACCCCGCCGCCGTCGCGGCCGCGGTCACGCGCGTGGCACCGGATGCGGTCGTCGACGTCGCGACCCGGTTCCCCGGCAGCCCGATGCGGGCGTCGGACCTCGAGCCGACGAACCGCCTGCGGGAGCACGGGACCCGCAACCTGCTCGCCGCCGCCATCGCCGCCGGGGCGCGCCGGTTCGTGTGCGAGTCGATGATCTTCATCTACGGCTGGGGCCCCTTCGCGGCGCCCGTCGGCGAGGAGCAGCCGCCCGGACGCGAGCGCAGCCGCGGCCTGCAGCGCATCATCGACGCGCTCGCGTCGTCGGAGCGGCAGGTGCGCGCGGCGAGCGAGCAGGGGCGGATCGAGGGCGTCTCGCTGCGCTTCGGCCTGTGCCACGGCGCCGCGGCGCCGTCGACGCAACGGATGGTCGAGCTGGTGCGCCGGCGCCGGCTGCCGCTCCTCGACGGTGGCCACGCGCTGCACTCG
>DASXVK010000690.1:0-11001 GCA_036504295.1 Polyangia bacterium
CACGAGCGCCGAACCTGAGAGGGGCGGCCCGGCGACGAGCGAGCGCCCTCGTGCCCGTGCCCGTGCCCCTGCCCGTGCCCGCGAGGGTGGTCCGAGAGCGTGAGCGATCAGTGTGGATCACACCCGCCGGCGACGAGCCGCTGCTCTCGACGCGGACCCTGCTATAATGCGCCGGTTGCTGGTCTGGCCACAACGTGACGAGCCGGCCGCCGTCGGCGGACCGGGGCCGCGCCGGCCTCGGGCGCGACGGCGGATCATCCTGCTGGCGGTGGGCCTGGCGGTGCTGCTGGCCCTGGTGGCGGCCCCGTTCGCCGTGGGGTCCTACGTGCGGGGCCGCGTCCTGCCGGAAGCGCAGCAGCGGCTGGGGTGCACCGTGACCGCGGCGGACGTGAGCGTCGGCTTCGGCCGCGTGGTGCTCGACGACGTGGTCGTCAGCGGGCCGAACGACGCCGGCGACGCCCCGCTCGTGCGCGCCGCGCGGGTCGAGGTCAGCTTCGCGCTGCTGCCCGCCATCATCGGGCGGGCGCGGATCGGCGAGGTGCGCGCCGAGCGCGCGCGGCTGGCGGTGCGCCGCTACGCCGACGGTCGCGACAACGTGCGCGAGGTCCTCGCCCGGGCCCGCGGCCGCCGCGGCGGCGGCGAGGGCGAGGGCGGCGGGCACCGCACCCGGCCCACCCTGACGCTCCGGCAGGGGTCCCTCGACCTCGTCGACGAGCGCCGCGGCGTGACGCTGCGCGCGGCGGGCATCGACGGCCAGCTCCGGCCGGGCGCGCCGGCCACGGTGACGCTCGCGGGCGTGCGCGGCAAGGTCGAGGGCGGGCCCGAGATCGGCATCGAGCGGCTGGCCGCGACGATCCCACCCACGGTGCTCGACGCCGGCGGCGCCCTCCCCTCGTTCCAGCTCAGCGGGGGCAGCGTGGCCCCGCTGCACAGCCTCGCCCTCACGGGCATCCGCGGCACCATCGCGCCCGCGGCCGCCGGCCGCGTCGCGATCGATCTTCGCGGCGGGTACGGCGGTGTGCCCGAGGAGCTGTGGACGGCCACCGGCGAGGTGCTCCCGCACGAGCGGACCGCGCAGCTCGACGTGACCGCCGCCCGCTTCACGCTCGACAAGCTCAAGCCGATCCTCAAGGACACGCCGGTCATCGAGCCCGAGCAGGGCACGGTGGACGCGTCGCTGAAGATCCAGTACGCCGCCGGCACCGTCGCCTTCGACGGCGGGCTGCAGGTCGCCGGGCTCGCGCTCTTCCACCGCCGCCTGGGCCCGGTGCCGGTGCGCAAGCTGGACGCGATCGCCCAGGTGCGCGGCGCCTTCGTGCCCGCCGAGCGCCGACTGCGGCTCGACGAGGCCGCCGTCACCTTCCGCAACGTGAAGGTGTTCGCGTCCGGCGAGGCCTCCCAGGTCGGGCGGCCGACGGCGCGCTACGAGGCCCGGGTGCGCGTCCCGCCGGTGCCCTGTCAGGTGGCGCTCAGCGCGCTGCCCGAGGAGCTGACGCCCGCGCTCAAGGGGTTCGAGCTGAAGGGCACCTTCCAGCTCGACCTGCACACGAAGATCGATATGATGGACCTCGACCGCACCGAGCTCGGCGGCGAGGTGGGCATCCGCGGCTGCCAGGCGGTGGACGCGCCGCCGACGGCGCTCAAGCTGGGCGGCGGCTTCCAGCACCGCGTCCAGGTCGCCCCCGGCCGGGAGATGACCTTCTGGGTCGGCCCCGACAACCCGAACTTCGTCGCCTTCGCCGACATCTCGCCGTCGCTCTTCGCGGCGCTCACGACCACCGAGGACGGCGGCTTCTTCCACCATCGCGGCTTCATCCCGAGCACCTTCCGCGCCGCCCTCGTCCGCAACCTGCGGCGCGGCTACTTCGCCCTCGGCGCCTCCAGCATCACCATGCAGATGGTGAAGAACGCGCTGCTCGCCCGCGAGAAGACGCTCGCCCGCAAGCTCCAGGAGCTGTTCCTCACCTGGTTCGTCGAGACGCGGCTGAACAAGCAGCGGATCATGGAGCTCTACCTCAACATCATCGAGTTCGGGCCGGCGCTCTACGGCATCGGCGCCGCGACCCGCCACTACTTCGGCAAGCCCGCCTCCCAGATCACGCCGCTCGAGGCCGCGTTCTACGCCAGCATCCTGCCGAACCCGAAGAAGCGCTACGTGCAGTACTGCAAGGGGCAGCTCACGCCGGACTGGGACCGCTACGTGCGCCGGATCCTGATGCGGATGCACGAGCGCGGCCGGATCACGGACGAGGAGTACGAGCAGTACGCGACGGCGGAGTTCACCTTCAGCCGCGAGGAGTTCAAGGGCGAGAAGGAGTGCTACGCCGCGGTGGCCGAGGCGACGACCCGGCTCAAGGCCCTCGACGACGAGGACGACGCGGACCCGCCGCCGGTGGTGAACGGCGACGACGGGGACGGGACGCCGCGCCCGGGCAAGGGGGTCAAGCGCCGCGCCGCGCCCGCGGACGGCGACGACGCCCCGCCGCCGCCCCGGCGCAAGCCGCGCCGCCGCGGCGCCCCGCCCGGAGCGGCCAGTGCGGGCGCGGCCGACCCGGCGCCGGCGCCGGCGCCGGCAGCTCCCGGCGAGCGGTAGCCCGGCTCAGGCCGGGCGCGGCCGCAGGCGCGCCGCGATGGCGTCGGCGAGGAGGCGGCCCTCCTGATCCTCGGCCGCCGGCGGGCCGCCGGACCGTCCGTTCGGGCACGCGTTGCACTCGGCGCAGCCCGACGCGGGCTCTGGCAGCCCGAACGCGCGCGCGACCGCCCGCAGCTTCTCGATGTCCGCCTCGGGCAGCGGCGCCACGGGCCCGAGCACCCGGGCGGCGTGAGTGATCTTCGCCGTGTGCTCGAGGGTCTCCATCCGGTTGTAGGCCTCCTCGAGCGTGCGGCCGAGGGTGAGCGCGCCGTGCCGGTCCATGATGACGGCGTTCGCCGCGGCGATGAGCGGCCGCAGCGAGGCGGTCACCTCATCGGTCGAGGGCGTGGCGTACCCGGCGGTGGGCACCGCGCCGAGCACGAGGCACGACTCGGAGAGCACGCACTGGGCCATCGACACGCCCGCGAGCGCGAGGGCGACGGTGACCGGCGGATGGCCGTGGACGACGGCCAGCACGTCCGGCCGCTCGGCGTAGGCGAAGGTGTGCATCTTGATCTCGGAGGTGGGCTTCCCCTTCCCCGAGAGGCGCCGGCCCTGCAGGTCGGTGATGACGATGTCGTCGGCGGTCAGGTAGCCCTTGCTGAGCCCCGAGGGGGTGACCGCGATGCGGTCCCGGCCGAGCCGCACGCTGACGTTGCCGTCGGCCGCGGCGATGAGGCCGCGGGCGTACATGCGGCGGCTGATCTCGGCGACGGCGGCGCGGGCCTCGCGTTCGCGCATGCGTGCCAGCATACGAGTCGCCGTCGCCGGGATCAAGCGCAGGCGCGCCGTTGACGGCGCGCGCGGCGTGCCGTAGCGTCGGCCGCCATGGACGATAAGGTCGCGCTGCTGCTGGTCGCGCACGCCGATGACACCGAGTTCTTCGCCGGCGGCACCGTCGCCCGCCTCGTGGCCGAGGGCTGGGCCGTCACCGAGGTGGTCACCACCGACAACAGCCGCGGGAGCTTCGAGCTCGACCGCGACACGCTGGTCGCGCGGAGCCGCGAGGTCGAGGCGCGCGCGGCGGCCGCGGTGCTGGGCAAGCGCGAGCTGTGCTTCCTCGGCTACCCCGACGGCTTCCTCGGCGACACGCCGACGACGGTCCTGCGCGAGCAGTACCTGCGCCTCATCCGCCGCGTGCGCCCGCGCGCCGTGCTCACCTTCGACCCGTGGGCGCCCTTCGAGCCGCACCCGGATCATCGCGCGGTGGCGTTCGCCGCGGTGGAGGCGCTCGCCTTCTCGCACATGCCGCTGTTCCACCCGGAGCACCGGGAGGCGGGGCTCGCGCCGCACCTCGTCGCCGAGCGCTACTTCTTCGCCAAGGTCCCCGCCCACGCGAACCGGGTCGTGGACGTGACCCCGTTCCTCGACCGCAAGATCGAGGCCCTCGCCGCCCACGAGTCGCAGATGAAGGCGACCATCGACGACCTGCGCGCCTGCCTCGCCGCGACCGGCCGCCACCCCGAGCTCCTGCCGCTGCTCGACCGCGACCACTACCGCCCGCTCCTCGACCGCATGATCCGCGCCTGGGCCCGCCAGGTCGGCGCGCCGGCGGGCTACGAGGCCGGCGAGGCCTTCCGCTACGAGGAGGCGGGGAGCTTCATCGACGGGCTCGCCGAAGGGTAGGTGGCTGACTTTTGGCCCGCCGCGCCAAAGCGGGGTAGAATTCCGCGACCTCGGCGGTTAAACACATGGCACGCGTGCGTCCCTCGGCGGAACCACAGAAGCGCTCGGCCAAGGATCGGCCGCGACCCCGCCTGCTCTGGCGGCTGGTGAAGTGGTTCTTCGTCCTGGGCCTCATCGCGGCCGCGCTCGGCGCCGCCGGCATCGGCGGCATCTTCCTGTGGTACGGCCGCGAGTCGGCGCTGCCGCTGCGTAACCTGGCGGATTACCACCCAAAACAGGTGACACGGCTGATCTCGTCCGACAACCAGGTGATCGGCGAGATCTACGTCGAGCGGCGCACGGTGGTGCCGTACGAGCACATCCCCAAGCTGCTCATCAACGCGGTCGTCGCGGCGGAGGACGCCGAGTTCTTCCACCACCAGGGGCTGAACTACCTCGGCATGCTGCGGGCCTTCACCGCCAACCTGCGTCACGGCGGGTACAAGCAGGGCGGGTCGACGATCACGCAGCAGGTCGTGAAGACCTTCCTCCTGTCGCCCGAGCGCACCCTGAAGCGCAAGGTCCAGGAAGTCATCCTGGCGCGCCGGGTGGAGGCGACGCTCGCGAAGGAAGAGATCCTCTATCTCTATCTGAACCAGATCTACTACGGGCACGGCCGCTACGGCGTCGAGGAGGCCGCGCGCTTCTTCTTCGGCAAGGGCGTGGGGGAGCTCAGCCTGGGCGAGGCCGCGCTCATCGCCGGCCTGCCGCAGAGCCCCGAGCGCCTGTCCCCGCTCAAGCACCCCGAGCACGCCAAGGAGCGCCAGCGCTACGTGCTCGAGCAGATGGCCCGCCGCGGCTACATCAAGGTCGGGGAGGCCGAGCGGGTCGCGCGCGAGCCGATCCGGGTGCTGCGCGACGCCAGCCCGGCGCTCGGCGTGGCGCCCGAGGTGGTCGACGCCGTCCGCGAGGTGCTCGTGCAACGCTACGGCGAGGCCGGGCTCGCCGAGAAGGGCCTGACCGTGCGCGTGACCATCGACTCGCGCGTGCAACAGGCGGCGCGCGACGCGGTCACCCGCGGGCTGATGACCGTCGACGGCCGGCAGGGGTACCGCGGCGGCAGCGGCAAGGTGCACGGCGCCCTCGACAAGGCCATCGCCAAGCTGAAGAAGGACAACGGCCCCCTGCAGAAGGGCCACGTCTTCGAGGGCATCGTCACCGGCGTCGACGACGCGAAGCAGGAGCTGGTCGTCGCGCTCGGCGACCGCGACGGCGTCGTCGACCTCGCGCAGGACGAGCGCTACAACCCGCAGAAGAAGGCGCCGGCGAAGCGCTTCGCGGCGGGCGACCGCGTGCGCGTGCGCCTCGGCGAGCGCGAGGAGCGGCCGGCGTCCCGCAAGGGCCGCAAGGGCGGCGGCGAGGAGCCGCGCCTGGCGCTCGCGCTGGAGCTCGGGCCGCAGGCGGCCCTCGTCGCGCTCGACCCGCACACGCGCCAGGTGCGCGCCATCGTCGGCGGTTACGACTTCCGGCCCGGCGGCTTCGATCGGGCGCTCCGGGCGCGGCGCCAGCCGGGCTCGTCGTTCAAGCCGCTCGTCTACGCCGCCGCGCTCGCCGCGGGCAAGATCACGCCGGCGACCGTCATCAACGACGCGCCCGACGTCTTCGGCACCTGGAAGCCCGACAACGCCGAGCAGGAGGCCTACCGCGGGCCGGTGCGGGTGCGGCAGGCCATCGCGCACTCGATCAACACCGTGGCGGTCAAGGTCATCAACGAGGTCGGCGTCGAGTCGGTGCGGCAGCTCGCCAAGCTGCTCGGCATCGCCTCGCCCATCAACGAGGACCCGACCATCGCGCTCGGCTCCGCCGCCGTGACGCCGCTCGAGCTGACGAACGCCTTCGCCGCCTTCGCCGACGAGGGGCGGGTCGGCACGCCGACCTTCATCGTCTCCATCGGCCAGGAGGCGGTGGCGGCGCCGCCGGCCCAGCCGGTGCTCGCGCCCGAGGTGGCCTTCCTGATGACCTCGCTGCTCCGCAGCGTCGTCGACGAGGGCACGGCCGGCGCCGCCCGCAAGCTGAAGTGGTACGCCTGCGGCAAGACCGGCACGAACTACCTGCGCAAGCCGCAGCCCGGCATCCGCGACGCGTGGTTCGTCGGCTTCACGCCCGACCTCGTCGCCGGCGTGTGGGTGGGCTTCGACGACAACCGGAAGCTCGGCCGCGGCGAGCAGGGCTCGCGGGCCGCCCTGCCCATCTGGATCGACTTCATGGGCCAGGCGCTCAAGGGCAAGCCCGCCCGCGGCTTCACCCCGCCGCCCGGGATCGAGATCGTGCGCATCGACCCGCGCACGGGCCTCCTCGCCGCGCCCGGGAGCGCCGCCTACAAGGACGAGTACTTCGTGAAGGGCACGGCGCCGACGCAGACGGCCCCCGTCGAGGGCGAGGCCACGCCGGACAGCTTCGTGATCGATCAGCAGAACGGGGCGGATTAGCGCGGGGGCGGTCGCCCTATTCGATGATCGAGCCGCAGGGGAAGGTGGCCGCGAGCGTGACGCTCTGGTCGGCGAGGTACTGCTGGCAGGCGGTGCCGAGGAGCTCGAGCGTGGTCGGATTCGTGAGCGTCCAGCCGTTGGGGTCCTGGTACCCGATCGCGTCGCCGTTCAGCCGCACGTCGCCCTGCGACTCGAAGCCCGGCTGCACGGCGGCGCTGAGCGTG
Organism: Polyangia bacterium; assembly: GCA_036504295.1. Taxonomy (GTDB): domain Bacteria; phylum Myxococcota_A; class Polyangia; order JACRCY01; family JACRCY01; genus DASXVK01. The sequence goes on from DASXVK010000690.1 coordinate 6,951, forward strand.
AAGGAGCACGAGCGCACCGCCCCGATGATCTGCTGGAACGCCGTGATGAGACCGGCCGTGTCGTTGGCCACGTAGTAGGGCGCGTTCGCGGTGCCGCCGACGGCCAGGCCGACGCCGGCGTTGGCCATGTCCTGCATGTGCGCGGCGCCGACCTCGTTGCCGACGCTCAGCATGAACATCCGAATCCCGGCGTTGAAGGCGTTCTGCGCCCCCTGGATGGCCCGGGCCTGCCCCGTCTGCGGATTCGGCACTGCGCAGGTGTCGGGCTCGCCGTCGGTGGCGAGGATGATGATGCGCGGTCCCTCGTGACCATCGGGATTGGGCGGAGTGGCGGCGAACGCGGCCACGACCGCATCGATGGACTCGCCGGTGGGCGTGTCGGTGTCCGGATCGTGTGTGGCGAGCAAGTCCCGGATGGCCGTGGCGTTGTCGAGGGCCGGGTCCACGACCGTGAGGATCGGGCAGGTGCCGCCGCCCGCGGTGCCGTTGTGGCTCGTGTACAGCGTCGCGCCGAAGATGACCTGGGACTGGAGCGCCGGCACGACGCCGGTCGTGGGATCGGTCAAGGCGACCTTGACCGCCTGCCAGCGACTGCGGCCGTTGAAGTCGCTCGTCATGCTCCCGGATTGATCGATGAGGATGACGACGCGCGGCACCACGAGGGTGAGGTCGACGGCCACCCGCGGGCAGTCGGGTCCGCACAGGCCGTGGGCGAGGCAGACCATGCCCGCGCCGCACTCGGTGCCGCCGGGAGTGCAGTCGGCGCGGCACTGGGTGCCATCGCAGTACAGGTTCGCGCCGCACGCGGCGGTCGTGGCGCACGTGCGCCCACAGGTGGGATCCATGGCGGGGTGAACGCACGCGCCGGCGTCCCCGACCGGACCGCGGTCGGTCACCACGTCGCGGCCGTCGCCCAGCCCCGCGTCGCCGGCGCCGGCGGCGGGGGACGCCCCGCAGGCAGCGAGCATCATGGTGACAAGCCCGACGAGCACGGGCCGAACGGGTCGGTACCACATGGTTGGCCTCCTCCGCACGCGGCGTGAGGCCAATTCTACCACGACGGTCGGCGGCGCTGGGCCGCCCCCGCGAGCCTTCCTACTTGACCGGGGTCGCCTTCAGCGCGGCCTTGCCGTCCTTGACGTAGACCTGGAACTTCACCGAGCGGCACCCGTACTTCGTGATCAGGCTCTGGCGGTTGTCCCGCAGCTTGAGCACGAACTTCTCGTACGTCATCGCGTCGGTGGGCTCGCCGCAGGCGCGCTTCATCTGCACGAACTCGTCGAAGATCCGGTGGAAGTAGGCGTCGACGTTGCCGTCGGCGGCGACCTCGATGCCGCCGCTCGGGCCGCCCGCGGCGGCCGCGGGCGGCATGCTCACGGCCGGGGGCCCGCTCGCGGCCACGAGCGTCGGGCCGCTGAGCTCGGCCTCGGCCAGCACGCCGGCGCTGCTCTCGTAGGCGATCGGCATCGGCGCGCCGGCGGCCGGCGGCAGCGGGGGCAGCGGCGGGCTGGAGGCGAAGACATCGGGCGGCTCGGGCGCGGCCGGCGGCGGCCCGAACGGCAGCGCGGCGTCGCTGACCCGCAGCGACGGCGGCGGGGGCGGCGGCGGCGCGCCGGGCCGACGCCCGACCGAGGGCGGGGGCAGCGGCGGCGGCGCGACCGGGCCCGGCAGCATGTCCACGACGGGCGCCGAGGGGGGGATCAGGCCCAGGCCCAGGTCCGGCAGCGAGGCGCGCGCGTGCGGCACGAGATCGTCGAGCGCGTCCTGGCTGGCGGTCGCGGGCCCGAGGATGGACTTGAGGTCCTTCCCGGCCAGCGGCGAGGGCTGGTGGGGCCCCGCGGTCCGGGCGACCTTCTCGAGGCCGGTGTTCACGTTGCGCGCGATGGCGCCGAACTTGCCGCCGAAGAGCGCGTCGGGCAGCTTCGCGAGGTCGCCCTTCGCGAACTCCTTCGCCTTGAGGAGCAGGCGGGCGAGCGGCCCCTCCGCCTCGAAGCGCATGAGCAGGAAGCCGATGACGATGGCGAGCACGAGCCCGATGCCGATGAGGAACCAGGGGAAGCGCCCGGGCTTGAGGTCCTCCTTCGTGATCTCGGCGAACGTGGCGCCGAGCCCGTAGGGAGCGCCGCGGCGCAGCATCAACGCCCACACCGCCTCCTGGCCGGCCGCCTCGCCGGTGAGCGGCCCGGCGGCGACGAGCATCGGCTCCTTGCCCTTCTCGAGCGGGTGGACGCCGGTGTAGCCCGCCTTCGCGACGGTCGCCGCGTGCTTCGGGACGAGCGGCGGGATCTCGGGGAGCGCGGGCGAGGCGAAGCTCGCGCCGAGCAGCTTGTCGCGCAGGAAGAAGGCGACCTCGACGCGCAGCCGCTCCTTGATCGCGAAGGCGAGCTTGGCGTCGACCTCCTCGCCGAGGACCAGCGCGCCGGCGTAGCGGTCCTGGGCGCGGGTGAACACCGGCACGGCGACGACGCGGTAGAGCTTGCCCCCGAGCGCCCAGCTGTCGTCGCCGCGGTAGCCGCGCAGCGCGTCCTCGATGAGCGGCAGGCCCACGACGGAGTCCTTGAAGACGGCGTCCTCGACGCCGGCGCGGGCGACGACCCGGCCCTTCGCGTCGACCGCCCACATGAGCTGGAGCTTGAGGTTGTCGTTGAACTGCCGCAGCTTGCTCTGGGCGGTCTGGTGGATGCCCGGCGCGATGTCCGCCGACTTGCTCGCCTCCTCGAGCGGCCCGACGATCTCGCGGTCGGTGGCCGCCTGGGTGGCGTAGTCCATCCACTTGCGGGCGTTGACCTTGAGCAGGAGCTGCATCGAGTGCTGCGCATAGTCCAGCCGCTCCGCCTGCTCGCGCTCCACGGCGTGCTGCGACGGGACCTGCGCGAGGACGGCGAGCGAGAGCGCGAACGCCCCCACCAGCGTCACCAGTCCGAACCAGATCTTGGTGAAGTACATGGCGTTTGCCCGCTAGCGCTTCCCGGCCCCGGCCGGCCTGCCCTCGGGGACCTTCACGACGACCTCGCCGCCCTTCGGCCCCACTTCGACGCTCTCCGTCGCGAGGGTCTCACCCGCATACCACACCTTCACCGTCCACTTGCCCTCGGGCACATTGTCGAACTTGAACACGCCCGCCGCGTCGGGTCGGGCGAAGAACGGCGTCGGCAGCACCTTGATGACCGCGCGCATGTGGGGGAACTCCTCCTCGCGCACCTCGTACTCGCCCTCGGCGTGGTACTTCTGCTTGCGCGATTCCCCCGGCTTGACCGCCCCTTGCGACATCACCTTCTGCTGGTCGTAGATCACGTGCGCGGTGCGGCCGGTGTTCTTGAACTCCACCGTGCTGCCGGCGGCCAGGGCGACGACCGGCGGATCGAACCGGTAGCCGTTGAGCTCGATGACCGCCGTCTGCTCGCCCGCGGGCGGCACCTTGCCGCCCTCGAGATACGCGATCATGTCGGTGCGCGGGTCACGCAGCGGCGGGGCGATCGGGAGCACCCCGTTCTCGACCTTCCAGTAGGTCGTGTGATGGGCGGCGGCGGCGGGCTTGAAGCCCGCCGGCAGCGCCACGGTGCCCCGGAGCAGGGCGGCAATGGCCGGGAGGCCGACCAGACTGACCACTACGAGGGTCGCAGCGCGCACCCCAAAGCGACGCATTTCGGCTCCAACCGTAGGAAATTCCCAGCATTATATCCCTCGGGCCGATCCTGTCAACGCATGCTGCGCGGGCGCGTGCGATCGCGGACCGTCGTTCCGACGGCTGCGGCGGCGAGGGGGAAAATGCCGGGCAGGGGCACGGGCAGGGGCACGGGCACGAGCGCCGAACCTGAGAGGGGCGGCCCGGCGACGGGCGAGCGCCCTCGTGCCCCTGCCCGTGCCCCTGCCCGTGCCCGCGAGGGTGGTCCGAGAGCATGAGCGATCCGCAACCGCCCCGGCCGCCCGCCGATACCCACGCCGTGCCCCTCCTCGCCGTTGCCGCCGTGGCCATGTGCCTGGGCGTCGCGGCGGGACCGCTGAGCACCGTCAGCCACGGGCGCAACCGCGGCATCGGCGCGGCCGCGTG
>DASXVK010000691.1:0-19737 GCA_036504295.1 Polyangia bacterium
GTTGCGCCGGGCGTCGGCCTGGTCGGAGTCGAGCTGCAGCGCGCGCTCGTACTCGAAGATGGCCGGGCCCATGCGGCCCGCCTTGTAGTAGGCGTTGCCGAGGTTGTAGTAGAGGTCCTCGTGCACGACGCCGAGCGCGGCCACCTGCTCGTAGGCCTCGATCGCGGCCTTGAAGTCGCCGCGGTAGTAGGCCTCGTTGGCGCGGCGGAACGCGGCGTCGATGGCGACGCCGGCGGCGGGCGCGGCCGCGGCGGGCGCGGCGGCGCGGGCCGCGGCGACGCCGGCGAGCGGCGCGAGCGCGGCGCCGGCGGCGAGGACGAGCACGAGCGCGCGACGCCTCATGGGGCGGCCTCCGTGACGGGGGCGGCCTCGAGCGCGTCGAGGAGCGCCCGCACGCGCTTGACCGCCGCGCGCAGCTCCTCGGGCTCGGCCGCGGCGGGCGCGAAGCGGGCGAAGTCGCAGCTCTCGAGCTCCGCGACCACGCCGGCCGCGGTCGCCGCGGGCACGCCGCGCTGCTCGAGGTAGCGGCCCAGCTCGGCCAGCGTCCGGCCCGTGACCGGCGCGCCCAGCACCACCTCGAGGTGCTCGTAGAGCGCCTTGGCGAGCTCGCCGAAGAAGGCCGGGCCGATGCGCTCGGCGCCCGAGCGGGCCAGGGCCTCGGCCGCGCGCAGCCGCCGCCGCGCGCCCGAGCGCGCCTTGCGCAGCCGCGAGCGCGCCGTCTCGCGGCGGATGAGGTCGCGCAGCCGCTCCCCGGCGAGCAGGCCGAGCAGCAACACGGGCGGCGCCGCGAGCACGCCGGCCAGCAGCCCCGGCCGCACCACCACGCGGTCGACGCGCGTGCCCACGGCGTGGCGGTTGCGGATGAGGGCGATGTCGGGCAGGAGCACGTTCTCGGCCTTGCCCGCCGTCGCCTGCGGCAGCGCCGATGGCGGCGTCTCGCCGATGACGTTCAGCCGCAGCGGCTCGGTGCGCGGGGTGACGTAGCGCTTGGTCTGCGGATCGAAGCAGGGCAGGCCGATGGGCGGGATCACGAGCTCGCCGACCTTCTGCGGCACGATCAGGTACTCGACCGTCTTGGTCCCCCCGACCTGCGGGCCGGGCTCGATCTGGTCGGCGATCTTGGGCTCGTAGACGCGGAAGCCCTCGAGCTTGGTGAGCGGCGGCACCTTCAGCTGGCGCAGGTTGCCCGTGCCGCGCACCACCAGCTTGAGCGTGACGGCCTCGCCCGCGGCCACCTGGTTGCGGTCGATGCTCGCCGTCACCGTGTACTGCCCGACGTTGGCCGCGTCGAAGCCGGCCGGCGCCCCGGCGGGCAGCGGCAGCACCTCGATGGTCACCGGCTGGCTGCGCCGGGTGGAGCCCGTCGGCGCGACGAAGAGCGAGGCCTGGGTGATGAACTCGGCCTCGAGCGGCCCGACCACCTGCTTGCCCGCTTGCAGCGGGAAGAGGGCCTTCTTGAGCAGGAGCGCGACCAGGTACTGCTGGCCGCGGTGCTGCGCGCGCTCGTAGCCCAGGCGCACCGTCGGCATGAAGAGGTCCTCGGTCCAGAAGGCGTCGATCTTGGGCTCGCGCACCGGGCGGTACTTCTCGATCGCGCTCTGCGTGAACGCCTGCCAGCTCGCCGTCACCTGCTCGCCGACGTAGACGCGGGCCTTGTCCACGCTCGCGCGCAGGAACAGGTCCTCGTCCTCGCCGGGGGCCACGGGCGGCGGGGGCGCGGCCGGCGCGGGCGACGCGGTGGGCGCGCCGGGCGGGGCCGCGGCGGCCGGGCCGCCGGCGCCTGGCGCCACCCGGAGCTGGAGCGCCCGGCTGCGGTGCGAGCGGCCGTTCACCACCACCTCGGCCTCGCCGATCGTGATGGTGCCGGCCTTGCGCGGCCGCAGGAGGTAGATGCGGTCCTCGATGCGCACGTGCTGCGGCGCGCCGCCGAAGCCGCCGAGGCTGAACTCGACCCGCCGCTGCGTGGCGGTGTCCCGCACCTCGAAGTCGCGCAGCGACGGCGCGTGGAAGCGCTCCACCTTCGCCGAGCCGCTGAGGGAGACGTGGAAGGTGAGCTGCACCTCCTCGTCGAGCGCGACCTGGCCGCTCGACAGCTCCGCGATCACGCTCACGCGCGCCTGGGCCGCGGCGGGCCGGGCCGGCGCCAGCAGGGCGGGGGCGAGCGCGACCGCGACGAGGAATCGAACGTGCTTGGCCGCCATCGGGGCTACCAGTCCTTGTCCGGCTTGCGCCGCGTCCGCATCCGCAAGCGCTCGAGCGGCAGGTTCTTCTCGTGCTTCTCGAGGGCGTCGAGGACGGCGTCGACCGACTCGCGCTCGGCCGGCCTCTGCGCCGGGCCCGGCTTGTCCTCCGGGGCGGGCTTGGGCTCGGGCTGGGTGTGGTCCGGCCCCTTGTCCTTGCCCTCCTCGGGCTTGGGCTGCTGCTGCTGCTGGTCCTTCTTGGAGTCGGGCTGCTGCGGCTTCTGCTCGGGCTGCGGCTGCGACTGCGGCTGCGGCGTGCCGCCGTCCCGGCCCTGCTGCTGCTGCTGCTGCTCCTGCTCCTTCTTCTTCTGCTCCTCGTCCTTCTTCTTCTGCTCCTCCTGCTTCTTCTGCTCCTCGTCCTGCTTCTTCTGCTCTTCCTTCTTCTTCTCTTCCTTGAGCTTGCGCAGCGCGACCTCGAGGTTCCACTTGGCGTCGTGGAGCTTGGGGTCGGCGGTCAGCGCGCGGCGGTAGGACTCGACGGCCTCCTGCCACTTCTCCTGCTTCGCGAGCACGTTGCCCTGGTTGAAGTAGGCGAGCCCCTTGAGCGGCGCGTGCCCCTCGCCGGCGCGCTGGAACTCCGCGCGGGCCTCGTCGAGCTGGCCCAGCTCGTAGAGCGCGAGGCCGCGGTTGTAGCGCACGCCCGGATCGTCGGGCAGCTGGGCGCGGGCGCGGTCGAGCTCGACCAGCGCCTCCTTGGCCTTGCCCGCCTTGAGCAGCTCGTTGCCGCGGGCGACGGCGCGGTTGCGCGAGCGGAGCAGGTCGAAGCCGCCGCAGGCGAGGAGCGCGACGAGGGCGACCAGCAGCGGGGCCGCGGCGCGGGTGCACGTTTGAGCGCCGGCTCGCGCGGGCAGCGCGCGGTGGGGGGGAGGCTCGACGGCCGCCCGCTCGCTTGCGAGCGGGTTTCTGCGGTCCCGTCGAGCGGGGGCGGGCAGAGCCCCCCCAGTTGAGCCCGCGACGAGGGCGACCAGCAGCGGGGCCGCGGCGCGCGCGGTGCGAGTCACGATGCCCTCCCGACCGCCGCCGCCCGGCGCCGCCGGTCCGACAGCACGGTCTCGATGAGCAGCAGGAGAAAGCCCGGGACGAGGAAGGCGAGGTAGAGCTCGATGGGCTCGGTCACGAGACGCGTCGCCGCCTCGCCGCGCTTGAGCGTGGCGAGGGTCTGGATGACGCGCTCGACGCCGAACTGCTTGGGATCGACGCGGAAGTACTCGCCGTCCGTCAGCCGCACCACCTTCTGCAGGACGTCCTCGTCGAGCTTCGAGGTGACGTAGCCGCCCTTCTGGTCCTTGAGGTAACGGGCGCCGCCGGGGCTCGCCTCGGGGTCGGGCACGAGCTCGCCCGAGCGCGAGCCGATGCCGATGGCGTAGACGCGGATGCCGAGCTTCTGCGCCTCCTTGGCGGCCGCGATCGGGTCCGACTCGTGGTCCTCGCCGTCGGTGAGCAGGAGGATGACCTGGGCGTAGGCGTTGGAGGCCGGGCGCACGCGCTTGAGCAGGTCGGTCGCCTGCGTCAGCGCCTTGCCGATCGCGGTGCCGCCGACCGGCATCTGCTGCGGCGAGAGCTCGCGCCAGAAGAGCTTGGCCGCGGCGTAGTCCGAGGTGAGCGGGTACGACACCGCCTCGCCGGCGAAGGCGACGAGGCCGATGCGGTCGCCCGAGAGCTGGTCGAGCAGCCGCTCGAGCTCGCGCTTGGCGCGCTCGATGCGGCTCGGGTAGATGTCGGTCGCCAGCATCGACTTCGAGAAGTCGAGCGCGACCACGATGTCGAGGCCGCGGCTCTTGCGCAGCCGCACCTTGCCCGGCATCTGCGGCTGGGCGGCGGCGGTGAGCACGAGGCCGACGCCGACGATGAAGAGGATCATGCGCCAGACGAGGCGCCCGCGCGACAGCGAGGCCGCCATCGCCCCGATGAGCGGCTGCTCGCCGAGCCGCTCGAGGGCCCGCCGCCGCCGCGCCAGGTCGAGGACGAAGGCGAGCGTGAGCACCGCCACGGCGATCGGCATCACCACGAAGACGATGGTCGGGTGCACGAAGCTCATGGCAGCTTCCGGAAGCGGGTCAGGCTCAGCACCACCTCGAGGCCGAGCAGGCCGAGGGCCGCGAAGAGGAACGGCGGGAAGAGCGGCGTGTGCGCGAGGCTCGCGTCCTTGAGCTTCGACCGCTCGAGCTCCGACAGGATGTGGTGGAAGCGCGACTCGAGCGCCTGCGTGTCGGTGGCGAGGTAGGGGTTGCCGCCGGTCGTCGTCGCGATCTCCTCGAGGAGCTTGGGGTTGACCGGGTAGCGGCGCGCGAGCGGGACGCGCGGGCCGAACGGGTCCGCCTCCTCGTTCTGCCCCATGAGGATCGTGTAGATGCGTACGCCGAGCGTGCGGGCGAAGCGCGCGGCCTGCTGCGGCGAGATGTTGCCGGCGTTGTTGTCGCCGTCGGTGAGCAGGATGACCACCTTCGACTTGGCGTCGGAGTGGCGCAGCCGGTTGAGGGCCACGCCGAGCGCGTTGCCGATGGCGGTGCCGCGGCCGTCGACGAAGCCGATGCGCAGGTCGCGCAGGAGGCTCCGCAGCACGTCGTGGTCGAAGGTGAGCGGGCAGTAGGTGTAGGCCTCGCGGCCGAAGACCACCATGCCGATGCGGTCGCCGCGGTTGAGCTGGTTCTGCCGGCGCCGGACGATGAAGTCGTCGATGACGCGCTTGGCGGCGCTGAGGCGGTCGGGCACGAGGTCCGCCTCCTCCATCGAGTTCGACATGTCGAGCGCGAGGATCATGTCGATGCCCTCGACGTCGACCTTGTCGGCGGCGGTCGACTGGGGCCCGACCGCGGCCACGACGATGAGGGTGAGCGCGAGCAGGCGCAGCACCGCCGGCAGCGGGGCGAGCCGCGCGCCGGCGCTGCGGCCGCAGCGCGCGACGTCGCCGACGCGCGAGAAGAGCATCGCGCTCGCCCGCTTCGTGCGCTCGTGGAAGAGCATCACCGCAGCGAACGGCACGAGGAGCAGCAGCACCGCCGCCGCCGGGGTCGCGACGCCGAGCCCGGGCTGATCGACGAGCAGGTAGGCGCTGACGCCGATCGTGGGCAGGCCGAGCGCGGCGAGGAGCAGGTAGGGGATGAGGTGCTCGAGCAGATCGGTGCGCGCCGCGGGCGCCGGGGCCGCGGCGCGGCGGCGCGGTCGGACCGGGACCGCGGGCGGCACGGCGGGCGCGGCGGGCGCCGCCGGCGCGGGGGCCGCGGGCGTGAGCGCGGGGTCCTGGCTCATGGCTGCACCTGCGGCGGCGCGGCCGCGGGGGGCGGCGGCGCGGCGCCGGGCCCGCCGCCGGGCGCGCCGGGCGGCATCTGGATCGCCGGCTCGAGCCGCAGGCGCGTCGCCTCGACGACGCGGTAGCCCTCCTCGAGCGCGGCCGCGGCCTCGGCCGGGTCAGGCACGTACTTGGCGAACTTCACGAGGTCGCAGCCCATCAGCCAGGCGCCGAGGTCGGGCTCGCTGCCGGCCGTGAGCGGGCCCCCCTCGAGCCGGCCGAGCAGCGCCAGGATCTCGCTCGTGGTCATGTCGAGCGCCTCGAAGCCGTAGCGGCGGCCGAGGTACTCGCGCAGGATCTCGGACAGGACGAGGTAGAACTCCTTCAGCTCGCCGCGGGCGATGCGGTCCTCGGCGCGCAGCCGGTCGAGCTTCTCGAGCGCGATCTCGTGCGCCGGCCGCGGCGGCGGCGGCGGCACGGCCCGCAGGGCGCGGCGCCGCAGGTACGCCTTGAGCACCAGGCCGAGCACGACGCCGACGACGACGAGCAGCACGGCGAGGAGCACCCACACGAGCGTGAGGTCGCGCTGGGTGACCGGCACCGGGCCGGCGTTCGGCTTGAGCTGCGGGTCGTTCTCGTTCGCGAGGACGCTGAGGATGCGGACGTCGATCGGCCCGGTGGTGGTCGTGCGCGCCTCGCCGCGGGCGTTGAGGTAGGTGACCTCGACCCCGGGCAGCACGAGGTCGCCGGGCTCGAAGGCCGCCACCTTGAGCTGGAAGTCGCGGCGCAGCTTGCCGTTACCGAGATCGGCGTCGCGCTCGGGCAGCTTCTCGAGCACCTGGAACGGGCCGAGGACGAGGCTGGCTGGCAGGTTGACGGCCACGGTGCGCAGGTGAACGGCGGTCACCGTGAGCAGGAACGCGTCGCCGACGCGGCCCTCGGTGCGGTCGAGGCGCGCGGACACGGTCGGAGCGTCGGGGTCGGGCGGCAGCTCGGGCTGGGTCGCCGGCGCGGACGCCGCCTGCGACGCGGGCGCGGACGCCGGCACCGACGCGGGCGCCGACGCCGGGACGGACGCCGGCGCGCTCGCGGGCGCCGCCGCCGGCTGCGCCGCGGCGGTCCCGCCGAGGAGGCTCAGCAGCAGGATGATTGAACAGGGAGACGGGGAGGCGGGGAGTTTCCTTGGGGTCGGTCGTGCCGGCGCGGGCGGGGGCGCCTGAGGCGCGCGTAGGCACGACCCAACCCAGGCAGTTCTCCCCGCCTCCCCGCCTCCCTGTTCAATTCCCCGTTTGAGAACCGTCCGCCTCAATGCCGGAGCCTCCGCGCACGGGCCTCGAAGAAGGTCACGAGCGCGCCGAGGTAGGGCTGGTCGGTGCGCAGGTTGATGAAGTCGATCTTGAGCTTGCGGAACAGCGCCTCGCGCTCGTCGCGGGCGCGGCGCACGCGCTTCGCGTACTCGCCCGCCTCCGGGCCGTGGGTGTCGAAGACGACGATCTCACCGGTCTCGGCGTCCTCGAGGTAGAGGAGGCCGACCTTCGGGATCTGCTCCTCGAGCGGGTCGGTGATGACCACCGGCACGAGGTCGTGGCGGCGGTTCGCCACCTTCAGGCCGTGCTCGTAGCCCTCGGCCACGAAGTCCGACAGGAGGAACGCGATCGACTGCCGGTGCGCGACCCGGCCGAGGAACTGCAGGCCGACGCCGAGGTCGGTGCGCGTCGAGCTCGGCGTGAAGGTGAGGATCTCCTCGATGACGCGCAGGACGTGCTTCTTGCCCTTCTTGGGCGGGATGTACTTCTCGATCCGGTCGGTGAAGATGACGAGGCCCACGCGGTCGTTGTTCTTGATCGCCGAGAACGCGAGTAGCGCCGCCATCTCGGCGGCGAGCTCCCGCTTGCGCTGGCGGCGGGTGCCGAACCGCCCGCTGCCGCTCATGTCGACGAGGAGCATGACGGTCATCTCCCGCTCCTCGACGAAGAGCTTCACGTAGGTGTCGTTCATGCGCGCGGTGACGTTCCAGTCGATGAGCCGGATGTCGTCGCCCATCTGGTACTCGCGCACCTCGCTGAACGCCATGCCGCGGCCCTTGAAGACGGAGTGGTAGGCCCCGGCGAGCTGGTCGTTGACCAGCCGGCTCGTGTAGATCTCGATCTTCCGGATCTTCTTGATCAGCTCGCGCGGGAGCATGGCTGCGTCCTACGGCACCTCCACGTGCTCGAACAGCCGCCGGATGATGTCCTCCGCCGAGATCTCCTCGGCCTCGGCCTCGTAGGTCAGGATGACGCGGTGGCGCAGGACGTCGGGGCCGACGGACTTGACGTCCTCGGGCGTCACGTAGCCGCGGTGGCGCAGGAAGGCGTGGGCGCGCGCGGCGACGGTCAGATAGATGCTCGCGCGCGGGCTGGCGCCGTACTCGATGAAGTCCGCCAGCTCCTGCAGCCCGTAGCCGCGCGGATCGCGCGTCGCCTGCACCACGTTGATGACGTACTCGCGGATCTTCTCGTCGACGTAGATCTGGTTGATCACGCTGCGCGCCGCGAGGACCTCCTCGGGCGAGGCGACCGGCTCGGCCTTGACCGGGATGCCGGAGGTCATGCGGTCCATGATCGCCCGCTCCTCCTCCTTGGTCGGGTAGCCCACCTTGATCATGAGCATGAACCGGTCGAGCTGCGCCTCCGGCAGCGCGTAGGTGCCCTCCTGCTCGATCGGGTTCTGCGTCGCCATGACGATGAAGGGCTCGTCGAGCTTGTGGGTCTGGTCGCCGATGGTGACCTGGCGCTCCTGCATCGCCTCGAGCAGCGCGCTCTGCACCTTGGCCGGCGCGCGGTTGATCTCGTCGGCGAGGACGAGGTTGGCGAAGATGGGGCCGCGCTTGGGCGTGAACTCGCCCTTGGCCTGGTTGTAGATGACGGTGCCGATGATGTCGGCGGGCAGGAGGTCCGGGGTGAACTGGATGCGCTGGAAGCGGGTGCGCATGCAGTCTGAGACCGTCTTGACGGTCAAGGTCTTGGCCAGGCCCGGCACGCCCTCGACCAGCACGTGGCCGCCCGTCAGCAGGCCGATGAGGATCCGCTCGACCATGTACTTCTGGCCGACGATGACCTTGCCGACCTCGTTCAGGATGCGCTCGACGAAGGCGCTCTCCCGCTGGACCATCTCGTTGATAACCTTGACGTCCTGCTGCATCTGGGCTCCCGACAAAAGGGCGGTTGGAGGCCGGCCCGAGGCACGCCGGGCCCGGTGGCGGAATTTCTAGCACGGGTCCGTACAGAGAACCAGGAACGGCGGTGCCCCTATTCCAGCGTACCTGCTGCCAAGCGCGCGCCAGGCTTGCCCCCGCTTGGCCCCCGTGGCACTCATGCCTGGAATGCGGACGGTCCTGCAGCACCCGGTCGATGAGGCGCACGCGCGCGCCGGCCTCGCGCGCGCCCGCGCCGAGCTCGAGACGAGCCTCGCGGCGGCGCGGACGAGCGCCGCGGCGCTCGAGCCGCTGCGCACGAGCGCGCTCGCCTGCGCGGGCTACCTCGCCGCGCTCGAGCCCGTCGGGGCCGAGCTCGGCCGCGCCCTGCGCCTCGGCGCTCAGGCCGCCGGCGCGACCTTCGCGCTCGCCGCCCGCACCTACGGCCGCCTCGAGCTGCCGCTCGGCCCGGGGGCGCCCGTGAGCCTGCCCGCGACCGGGCCGACCGAAACGGCGCACGTGCGCGCCTGGCGCGAGGGCTTCCTCCTCGCCACCGTCGCCCGCGACCGCCGCACCCTCGGCGCCCTCGCCAAGGCGCCGCTCGCCACCGTGCGCGGCGCCGCCCGCGAGCCCGAGTACCTCCTGCGCTACGCCGCGCTCATGCAGGGCCTGTGGGCGGAGGCCCCCGACGTACCCCAGCGCCTGGTCGCCGTGCTCGCCGCGACCGCCCCCCAGGCCCTCCCGCCGGCGGCCGAGGAGCACGCCCTCAACCTCGTGGCCCCGGAGCTCGAGGCGCTCTACCGCTTCCTCATCGCCGATCGCGCCGCCTTCGCCGACGCGCTCGCCTGGGCCCTCGAGCGCCACCGCGTCTACTGGACCCGCCCGGGCCGCGCGCCCGACCCCGCCGGCTTCCTCGCCCTGGGCCCCGCCGCCGTCGCCGCCGTCGCGACCGAGGCCGGCTGGCCGATCGACGTCGCGTCGGCCTATGTGCCGCCGGCGGTCGTCGCCGGCACGTTGCCCACACGCTGAAGCGCGCTAGCAGCTGAGCAGCGGGTCCGGCGCGCCGCAGGCCGGGACGCAGGTCGTGCACGCGACGCACTTGGCGAAGGGCAGGAACTTGCCGAGCGCCCCCAGGTGCGACACGACGCAGTTGGTCTGACAGGTGCTGTCACCCGCGGGGCAGGCCTCCTCGCAGGTGACGATGGCCGCGCACCCGGTGTCGGCCATGCAGGTCGCCAGCAGCGCGGCGCAGGTGGTGGCGGCCTCGCACTGCTGGCACTGGTCGCAGTCCGTGGTGGAGGGGACGCACTGGGCAGCGTCGCCCGCGCCGGCGTCGCTCGGCGCCGACGCGCCATCGGCGGCGGCGGTGTCGCCCGCCGCGGCGTCAGACGGCGCCGGGGCGTCAGCTGGCGCCGCGGCCTCCTGGCCGCTCGCATCCTGGCCCTCGGGGCCGCCCGTGTCCGCGGCGATGGGGGTGTCGCCCACGGCGGCGTCGCGCGGGCCGGCATCGGTGCCGGCCGGAGCGGTGCTGCCGCCGCAGGCGATCAGGGCGAGGCTGAGACTGGCGGCGAGAACGAGGCGATGAAGGTGGCGCACGCGGCCATGGTGCCTGAGCCGGGGCCGCAGGGCAATGATCCACCTGCGCCCGCCGCGCCCGTGCCGGGGCCCGGGCCGCCGGGCGCCGCACGGCCGTGGCCCTGTCGTCTGCTGGCGACACCCGGCCTGTGTCTGTCACCCGGGCGTGACACTCGCGCGCGGCGGCACGCGGCAACTGCGCGAGAATCCTCGTTTCCCGCCCCTGGCACGCCTCGTGCTTTGGTCCCGTCGCGACCGACACGGAGGATGTCATGAAGACCACGACGACGACCACGACCACGACCACGGCGCTCATCATCACCGCCCTCACCGCCCTCGTCGGGCTCGGCCTCGGCTGCGACACCGGCCGCGCGCACGCGCTCAGCAAGGACGAGGCCCGCGCGCTCCTCGAGTCCGGCACGGCGCAGGGCGACCCGTGCGCCGAGAACGGCTGGTACGGCGACGGGGTCTGCGACGTCTTCTGTCCCGCCGCCGACCCCGACTGCGCCGCCAGCTCGTGCCTCGGCGCCTGGCGCAACGCGGCCGGCCTCTGCCTCGGCCTCGCCGACAATCCCCTGCCCGACTCGTGCTGCGCCTCGTGCGTGGGCGCGTGGCGCAACGAGACCGGCCTCTGCCTCGGCCTCGCCGACAACCCGCTGCCCGACACCTGCTGCGCCTGCCCCGTCATCGCCTGCTTCGTCGGCTGCGAGTACGGCGCGAAGCCCGACGCGAACGGCTGCGCGACCTGCGAGTGCCTGCCCGCGCCGCAGCCCGCCCGGTGCGGCGGTCTCGCCGGCCTCGAGTGCCCCGCCGGCCAGCGCTGCATCGACGACCCGGCCGAGCCGTGCGGCATCGGCGCCGACTGCTTCGGCCTCTGCGTCCTCCCCTGCGACGCCACCACCGGCACCGGCTGCCCCGCGGGCGACGCTTGCGTCCCCGACCCGTACGTCAACTGCGGCCCCACCCAGAACTGCGTCGGCGCCGGCCTCTGCCTCCCCGCGGGCGAGTGCCTGACCGACGCCGACTGCCGCCTGACCGAGGACTACGTCACGAGCTGCGCCTGCATCGCCGTCGGCCCGGGCGTGCCCGACCCGAGCGGCGCGGCCCAGTGCCCCGTCTACGACTGCAACATGTGCGCGGGGTCGCGCGCCGCCTGCGACACCGCCACCCGCACCTGCACCGTCGTCCGCGAGAGCCCCGTCGACTGCGGCTAGCTGCTATGATCCGCCCGATGCGCCCGCTCGGCGCCCGCGCCTTCGTCACCGCCGCCGCCGCCCTCGCCGCCGCTCTCGGGGCCTGCAGCGATCCCACCCCCCAGCTCCTCGTCCGGCTCCAGCCCGACCCCACGCGCCAGAGCGCGCCCGCGCTCGCCGCGAGCCTCGCCCGGCTCCAGATCATCGTCGACGACGCGGAGCCCGGGGTCGAGCTCGCCGGCCTGCCCGCGGGCCCGGGCGGCGCGGCGGTGGCCTACGTCGACGTCGACGGTGACGGGGCGCGCGAGATCGCGGTCGACCTGCCGTGGCACGACGCCGGCCGCCTGCCGCTCATCGGCGTCACCGCCGGCGTCAACGACGGCCGCGCGATCCTCGTGCGCGTCGAGGGCTACGACGCCGCCGGCGTCCTCGTCGCGCTCGGCGGCGCCGCGGCGGTCGTGCTCGGCGCGCAGCCCGAGGCGAGCGTGCCCTTCAACCTGCTGCCCGCGCGCCTGCCGCCGCGGGTGATCGCGACGCAGCCCGAGGCCGGCCAGCTGGTGCCGCGCCTCGGCGACTTCGCGGTCACCTTCTCGCGCCGGGTGCGCCCCGAGACGCTCACCCGCGACACCGTGTTCCTCGAGTGCACCGCCGGCGGCGTGGTGAGCCCGTGGTACCCGGCCGCCGTCGCGGTGGCGCTGGAGCAGTTCGAGAACCCGGCCCTCGCGCGGCACCGCGCCACGCTCACCCTCGAGCCGGCGAGCGACGTGACCGCGAGCTGCGCGGTGGTCGTGCGCGCGGCCGTGCGCGCCGACGACGACACGCCGTTCGATCAGGACGCGACCCGGCCCGGGGCCGACGACTTCCGCGGCGCGCCGTTCCAGGTCGGCTCGGCCAACGCCGTCGACGGCACCGACTGCCGCCGGCCGCAGGACGACCCAGGCCGGCTCGACTGCCCGGCCGAGCTGGGCCTGCGCTGCGACGAGGCGACCGGCGCCTGCCTCACGCGGCCCGCCTGCGGCACCTGCGCCGCCGGCGCCCTGTGCGACCCGCGCACCGCGCGCTGCGCCGAGGACTGCCGCCCGCTGGGCGCGTGCGCCGACCCGGCCGCCTGGTGCGACGCGGCGGGGCTCTGCGGGCGGTGACGGCGGCGGCGGCGCTCCGCGCGGTGACCGCGCCGCGGCGGGGGACTGGGTCAGCGCGTTTGCCTTCCGGGGCCGCCGGAGGCCCGTGCGACGTCGCCGAACTCCGCCTCAACCGCGGCGCGGGTCAGGCCGGCGGCCGAGTGGATGTCGAGCTTGTCCATGATGCTCTGACGGTGCCTGTCGATGGTCTTCCGCCGGAGCCCGAGGGCCGCCGCGGTCGCCTTGATGCTCGCGCCAGCGGCCACGTACTCCAGCACCTCCTGCTCGCGCGGGGTGAGCGCCTCGCAGAGCTGGACCTCGGTCGCCGCATCGCCGCTCCCGAGGCAGCGGGTGATCCCGTCCGCGAGGCGCGGGTCGAGGAAGGTCTGCCCCGCGGCCACGGCGCGCAGCGCGGGCAGGAGCAGACACAGATCCTGATCTTTGACGAGGAACCCGAGGGCCCCCGCCCGGATCATCTGCGCCCCGACCGCCTCGCCACGGTGCCCCGACATCCCGAGCACCCGCACGCTCGGACTCGACTGCACGATCCGCCGCGTGGCCTCGAAACCGCTCATGCCCCGCCGCTCGAGGTGCGCGTCCATCAGCACGATGTTCGGCGTGAGGGTCTGGGCCAGATCGACGCCGCGCGGGCCGGTGGCAGCCTGGCCGGCGATCTCGATGCCGCCCGCCCGCAGATAGAACGCGAGCGCGCCCGCGAGCATACGATGGTCGTCGACGATGACGACGCGCAACGGGGTGGTGACACCGCCATCTGGACGGCGGCCTGGCTGGCCCATGAGTTGCCCCCTGAGGTGGACCGGGGGCGAGGATCGCACGGGTGGCGCGCGGGCGCAAGCGCCCGGCGCTGCGCCGCGTCAGAGGTCCACCGGCACCCGCCGCAGCTCCCAGTCGTCGGCCACGTACACGAGCTCGTGCGTGCTCGGGTCGAAGGCGAAGGCCATCACGTACCGGTAGGCGTTGATGAACGGCCGTGACGCCGCCCCATCGGCACTGACCACCCAGACCGCCGCCGACAGGCACGGACCCAGCTCTCCCGGGCCGCCACCCGTGGCGCAGCCGACAAACAGGTGGCCGGCGTCATCCATCGCCAGGTCACTCACCCAGCCCTCGGGCAGGGAGAAGAACGGCGAGATACCCCCCTGCGGATCGATCCGCACGATGTCCTTCACGTACCAGTCTGCCCCCACGGCGGCGAGGATGCGCCCGGCGGAGTCGTCGTAGACGAGGAACTCGCTCGGGGGCGAGGCCCCCGGCGTCAGATTGATGGTGCTGGACGCGGAGGTCACCACGCGTAGCTGGTTCAGCCCGAGGTACAAGCGGCTGAGGTCCCGGGGCACCGCCAGCCCGAGGCAACGGCCGCCGTACCACCAGCCAGTGGTCTCGTGCTCCTCGTAGAGCGTCTCCACTACGCCGTTCGGCTGCCAGCGCTGGATCGACAGGTCCGCGGCGGAATAGCTCTGCCGGAAGAAGCTCCCGAACACGACGCTATCGCCGACGCCGATGAGCTCGCCGCAGTCGTTGGGCTTGACCTGACTCGCGAAGCCACCCGGGCTCACGGTGCCATCCGGGCTGATGCGCGTGAACGGCTCTTCCCCGGCCGCCGTGTAGGTCTGGCGGAGAAAGACCTCCCCGGCCCCGGTGACGGCCATGCGGTATCCGCCCTGCGGCACGAGGCTCGCGAACACCGGCCGGGTGCCGCCCTCGATCACGCACTTCGAGCTGCAGCCGTCGAAGTCCTCCAAGTTGCCGTCGTCGCAGGCCTCGAGGCCCTCGCGCACGCCGTTGCCACACACGGGCGCGGGCGGCCCGTCGGGGCCGGGCGTGGCATCGGGCGCCGGCGCGGCCGCGTCACCAGGCGCGCCATCAGCCGGCGCGGGCCCGGTGTCCGCGGGCGCGGACCCGCTGTCGGCCGGCGCGGACCCGCCGTCCGGCGCCCCGAGCACATCCCCGCCGGAGCGCCCGGCGTCCGCGGCACGACCGCCCGACAGCACCCGCTCGCCACACCCGACCGTCAGGAGCGACAGCAGCAGCCACCAAGTGCGCATCACGGTTCCCCCGAGCGCGAGCCTCACTCGCGCACCTTCGCCGCGGCCACCCGCCGCAGCGCGGCCTCGACCGCGTCCGGCCGGAACCCGACGAGCACGGTGCCGTCGATGTCGAGGACGGGGATCGTGCCCTGCGGGCTCAGCCGCTTGAACTCCGGTTCGGCCGCCGGGCTGGCCGTGAGGTCGATCTCGCGGTAGTCGATGTCGTTGGCGCGCAGCCACGCGCGCGCCTTCTGGCTCGCGCCGCACCACTGCTCCATGTACAGCGTGACCGGCACGCGGCGCATGGCGGCACGCACGCGCGCCTCGCGCTCCGTCGACACCGGCGGGGGTGCCGGCGGGGGAGCGGCCGCGACTGGTGCGGCAGCGGAGGCGACAGAGACCGACGCCGCCGGGCGGTCGCCCGGGCGGACCGCCGGCGACTCCAGTGCGCGACTGGGACCCGGTCGCGCGGCCGACGGCGGGAGCACGGGCGCAGCCGCGTTCGCCACGGGGGCTGGGGCCGACGCGACCGCGGTCAGGGTCGCGGGCGGGGGTCGCGACCCGACCAGGCGCACCGCCGCCGTCGCGGCGACCGCCAGGCCGAGCACGAGCCCGACGCCCACCCAGGCGATGCGACTGCCTCGCTGCCGCTCCTCGCGGCGGCACAGCACGCACTTGCCGTCAGGCTGCGCCGCCAGGCCGTGTCGCTCACAGTTCATCGGGCGTTTCTCGTATAATACCGTCTGGGCGGCCCCATGTTGGCACCTGCGCGGGATCGCCCGCCGGGCGCCGCGTGCTCGCGGTCGGGAAGGCACGGACGCCGACGCCGCACCGTTGCGCGTGTGCCGAAACCCTCGAACGCCGGGCCCGTCGAAGTCCCCGACTTCAGTGAGGCCGTGAGAGGCCGACTTGCAGTGCCGGAAAGCATCGTTATGGGGACGGTCACGTCATCGGTAGCTGGACCCAAAGCACGCCTTCAACCACGGTAGCAGCTCTCCCCGGAGAGCAACGGGCATGCTTCCCACGACTCCACGCTTGCCGAACTTGTCCACGTACACAGCGCCGACACGAGCACCATGCGCATCATGGAAGATCATGGCCCAACGCAGGTCCGGGAATCGCTCATGGGGCTCAACTTGAGTGGACCTCATCGTCTGCAAGACTGATGACTTGTTGGGCTCCCGGGGCACGGATCGCATTGTGAATCCGTAGTGGTAGCCTTGCTCAATCTCATTGGGCTTTACTGCCCATGCGGTCATGATGTGGGACGGGATGTGCAACACCTCGATGCGCTCGACCTCGCCGCGCTCAACTCTTGCGGTCAGATCCTCCCACTCGCGCTGTGCAGCCGAGTCCTTCGGCGTCTTGGTAGCCGTGGCACAGGCGACCACGCCCACCGACAGAGCCACCGCCACGCAGACTCCCGTTCTGCCTAGCGTCGTTGCCATAGCGGGTCTTGACTCATCGTCGGCGACGGGACCCAAAACGGGTTTCCATCGTGATCGTTTCTCATCCCTTCACCCAGCGTCCTTGCGGCCGCGTGTTCAGGGCCCAAGATCACCCGCTTCTCCTCCAGATTGTCAAACGGTCCCGACGGAATCCATCCAAGCGCGCCCCGATACCATGGGCCATCGGCGTGCGCCAGCTCATGCGCCAACATGAGCGCCGGACTCATACCCTCGCCGCTCCTATCCGAGCAGCGCGCACCAACGTGCGGATTCCAAGTGATTCCATTGGTCCAACTATTCCACTCGTTGTTGCCGATATGTTCGTCGACAGTGATCGTGTACGTGGTGGATGCTCGTTCGAGCCGGTCGATCGCAGCAGCCATGCCGGGGTCAGCCCTTAGATAGTCGAAGGCAGATGTCACGAATGCCCACGCGGCCATCCCACCTGTCTCCCCGGCCCCTACCACATCGAAGCGGAGACCCTTCCGGTCGACGTACACGAGCGGATTCTGGCCCGCGTACCCGTACGGATGGAGCCCCATGACGCCCATCATGGTCAGCGGATCGTTCTGGATATACCTTCCCGTCCCCGGGTCATAGTACCGATGGTAGTTGTACGCGAACACCCCCGTCCCGCGCGCCTTGTCGTCGAACTGCCCGGGGAACCGCAGCGGGTTCTCGGCGTAGGGGTCGAGACCGTTCTCGACCTCGTCGAGCCGGAACGGGTCGTAGCTCGCGGACCAGACCGCCTGGCCCGCGTCGTTGCTCAGCACCTGCGTCGTGCCGAGCTCGTCGTTGTGGTGCCAGTAGAAGCGTGCGGGCACTGACGTGCCGTTGACGGCGAGCCGCCGCTGGGCGAGCACCTCGCCGGCGAGGTAGTAGTAGCTCCGCTCGACCACCTCGGCGGGCATCAGCGCCACCTCGGTGAGCAGGCGGTCGCTCCTGTCGTAGTAGTGATCCCAGGCCGGCACGGTCGCACCCGCGCGGTGATCGACGATGCTGACGCGCCGCCCCTTCCAGTCGTACTGGTAGCTCCACGTCGTCGTCACCGTCGCACAGGAGGAGGCGGTACTCGGGATGCTGATCTCCTTCAGCCGCCCCCAGTCATCATAGCTGAAGCACCACGCCGAGGTGTAGGTGACCGTGTTGCTGCACGCCTCGGCGGCCGTCGTCACCGCGTCCGCGGTCGCCCCTCGCTCGGCCATCCACGTGAGATTGCCGCTCGTATCGTAGCGGTAGCACGTCGATGTGTCGCTGCAGCCGTGGTGCTTCACCCAGGAGAGGCGGTCATCGTTGCCGGTGCCGCCGACCTGCGGGTTTCCCGCCGTCCACAGCGTGCCGTTGCCATAGACATACGCATCCCACGACCCGTCCGCCCACGTCTGCTGAGTGCGGTTGCCTAGCGCCGTCTGCGCGCTGACGGAGTCCGTGAAGCGGTACCCGGTCGAGTTGCTCCCGCTCGCCCCGCTGGTCAGGCGCCCGAACCTGTCGTAGGCGTACGTGTCGGTCGACGCGGTGGGCCAGATCGCGCGCTGGCCCGCGACGCTCGTCGGGCGTCCCAGGCGGTCACGCGTTGTGAAGCTCAGGTCGAACAGCGCCGCCCCACCCGCCCGGTTGGTGTTGATGGACTCGAGCTGGCCGTCGCCCGCCCGCACGTCCCAGCGGGTGGCGTTGTTGCCGTATGTGAGCCCGGCCAGGCGGCCGCCGGAGAACCAGTCCACCGCGGACGCCAGGAACGTCGTGCCGAGCTTCACGCTGCCAGCGCGGTCGGGATCTCGCGTATTGCGCGGATACGTCAGGCTCGTCCCGTCGGGATAGCCGAGCGAGGTGAGGTTGCCGTTCGTGTCGTAGCCGTAGGTGGTGGTCCGCGCCGCGTGCGTCCCGTTGGTCCGGGCCTCGCTCGACACGCGGCCGAACGCGTCGTAGCCGAAGACCGTGGTGCCGGCCAGATCGGCGATGTCGTGCAGGCGGCCAGTCGTCGCGTCGTAGGTGTACACGACCTCCGGCTCGGAGGCGCCGCCACGCTTCTCGCTCGCGAGGCGCTGCAGCGCGTCGTGCGCGTAGGTAACCGATCTCCCATCGGCGTCGCGGCGTTCGTGCACTGCGCCGTCGGGCTCGTGGCCGAACGTGGTCGTGCCCGCGCTCGGGGTCGCCACCGACGCGAGCCGCCGCAGATCGTCGTAGACGTAGGTAGACTCGCGCCCCGCGCCGTCGCGCGCGGTGAGGACGTCCCCGTAGACGGTCCAGAGCGTGTTGTTCATCATGCTGACGCCATCACGCTTCACCTCCGCGATGGCGCCCCACTTGTAGGAGTACGAGACCACGGATGCGGTGTTGATGCCATCGTCCTCGGTCTTCTTGACGAGCGCCCCGGTTGTCGGTTCGTAGCTGAAGACGACCGCCGCGACTCCGTTCTTCTTGATCGTCTCGTGCCGCTGGCCCAGGGAGTACGAGTACTCGCGGATCTCCTCTGCATCCTGGACTTCCGGCGGTGTCCCCGCTTGGAGCTTGGAGCTCGTCGTGTGCGTCACGTGGCCCTGGGCGTCGTAGCCGTACACCACCCGTTCGCTGTCGACCCCTGCGCTGCCGCTCGCGCGGGTGACCGAGTACAGGCGCGACCAGCGGGGTCCGTCCGGGTCGGCGTCGAAGTCGTCATAGACATTAGTTACGCCGTTGAGGAGCGGCCGTGTCACGCTGATCAGCCGCCCGGCCGGGTCGTACTCGGTCACGGTCGCCGCCCCCGCACGCGTCGCCTGCAGCACGCGCCCGAAGTGGTCGTAGCTGGCGGTTACCACGATGCCGCCCGCCTCGTGCCACTTCGTCGGGTGGCCGAACTCGTCGTAGCTGTCGACGTGCAGCGCCACGAACGAGGGCGAGCCGCCGCAGACGCCGCCTTGCATGCCCGTCCCCGCCGGACAGTTAATCGTCTCCTTCAGGCGGTAGGCGCAGAACCCGCCGGCGTCGCACCCGGTGCCGCTGCCGTCGTAGTAGACGTGCTCGGTGTGCCAGTTCTGGCCCGCCATGGCCGGGCCAGCGACCTTGAGGAGGCGGTTGCTGCCCGCCTCGTAGAGCGTGGTCGTGATGTAGGTGTACGACACGTTTGCGGTGCTACCCGGGTTCCGGGTCTTGCCGGTCTCGGTGCGGGTCGTCAGGTTGCCCCATGCATCGTAGGCGAAGCTCGTCGTCGCCGCCGCCGTCGCATCGAGGACGCCGGTTCGCGTCACGGTGTCGGGGACCGGCCGGTCCCCGGTGTACGCGTAGTCCGTAGACCGCGTTACCCCAGCCGGTGTCGGGCTCTCATCCTCGTGGCTCAGCCGTCCCAGGCTGTACTGGCGGCTCGTCGTCACGGCGCCAACCTGGCTCGAGCCCTGCGACACGACCTGCCGCGTCTCGGTCGTCGCCCGCGCGCCCACGGCCGTACCCCACCCGTAGTCCGAGACGTTGCTGTCGCATCCCGCCGGCGAGGTGGAGTGCAGCAACCTGCCCTCGATATCGAAGTTGAGGCACGCCGTGGCCCACGGGTCCCCGGCCGGCGCGTTCGCGTCGTCGACCTTCGTCCCGGACTGGCCGCCGCAGTCGGCGTGGTACGTGAACTTGAGGGAGTGCGTGGGGGTCCACGAGCGGCGCACCCGGTCATCGTGGCCGACCGCGCACGCCAGCGCGGCGGGCGCCTGCTTGCAGTACTCGTGCTCCTCCTCGAGCACGCCG
>DASXVK010000692.1:0-2293 GCA_036504295.1 Polyangia bacterium
GGGCCAAGCCCGTCGAGCCGCCCCCCCCACCGCGCGCTGCCCGCGCGAGTCGGCGCCCGTTACGGTCGCGGGTTCAGCGCCGGCGCGGGCATCCAACCCGGCGCATGCTCGCCGCCGCTCCGCGCGCCCTCGCGGTCGAGGAGCTGACCACGCTGCCCGCCCTCGAGGCCCTCGAGCCCGAGTGGCGTGACCTGTGCGCGCGCGCGCCCGGCGCCGGTCCGTTCCAGCTCCCCGACTGGCTGCTGCCGTGGACCCGCTGCTTCGCCCCGCGCGAGCCGTGGGTGCTGTGCGCCCGCGCCGCCGGGCGCCTCGTCGGCGTGCTGCCGCTGCTGCGCTGGCGCGACGGGGCCTCACGGCTGGTCGCGCCGCTCGGCGCCGGCATCAGCGACACCCACGACGCCGTGCTCGACCCGGCCCACGCCGACGCCGCCCGCGCGGCGCTCCTGCGCCGGCTCGCCGCGGCCCGCGCGAGCTTCGACCGGGTGGATCTCGAGCAGCTCCCGCCGGCCTCGCCGCTGCTCACGGCGCCGCTGCCGCTCGGGCTGCGCGACGAGGTGACGCCGCAGGACGCCCGCCCGGTCGTGCGCCTGCCGCGCGGCGCCGCCTTCGCGGCGGTCGTGCCCGCGGGCCAGCGGCGCAAGCTCGCCCGGTACCGCCGCGCGGCGGCGCGGGCCGGCGGGCTCGCGCTCGAGCTCGCCGCGCCCGCGGACGCGCCCGCGGCGATGGAGCGGCTCATCCGGTTGCACGGCGCGCGCTGGAGCCGGCGGGGCGAGGCGGGCATGGTCGCCGCGCCGGAGCTGCAGGACTTCCACCGCGAGGTGGCCGCCCGCATGGCGCAGCGCGGGGCCCTGCGGCTCTACACCCTGCGCCTCGCGGGCGCGCCCATCGCCAGCCTCTATGCCTTCGCGGTCCGCGAGCGGCTCAGCTGCTACCTGCAGGGCTTCGCGCCCGCGGTCGCGCACCTGAGCCCCGGCGTGCTGCTCCTCGGCGCCGTGCTCGAGGCGGCGCTCGCGGACGGCGTCGCGGTCGTCGACCTCCTGCGCGGGCAGGAGCCCTACAAGTACGACTGGGGCGCGACCGACGAGTGGAACCAGCGACGGCGGCTGTGGCCCGCGGAGGCGGCATGACCGCGCCCGGCTGCCTCTTCTGCAGCATCGTCGCCGGGGGCGTGCCCGCGGCCCGGGTGCTCGACGACGAGCTCTGCGTCGCCTTCCTCGACGCGCGGCCGCTGATGAAGGGCCACGTGCTCGTCGTGCCGCGGGCCCACCACGAGACGCTGCTCGAGCTGCCCGCGGCGACGCTGCCGGCGCTCTTCACGACCGTCCAGCGGCTGGTCGCCGCCGTGACCACGGGCCTCGGCGCCGAGGGCGCCTTCGTCGCGCTCAACCACAAGGTGTCGCAGAGCGTGCCGCACCTGCACGTCCACGTGGTGCCGCGGCGCAAGGGCGACGGGCTGCGCGGCTTCTTCTGGCCGCGCGGCCGCTACGAGTCGGACGCCGAGGCGGCGGAGGTCGCGCAGCGCATCGCCGCGGCGCTGCCGCCGGGGTAGGGACGGGCAGGCTCCGCGGACCCGACGGCGAGGCGTTGGCACGGCGGCGCCGCGACGGCTACGATAGGTCGTAGAGGTGGCGTCATGAGGCAGTACATGGTCGTGGTCGAGCGCGAGGCTGACGGCGGCTACTCGGTCCTCGTCCCGGACCTGCCGGGGTGCGCGTCCATGGGCGACTCCTACGACGAGGCGCTCCGGAACATCCGCGAGGCCATCGCCTGTCATCTCGAAGGTCTCCGCGCCGACGGGTTGCCCGTTCCCGAACCGCACACGCAGGTCGCCACCGTCGAGATCGACGCCGCGTGAGCGAGCTGCCGCAGGTCACCGGGCAACGGCTCGTGCGGGCGCTCGAGCACGGCGGGTTCGTCCAGCTGCGGCAAGTCGGGTCGCATGTGACGATGCGCCACCGCGATGACCCGACGCGACGCGCCACGGTGCCGCTGCACGGAAGCAAGCCGGTCCGCCCCGGCACGCTCCGCGCGATCCTGCACGGCGCCCGGCTGACGGTCGACGAGCTGCGCGCGCTGCTTTGAATGCATCGACCGGGCGCTGCGACCGGGATCTCGCGTGTTCGAGCCCAGCCGCGCGCCAGGCTCAGGCCCAACGGTAATGAGCCGGGACATCGTTACCCCCCTCCGGATCGGACTTGAGCGGGAGGTGGTTGCCGAGGAGCTGAGGCAGCGGGCCGAGGCGGTCGAGCAACAGTGGCGGGAAGAGCGCGACGTCGCGCTTGAGGCTGGGGAG
>DASXVK010000693.1:0-9773 GCA_036504295.1 Polyangia bacterium
TCGTGCCCGGCGAGGTCGGGGAGTTCCATGCCCGGTACCGGCGCGTGCTGCGCGCGCCGGCGGCGGAGGAGGCGCGGGTGGCGGCCGCGCTGCGCGCGCGCGTCGGCGGCGGCGCGGTGCTCGTCGTGTCGCTCAGCCACCGCCACGATCAGACCACCATCTGGTGGTTCGAGCAGGGGCTGCTGTCGCTCCTGGCCGCGGCCGGGCTCGCGATCACGCTCGTCACGGACGCCCGCTACGGGCTCGACCACGTGCGCCTGGGCGAGCTCGGCGCACGGCTGGAGATCGTGCGCTGGCGCCGCGGCGGCGCCGACCTGGCGCCGCTCGCGCGCCGCGGGTACGGCTTCGCGGTCGCGCTCTCGCCCTCGGACGAGGCGCTCGCGCTGGCGGAGGCCGGCGGGCTGCCGCTGGTCGCGTTCGCGGTGAAGGAGTTCGAGGACGCGCAGCCGCCGCTGCGGCGCCGGCCGCCCGGCGACCTCACGCTGTGGCACGCCTTCGCGGGCTCGCGCAACTTCCCGTGCGCCGCCGGCCGCGCGCTGGGCGCGCACGCCGCCGCGTGGCGCCTCGAGGGCGCGCCGTTCCCGGTGAACCGCTACTACTTCCCCGCGGCGCCGGCGCCCGGCCCCGCGTCGGCCGCGGCGGCGCCGGCCGGCGGCGAGGCCGCGGGGCCCATCGACGCGCTCATCTTCGGCAGCCAGGGCCGTGATCTCGGCACCGCGTTCCGCGCCCTCGCGCACACCGGGGCCCGGCGGGTGGCCGTGCTCGGCAACCCCGAGCACCTCGACGAAGTGCGGGCCGCCGCGACCGCGGCGGGCATCGCGGTCGAGGTGCATGGCCCCGCGCGGCACCTGGACCTGCTGCGGCTGGTCGAGCGCAGCCGCGTGGTGCTCAACCCCATCCTGCCGCCGCTCGAGAGCCATTACTCGCTCGCGATCCCGCTCGCCGTGGGCCGACCGGTGGTCACGAACGAGACGCCGGCCGCGGGCGCCTTCGTCGATCCCGCGCACCCGGGCGTCACCCTCGTGCCGCCGGGCGACGAGGCCGCGCTCGTGGGCGCGCTCCAGGCCCTGGCCGATCCCGCGGTCTACGCCTCCCGGTGCCGCGCGGCGCGCGAGCAGGCGCGGACCCGCCACGACATGGCGCGCTTCTTCGCCGCGGCGATGGCGGCGACCGTCGCCGGGCCCGCCGCGGGCCGGGCCGCCCCGGCGGACGGCGCCGGCGGCGCGCGCCGGTGAGCGGCGTCACTTCTGTATGGCAGGTCACGAGGTTTGTTCTTGACAGATCGCCCTCGGTGAAGCGATCCTGAAAGCGTACGGCAGTGTGCTGTGCGAGGGGTCAGGGGTGGCAGTGAACCGCGGTCCACGACAGCCGCAGCGCGCGACACCGCTCCGGGCGGGAGTCGCGGCCCTCGTCGTGCTCGTCGCCGGCCTGCCCGCCGTCGCCGAGGCCCGCACCGTCCCTGCCACGAGCGTTCGCTCCGGCGAGCGCCCGGCGCCGACCTCGCGGCTGCAGCTCGTCGCCGCGGGCTTCTCGACCTACGCGGGCGGCGTGGAGCTGCGCTCGAGCCACCTCGCGGTGGCCCCGGCCCCGGATTCTCCTCAGCAGCTCACCTCCGCGCCGCTCCCGACGCTGGCCTCGGCGCCGCTACCGGCGGTGTCCTCGCCGGCGTCGGGCCCGCCCGTGCTCCCGACCGCGGCGCGCGTCGCGGCGCCCGACTGGCGGCGCGCCGTGTGGGCCGTCGCGGTCCCGTCGCTGCGCTCGCGCCTCGTCGTCGCCAGCCTCTGGCGGCCCGACTAGCCGTCGCCGTCTCCGCCTCCGCGTACCGAGCCTTGACCTGACCGCAACCTGATTGACGGAGGAGACGCGATGGTTCGCAGAACAATCGCTGTCACGGTCGTGACCCTGGCCCTGACGATGGCCGCCTCGGCCTTCGCCCAGGTTCCGCGACTGATCAGCTTCCAGGGACGTTTGACGGACGCCGCCGGCAACCTGAAGTCCGGGACCGCTTCGATTCAGTTCGGCGTCTACACGGCCGCGACCGGCGGCGCCGCCTGCTTCACCGAGACGCAGACGGTCTCGATCGAGACCGGCAGCACTTGCACCACGAGCGCCAACTGCCAGGCCGGATTCTTCTGCTCGAGCGGGACCTGCACGACCGGCCGCTTCACGGTGAACATCGGCGCCGCGACGACCGGTGGCATCGCGGCCACGTGCACCTTCACGGCCGCCAGTTACCTCGAGCTCAAGGTCGGGGCCGACCCGGCGATGACGCCGCGCCTGGCGCTCACGTCGGCGCCGTACGCCCTGCGCGCCCAGAACGCGAACGACGCGGTCCGGTTCAACGGCCAGCTGCCAGCCGAGACGGCGCAGAAGCCCGCGTACAGCTTCCACCAGGAGTGCGCCGGCGCCCCGGAGATGGGGAACGTCGGTGCGATCAGCCCGAACTTCGCGCCGGTCAGCGGCGTCCTCGCCTCCGCGGCGAGCTGCTGGGCCTACTACTACAGCGTCCAGACGGCCGGCGGGTGCTCGTCGAACGCGCCCGCCTGCCCGGCGGGCTGCTCCGATCAGGGCCAGACGTGTGAGTACACCGGGTACTCGACGCCCTCGCCGACGTGCAACACCAACTGCAGCTCGTGCTGGGTGACCAACACCTGGACCGCGTACTACCGTAACAAGCGCTCCTGCTCCTGCCAGGCGGAGCTGTATGGGTGGGCGCGTTAGGCCGCGCGCCCCGTCGACTGAAGGGAGGAGACGGCGATGACCCGAAAGACTCTCGGATTGGCGGCCTTCGCGCTGCTGCTGCTGGCTTCCAGCACGGCCTCGGCGCAGATCCCGCGCATCATCAGCTTCCAGGGACGGCTCGCGGACGGCAGCGGCAACCTGATCACCGGGTCCCTGAGCTTCAACTTCTCGATCTGGACCACGTCGGTCCCCGGCGAGGGGTCGGCGTGCTTCGCGGAGACCCATTCGAACCTCACGCTGACGAACGGGCTCTTCACGGCGAACATCGGCTCCAAGACCACCGGCGGCATCGCCCCGGGGTGCACGTTCGGCTCGCCGTACTACCTCGAGGTGAAGGTGGTGGGCGACGACGGGGCCATGGCGCCGCGGGTGGCCCTCACGGCGATGCCCTACGCGCTGCGCGCCGCCATCGCGGACGACACCGACAAGGTGAACGGGTACACGATGGCGGCGCTCGTCACGAAGCCCGTCTACGCGGAGAACGGGAACTGCGTCGCCGGCATGCTCGGCTCGGGCACGACCTGCACGCTGTACACGTACAGCGGCGCGACGGCCTCGACCTGCACCGCGGCGGCGCCGGGCTGCCCGGCCGGGTGCGGCGACCAGGGCACGGTCTGCGAGTGGACGGGCTACACGCAGCCATCGTGGGGCTGCGCCACCAGCTGTACGACCGACAAGTACGGCACCGTCACGTCGAGCACCTGTGACCTGACCGGGCCCTCGGCCTCGAACTTGTTCAAGCAGCGGCGCAAGTGCTCGTGCACGGGCGCCTCCTACGGAGCGGTCAGGTAGGCCGCGGCACGCGCACGAGGAGGAACGGCATGATCCGCAAGACTATTGGAGCACTGGTCCTCGGGACGGCGCTCCTGGTCTCTGGCTCGGCGAGCGCGCAGGTCCCACGCCTCATCAATTTCCAGGGGCACCTCAGGGACGCCGCGAGCGGGCTCTCGAAGACCGGAGCGTACAGTCTCACCTTCGCGATCTGGAACAGCGACATCCCCAACGGCAAGCTTTGTAAGGATGACGCGGCGAACTGCTGCTTCATGGAGACCCAGCCGGTCCCGGTGAACAGCGGCCTCTTCAGCGTCAACATCGGCGACAAGACCGTCGGCGGGATCTCGTCGAAATGCGACTTCTCGGTGAAGTACTTCGTCGAGGTCCAGGTCGGCGGCGACACCATCATGGCGCCCCGGCTCCCGCTCGCCGCGGTGGCCTACGCGCTGCGCGCGCAGGTGGCGAGTGACAGCGACACCGTGGGCGGGTTCACGGCCACCGGGCTCTTCAGCAAGACGGAGTACACCGTCCACGCGAGCTGCGCCGGTGCCGGCGGGCTCTCCTGCAACTCCCAGTGCATGATGAA
The DNA here is from genome assembly GCA_036504295.1 of Polyangia bacterium. Lineage (GTDB taxonomy): Bacteria > Myxococcota_A > Polyangia > JACRCY01 > JACRCY01 > DASXVK01. The sequence goes on from DASXVK010000693.1 coordinate 4,103, forward strand.
CACCTACGGCCCGTGGCGCACGGGCGGCTGCTGGAATGGCGACCCGGTCACCGACTACAGGCCGCCGGCCTGTCCGTCGGGGTGCAGCGAGATCGGCAACCCCTCGACGTTCTGCGATCCGGTCACGGTCACGGACTACTACGGGACGAAGTTCCGGTACAAGAAGACCTGCCTCTGCAACAACACGCTGCACGGGTACCTGAAGGTCCAGTAGCGGCCGTCGGGCCGACAACCCCGCCGGAGCCCTGCGCTCCCGCAACCCTGGGAACCCAACGTGACTCACGCCTGTCTTGCTCGAACCGATCGGCGCGCCGCCGTGGCGCTCCTCGCACTCGTCCTGACGCTCGCGGGTTCGTGCACGAGCGGCCCGGCCCGGCGGGCCGGCCCCGACGCCGGCACGCCGGCGCCGCCGCCGGCGCGCTACGAGCTGGTCCAGGCCGGCCGCAGCACCGGCGGCGACCTGCTCGTGCTGGCGCTCCGCTCGGCCAAAGGAGCCGCCGCGCCGGGGCTCGTGCTCGTGCTCGCGCGGCAGCGCGCCACGGCGCCGCCCCGGCTGGCCGGTCCGTGGGTCGCCGCCGCCGAAGAGGACGGCCGGATGCGGGTCGCGGAGCGGCGGTTCTGGGAGCGTGACAGCTCGGTCGACGTGGCCGAGCTGCTGGCGGCGCGCGACGGCGGGGCGAGCGTGGACCGGTGGCGCTTCGCCGCCGCCGCCGACGGGTACCGGCTGACCGAGGCGGGGGGGGACGGGCGCGTCCTCGAGGAGGGGATCGTGGCCGGCGCGGCGCTCCTCGGCACGCGCACCGCGGCGTCGGGGGTGAAGGGGCCGGCGCTCGGCGTGCAGCAACGACCGTGTCAGCCCAAGGACGTCGAGGGCGCCTGGCGCGCGGTCACGTTCTCCGACCGGCCGATGCTCGGCCTGCTCGACCTGCTCGACGGGCGCATCAGCCGCGAGCTGCGCCTGGTGTCCGGGGTCGGCCAGCCGATACGGCAGAAGGTGGCGTACGAGGTCGCGGCCGAGTCGTGCCGCATCGAGGTGCTGGGGCGGGGCGAAGGCGGCCGCGGGGTCGCGTTCGCCGCGGCCCGGCCCGACCAGGGCGTCGCGCTCAGCGTGCGCCGCGAGCGCGGCGACTTCGTCGCCGTGACGCTGTGGTGGCGGCCGTCGGCCCCCCCCACGCTCGCGGACCTCGCGGGCCGCTGGCAGGCGGTGGCGATGCCCGGGTCGTTCGACGGGCAGCTCGAGATCGCGAGCGACGGGAAGATCCGCGGCCAGCTCCACAGCCGGTTGGAGCCCGCGCCCGTGCCGGTGGCCGGCACGCTCACGGCGACGTCGAGCGCGCTCGCCGGCTCGCTCGATCTCACCGTCACCGGGACGGCGCTGGCGGCCCCCCCCGCGATGCTCGTGCCGCCGGCGTCGGGCCCGGCGCCCGGCGCCAAGGCGCCGGCGCTCGGGCCGCCGCCGCCCGGGGCGCCGCTGCCCGGGTCGCCCGGGGCGCCGCCGCCGCCGCCCGGGAAGGCCCCGCCGCCCGGCGCCAAGGCGCCGGCGCCGCCACCCCCGCCGCCGCCCCCGCCCGCTCCGGCCCGCTGACCGCCGCCGAGTGCGGCCGCCGGGGCCGGGATCCCAGCACCGACCGGCCGCGCGCGGTGACGTGCACGAAGCAGCGCAGCGCCCATTGCCGGCCAGACCCCGATGAGGATCGCGGGTGCGCCTGGAGCCACGCCGAATGCCAGGCCAGCATCCCGCGCGGCCTCTCGGACACGCGCACGGGACGGTCACCCTCCTGCGACTGGGTCCGCTGAGACGGCCCGCCGGCCCGCGGCGGGCGCGGGCCCACGGATCATCGGAGCGCTGCGAGGGGAAGCGAGCCAGCTACTGGTGCGGTCGGGGAGGGTCGAACTCCCACAGCATTTCTGCCACAGGAACCTGAATCCTGCGCGTCTGCCAATTCCGCCACGACCGCGAGGCCCGACTCTTATAGTCGGCCGCGCGCGACGTGTCAAGCGCGGAGGTCACCGCGGGCGCGCGACCGCCGCGCCGCCGCGTTCGCCTCGCCGCGCACGCGACGACGTGCTACGTTTTTCTCTCGCGCGCGGCGGCGCCGGCGCGGGGCAGGGCGGTGGCTGATGCGGTTCTTTGCGCCCGAGGGTACTCGCGGCGATCACTGGGTGCTCAACACGACGGTGCGGTGCCAGCACCGGTGTGTCTACTGCTTCGAGGGGGACCGCGCCGGGCACACGGACGTGGCGTTCGAGGACGCGCAGGCGCTCCTGCGGGAGGCGGCCCGCCACGTGCCCGCCGTCACGTTCATGGGCGCCGAGCCGACGCTCAACCCCGATCTGCCGCAGCTCGTCGCCGCGGCGACGCGGCTCGGGCTGCACGCCGACATCTCGACCAACGCGCTGCGGCTCGCGCGCTGGGAGTACCTGTGCGCGCTGCGCCGGGCCGGCATCCGGCAGGTCGAGCTGTCGTTCCACTACCCCGACGCGGAGGTCTACGAGGCGATCACCCGGGCGAAGCCCAAGGGCTTCGCGCAGCTCCTGGCGGCGCTGGACAACCTCGAGCGCCTGAACCGCGACCCTGAGCTGGGCCGCCCGCCGCTCCCCGTCAACGTCAACGTCGTCGTGAGCCCCATGAACGTCGCCCGGCTGCCCGAGGTGGTGGAGCACGTGCGCGCGCGGTTCGACGTCACCCCCTACAAGCTCACGTTCAAGCGCGTCCACAGCCCGCTCGATTCACCCGACGAGGCGCAGAACCCGTTCCACGTGCCGATGCGCCGCATCCGGCGGGCCGTCCAGGAGCTGCAGCGGCGCTACGGCGACAGCGTCGACATCCTCTTCTCGGACCTGCCGCTGTGCGCCTTCCCGGGGTGGGAGGACAACCACCAGGAGCTCTTCTACTGGCTCCACGACACCACGCTGGCGGCCAACTTCCACCAGCAGGACGAGATGCAGAGCCTGGTCGCGGACGCGCGCCGGCGTGAGCGCCATGAGGCCGACTGGCTCTGCGACCTGTGCGCGCTCGACCCGATCTGCCTGAGCCGCCGCATCTTCCAGCACGCGATGGCGACGCCGGACGACTGCCCGGTGCCGGTGCGCGGGGCGGTCCCGCCGCGGCTCCTCGCGACCGTCGCGCAGTCGCCCCGGGGCGCGGCGGCGCTCGCGACCGCCGGGGCGGCCGTGAGCGCCACGAGCGAGAGCGCGCTGCTCCGGTCGCTCTGGGACGTCGCCCCGCCGGGCGCGCGGCTGCCGGGCGGGGCGGCCACGTGGGAGCCGCTCGGGACCGGGACGCTCCTGCTCGACGACGGCGGGTCCGCGCACCGCGTCCGCGTCGGGGCTCCCGCGCCGGCCTGGCGGGAGCTGTGCGTGGCGGGGCGCTGGGCGGTGGCGCCCGCCGGGGAGCCCTGGGGCGACGGACCACCCGGCGCGGTGCGGGCCCTCGCGGCCACGCTCGCCGGGCTGCCCGCGCCGGCGGCGCCGCCGGCCCCGGACGGCGACGCGGCGCTCGCGCTGCTGCGGGCGGTCGCGGCCGGCGCCGGCCCCGCCGAGCTCGTGGTCGCGCGGCCCGCCGCGGAGCCGGACGCCCGCGGCCGCGAGGTGCGGGCGCTGCGCGCGGACGGGTCCGAGGCGCTGCGGCTGCTCGTCGACGAGGCGGGCGCGCGGCCCGTGGTCAGCGTGGCGGCCGCGACCTGCCCCGAGGAGGACGGCGCCGCGCGGCTGCTCGCGCGCCTCGAGCGGCTGCGGCCCTTCGCCCACGCCTGGGACCGCTTCGTCGTCGAGACGCTGGCGCCCCGCGCCGGCGCCCTCGCGTCCGCGCCCGCGGCCGCCGGCGCGGGGCGCGCGATCACCGTGCTCGGCGGCTTCTCGGACGCCGTGCTGCTACGCCGCGCCGACGGCCAGGTGGCCGCCTGCCGCGTGAGCCCCCTCGACGGCCTGCCCGCGGCCGGCGCGCTCTGCGGGGCGGCGCTCGTGCGGCCGACGGCGGCGCTGCTCGCGTGGCCGGAGGGCCCGCCGTGGATCGAGGCCGTCGCGACCGCGCTGCTCGCCGCGCAGCAGGAGGGGCGCTGCCCGCCGCAGCCCGCGCCGCCGCCGCTCGTCGCCGAGGCCTGGCGGATCTTCGGCCGGACGCTCTGGCCGCGCGCCGGACGCGGGGCGACGTTGGCGCGCGCGGTGATCGCGGCCGACGGCGTCCGCCTCGAGCTGACGGCGGGCGGCGCGCCGGCGCTCGTGCTCCGCCTGGAGCCGCGGCGCCGCGGCGTGCGCTACGTCGCCACCCGCGGCCAGCTCGGGCTCTCCTACGAGGTCCCCGGCGGGACGCCGCCCGCCGAGGGCGTGGCCGCGGTGCTGGCCTGGTACGCCCGGCGCCTCGCCGCCGGCGGCCCGGCCGAGGTGCGTCCGTGAAGCTCCTGGAGACGGGGATCCGGCTGTCGCTGCCGTACAACCACGACCCCGGGTACCCGGAGTGGCTGGACGGCCACGTCGCGGGCGTCGCCGAGGTGTACTTCCCGCTGCACTGGAGCGTGTCGCTGTCCGCCCGGACCTGGGCCGGACCCGCGGATCCGGCGGGCTACGAGGCGCAGCTCGGCGAGCTGGCCGCGGTGCTCAACCGCGCCGGCTTGACCGGCAACGTGACCCTGAACCTCATGGTCTTCGAGCGGCAGTACCTCGAGATCGAGCGGACGCTCGGCCGGCTCGCCGAGCGCTTCGATCACCTGGCGGTCACGCTCGCGGACTTCGCCTTCGCGCGCCGGCTCCACCGCGATCTCCCGGCGCTCACGCTCGGCGTGTCGACCATGGCGCAGGTCGACTCGACCGAGCGAGCGCGCTGCTGGCGCGACGACGCCGGCGTCTCCGCCGTCGTCCTGGCCCGTCACATCAACAAGCGGCTCGACCACATCCGGTCGATCCGCGCGCTCGGGCTCCGCATCAAGATGGTGCTCGACGACCTGTGCCTGCCCGACTGCCCCGCCTTCATGTGGCACGTGGGCTGGTTGATGGACGTCAAGGATCGGCGGGTGACCAGCCATCCGTGCCCGATGCAGGCGGCGCGCACGCACGAGGCCTGGAAGATCGCGCAGAAGGACGTCGTGCCGGCGATCCTGCCGCGCTACGACGGCCTGGTCGACATCGGCAAGCTCGAGGGGCGCGAGGCGGAGCTCGAGGCGATCGACCGCCGGCGCCGCCTGTACCTCGAGGCCGAGAGCTGGGACCACCCCAACCACGCGTACCGCGAGCCGCCCGAGGCCTTCGACCGGATCTGCGCGTGTGACCGCGAGTGCCTCCCGTGCGGCTGGTGCCCGGCGCACTTCCAGCCGGTGCCGTGAGGCCGGCGCGCACCTCGCGCGTGACCGCGCGCCGCCGGTCGGTTAGCATGAGGAACCCATGAAGCTCACTCTCGTGTCGTCGCAGGCCCGCCGTCCCGACGACGATGATGGCCGCGTGAAGGAGCTGAACCTCAGCATCGCGCTGCTCAAGGCCTGGCTCGACGCCCAGCCCGGCGCCGCGCGGCCCGCCGCGACCTCGCTCGTGTACCCGCGGCTGATCCTCGGCGAGGTCCGGTTCGCCGCGGGCGCGGCCGCCCAGGTCCTCGCGACCGAGCCCGACGTCGTCGGGCTCTCCTGCTGGATCTGGGACACCGACGCCATGCTCCACCTCGCCGCCGAGCTGAAGGCGGCCC